>DAINDC010000137.1:0-12200 GCA_036732085.1 Fibrobacterota bacterium | reverse complement strand
AAATTTACAATAATCAAAATAAACTGTAAATGTTATTTATTGACACTGCCTAAGGGGCTTTTCTTGAGGGTCATCTTGATGAGCTTATGGGCCGATTTCACGATGATGCCGATGACGGCGGCGCCGATGCCGTAGAAGGCGGATTGCATCCAGGACAAGCCTCCGAAATGGACGTAGAGCCAGCCCAAGGCCAGGACCATCAGGAAGGAGGGCAGGACGAAAGCGAAGCCGGCCAGGGCCGCGCCCAGGCTGCGGCCTTTCAGATAACCGATATATTTGGCGAGTTGGGCGGCCAAGGGACCGGGGGCCAACTGGGCCAGGGCCAATCCCCGGAGGTACTGCTCCTTGCTGATCCAGCGGCGCGCTTCGACCAGATCCCGCTCCATATAACCGATGAGCGCGATGGGACCTCCGAAGCCGAAGGCGCCCAGCCTGAGGAAATACCAGAGCAGTTGGCGCAGGGTATACTCGCGGAGTTGGATATCCTCGGCCTGCTCGACGGATGGCGATTGGGAAGTCATATGGAAACCAGGGATGAAATAAGTATTACATTCCATAAAAACAAGCATTACAATCCAAATTAGGTGCAAGGAATTTAGGTGCATGGAGAAAAGGAAATGAATGCCAAGCAGCCCGGATGGGCCTTGCTCTTGTTCGAGCTGCCCGCCTCCCTATCGAATCTGCGGGTCAAGATTTGGCGGCGGTTGCAGAAGCTGGGCGCCGTGAACCTCAAGAACAGCGCCTATGTCCTGCCCTCCAATGCGGAATCGGAGGAGGATTTCGCCTGGATCCGGAAAACCATTTTGGATGGGGGCGGACAGGCCATGCTGATGCAAGCCCATGCCTTGACGTCCCAGGATCATCAGGACATCATCCAACAGTTTCAGGCGCTGCGGAAAAGCGATTACGGGGAGGTGATGGAAAAACTGGCGGGATTACGATTGAAAATAAAGGGCGAGGGCAGGTCCAAGTCCAGCGCTAAAGCCAGGGCCAAAGATCCATCCGGTGAAAGGTCTCGTGAACTCCTGGAATCCCTGCAAGCCCTGCAGGAACGTTGGTCGGAAATCCGGAAGACGGATTTTTTCCCCACCCGCCAGGGTGAGGAAGCGCGGCAAGCCTTGGAATCCGCGCAGCGGGAATTGATATCCCGATCCGCTGGACAATCAAAGGCCGTCCAGTCTCCCGGTAAGCGGGAGCGCAAAGCCTATCAAGGCAAAACCTGGGTCACGCGGAAAAACATGCACGTGGACAGATTGGCCTCCGCCTGGCTTATCCGCACCTTTATCGATCCCAAGGCGCGGTTCCGATTCGTGGTGGCCGGGAGCGCCAAATCCCTGGACGTACCCGGGATCCCATTCGACATGGACGAAGCCGAGTTCGGCCACCATGGCGAGGACTGTACTTTTGAGACCTTGCTTAAAGCCTTCGGGTTGATCCAAGATCCCGCCTTGAAGGCGCTGGGCGAAATCGTGCATGACATTGATATCAAGGATGGAAAGTTCGCACGCGCGGAGGCCTCGGGCATTGATCTCTCGGTCAGGAGCCTGCGGATGGAATGCAAAAGCGATTCGGGGTTATTGAGAGAAGGTGGCCGCTTTTTTTCGGCTCTCCATGGCGGGTTGAAATCCGACTGACCTGAATCCCCCTCTTTGAAAGCTGGATTAGGCCTAGGCCCCGGTCTCGAACAAATGATATCCCCAACCGGGCATATCGAAATACACGCCCCGAAGGGCCAGCTCCGAGGTTTCATAGGCATAGGTCGCGTCGCTGAGCAAGTCCCGCAGGCGGATTTTCCCGGGACCGAGATCTTCGGTGTCGAACCGGGTGAAACATTGGCCGCGATGCGGCCCGTAATTGACGACGGCCAGGACGGCGCTCCCCTCCTGCTTGCGCCAAGTGAAGGCCACGAATTGATCCCAGGAGGGATTGTCCTCGCTGGCGGGCAGCAACTGGGCCGGACTCCAAAGACCGTCCCGGATTTCATTCATGCGCAGGCAGTGGAGGAGGCACGCGTAGAACCTTTCCCATTCGGGATGCGCGGCTTCATCGGGGCGGCGGCGCAGATGCACGGAGGCATGGATGCGTCGACCGGGGAATTCGCCATCATGGAAGAGCCGCAACCCGGGCACGAAAAAAGCGATCACGGCGGCGGCGCGATGCATGGCATCGGGAAAGATTTCCGCGGCCCTGGACTCGTCGTGGTTTTCCAGGAAGCGCAGGGAACGATTCCGGAAATCGGGATCGGCCAGGAGATGCTCGCGCACGGCCCGTCCCGATCCCGCCTTCAACCGATCATACAAACGCTTGTCATAGGTATAATCGAACCCTTCCTGTTGCAGTTCCCATTCGCGATCCCAATAGACTTCGGCGACGAACAGGAAATGCGGATGATCCGACTTCACTCTCGCGATGGCCCCGTTCCAGAAGGGCCCTCCCGCAGGCGCCGTGCCGTCGTTGGGCAGGGCGCGAACTCCCCAGGTTTCCAGGAAGATATCGGGTTGCGCCAGCATGGCCATGTCGCAGCGGACGCCGTCGCAGAGCCCGGCGATATCCAGCAGGGCGTCGGCCATGGCCGCGCGGCAGCCCGCATGGCGGAGATTGAACTGCAAGGTGTCGGACCAGCCCGGAAAATACGGATCGCGTCCGAAAGCCAGGATGGTTTCCGCCTGGCCGTCTCCGGGTGAAAGCCGCGCCCAATTCCCGGGTTCGCGCGCGAGATCGTCCTCGTCGCCGCGGATGAAATATTCCGGATGGGTCGCCACCCAAGGATGATCGGGAGCGCAATGGTTGATCACGAAGTCCGCCAAGAGCTTGAGTCCGCGCCGGGACATGCGTTCCCGCAGTCGCACCAGGGCTTCGTTGCCCCCGAAGTCGGAGTGAGCCTGATAGGCCTTGATCGCGAAGGGAGAGCCGCAGATATCCTCGTCCCGGAAATCCGGAAGCGCTAGGGAGTATGCTTGCCTGAGGTCCGGGTTGGCTAGCGATACCGCGCGGGCGGCCTCACCGGTCTGCCAAAGTCCCATGAACCAGAGCCATCGGAAACCCTTCGCACGCATCTCGTCCAAGAAGGCATCGGAGACGTCATCTAAGGTGGCGGGACGGCGCAAGGTCCGGGAAAGCTCCGTCAACAGGATGCGGGTGTTGATCTGATAGAGGAGCGGATGGCGTCCAACCTTGGCTTCCATATCGGGAATTTAGGAATTCGGAAGCGCAGGCATCTTGTCAAAATGGCAGTAAACTTGTCAGGTCGACAGGCATTAATGGATATATTCATCCATTGAGAATGCGCTGAACCAGGGTCTTCGGGGGCAATTGACTAATTATGGTCAAATGGATGGGGGAGGAATGGCTTTGAAGGTTGGACTGGTTCTTGCTTTCCCTGATCCTTGCTTTCCTTAAAAGGGTCAGCCTTGGCGAATCCATAAACACGGGAAACCAAATGATATCGTCTCTGAATATCCCATTCCTTACGCTCCTCCTTTCCACGTCTCTCACCCTGGCAATGCCTCCCGCCGAATCTCCGTTCGCACCGGCTCCGGCTTCGTTGTATGGCCAGGAGCGCTTGCGCACCGAGTACGATCAAAAGGCCGTGAAGGATGCGTCGTCCAACCAGGCTTTCCTGAATACCCAGATGCGTTCGCGTTTGGGATTCACCGCGGCCCCGTCGGAGAAGGTCGGGATCAAATTCGAGATCCAGGATACGCGCTTTTTCGGCTCGGAGCCTTCCACTCCAGCCACCAACCCTGCGGGGGCTTCCATAGGCAATAGCAAGGGCCTGGATTTGTTGCAGGGTTACGTGACGGTTACGGAAGGTCCCGTGACGGCGGCCATCGGAAGGCAAAAAATGTCCTTGGGCTCGGGGCGTTTCCTGAGCACTTTGGAATGGAGTCCCACTTCCCGATCCTTTGACGGCGCGTCCTGCAACTATAATATCCAGCCGGGAAACCTGACCGGGGTCGCTTTCCTGGTCCGGGACTCCACGGACAAGGCCGTGGATGATCGCCTCTTGCTGACCGGGCTTTATTATAACCACCAGCTCACGGCCAACCACCAAGTGGACGCCTTCCTCTTTTACGATCAATCCAGGCTCTCGGGCGTTTATGGGGGCTTGGCATCGCAGAATTACGATCTCGTCTATCTGGGTGAAAGAGCTGCGGGAAGGCTGGGCGCTTTCACTTATGAAGAGGAATTCATCTGGCAGGGTGGAGAGGTGAGAGCCGGCCGCGACCTGACCAGCGCCGCTTTCCAAGTGGCGACGCGCATAGGGATGATAGCCGGTGCGAATAAGGTGAATGCCGGGTTCGATATCATGAGCGGCGACGACAAACCTTCGGACGGCAACTCGACCGCGTATCGGGCAAGTTACTATTTCGCGCATGCCTATTACGGCTGGATGGATTATTTCGCCGTCAATCCCGGCTATGGCGTCATGGATTTGCGTCTGGATGCGGACATCCCCCTCCTGCCCGGTCCTACCGGTACCCCACGGGTTACCCTCAAACCCCAATACCATTTCTTCCTGCCCCAGAACGCGCCTTCCGGATTGGATGACCCGTATGGCCAGGAAGCGGATTTGGAACTCCACCTCGGGATCTATGCGAAGTCCGATATCGTATGCGGCGCCGCCCTCTTCCTTCCGGGCAAGGATGCCGCCTTCCTGCCTGCGGCGGCCTTGGCGCTGAATCAGGATTCCCAACCGGGCTATTTCCTATACTTCATGCCCACGTTCAATTTCTAGCCATGCGAGCATCAATCGATATCCACCCGAAAATCCACTCGAAAAAAATGAGGAACTGTATGAATACTCTGGTAATGTCCGATATCCGCGACGTTCGCATGCGGCTCCTGGTGGCATCGGCCGCCCTGGCCGCCCTTTGCCTGTTGGGATGCGATTCCGATAAGGAAAAATCCGTGGCGAAACCGGAGGTGCTCTCCGGAACGGAAGAGGCCGTTCTGACCTCCGCCCCGGCCGTCCCGCCTCCCATCATGCGCGACCATCCCACCAAGGTCACGGTCCATCTGGAAGTGAAGGAAGTGGTCAAGACCCTTTCGCCGGGAGTCCAATACACTTACTGGACCTTCGGCGGCGATGTCCCGGGCAAGTTCATCCGCATCCGGGAAGGCGACGAGGTGGAGTTCCACCTGAGCAACCACCCCGACAATCGCATGCCGCATAGCATCGATATGCATGCCGTATCCGGGCAGGGCGGCGGGGCGGCCGCCTCCGTCACGGCTCCCGGGCATTCCTCGCAGTTCTCCTTCAAGGCCTTGAATCCCGGATTGTTCCTCTACCATTGCGCCACCGCGCCCGTGGGCATGCATATCGCGAACGGCATGTACGGCCTTATCTACGTGCAGCCCAAGGTCGCCTTGCCCAAGGTGGACAAGGAATTCTACGTGATGCAAAGCGAGTTCTATACCGCCGGAAAATACGGGGACGAAGGGCTGCAACCCTTCTCCATGGAAAAGGCCATCAAGGAGGAGCCGGACTACGTGGTCTTCAATGGATCGGTGGGCGCCATCGCCGGCGACAAGGCCTTGACCGCCAAGGTGGGCGAGACCATCCGCATCTTCATCGGCAACGGGGGGCCGAACCTGATTTCCTCTTTCCATGTGATCGGAGAAATCTTCGACAAGGTCTATACCGAGGGCGGCACCATGCCCAACCAGTTCAATGTGCAGACCACCTTGGTCCCATCCGGAGGCGCCTCCATCGTGGAATTCAAGGCGGACGTGCCCAGCACCTATCTCCTGGTGGATCATTCCATTTTCAGGACCTTCAACAAGGGATCCCTGGGTATGCTCAAGGTTACGGGGGACGAGAACAAGGAAATCTACTCCGGAAAACAGAATGACGATGTGTATCGTCCCGAAGGCGGCGCCATCCAGACCGTCGGGGACGGAGCGCCCGTCGCCTCCAACGTAAAGCTCACTCGCGTCCAGATGCTGGAAAAAGGAGCCCGGACCTTCACCGAGGTTTGCGCGGCCTGCCACCAACCCCAAGGCCAAGGCCTGGCCGGAGCCTTCCCGCCTCTCGCGAAATCCGATTTCCTGATGGCGGACAAAAAGCGCGCGATCGGGATCCTCAAGAACGGGTTGACCGGCGAAGTCACCGTCAAGGGCGTCAAGTTCAATGGCGTCATGCCCAAGTTGAACCTGGATGCGGCGACCATCGCCTCGGTCCTCACCTATGTCCGGAGCAGTTTCGGAAACGGCGGCGGCGATGTCAGCGTGGAAGAAGTGAATGCGGTGAAATGATCGGGAAGTCCTTGGCCTTGCTCTTGGCCATGGCGCTCCTTTCGCGGGCGTCATCGGGGGCGATCGCGGAAACGGCTGGTGCGGGCATGGCGGAGGTTCCCGGCACCCTCTATCGTTTCCCCTTCCGCAATGCCGGGGTGCGTGAAAGCACTATGGTGAAACCGTTCCGGTTGGATCGGCATCCGGTGACGGTCCGGGAATTCCTCGCTTTCGTCCGGAAAAATCCGGAATATGCGAAGTCGCGGATCAAGCCCCTGTTCGCGGACTCGCTCTACCTGAATTCCTGGTCGGCCGATTTCCGTCCGCCTTCCGATCGGATCGGGGATCCGGTGACCGAGGTTTCCTGGTTCGCCGCGAAGGCCTATTGCGCCGAGGCCGGGAAGCGGCTGCCCTCCACGCCGGAATGGGAAGCTGCCGCCACGGCCGTTCCGGCGGGCATGGATTCATCCGGTTATGTCTCCGGAATTCTCGACTGGTATGCGAAGCCGGATTCCCATGGCAAGTTCATCGGGAAAGGTTCGCTCAATGCCTATGGGATCCATGACCTCCATGGGAAGATCTGGGAATGGACTTCCGATTTCAATGCCGGCGGCCCATCGAGATCCGGCGCCAACCAAGGCAAGGCCGATGCCTTTTTCTGCGGCGGCGCGGGCCAGGCCACGGCAGATGGCGTGGACTATGCCACCTTCATGCGCTTCTCGTTCCGCTCCAGCCTCAAGCCTGTTTTTTCGGTGGGATCCCTCGGATTCCGCTGCGCCCAAGGAGATTGACGATGTCATGCTTTCGCTGTTTCCCCGCCTGCTTTCTGATGCTCGCGCTCGTGCTCGTTTTCCCGATTGCGGGTCATGCGTCCGCGGCCCCGGACAAGATCCCGTCCGCGGCCCAAACCCCTTTGCCCGATTCCTCCTTATACCAGATGAAATCCGATTGGACGACCGATACCGGAGGCAAGCTGCGGCTGGAGAACCTGCGTGGCAAGGCCCGCGTGCTCACTCTTTTCTTCAGCCATTGCGAATCGAGCTGCCCCATGGTCCTCGCGAACCTGAAAGGCCTGGAAGCCTCCCTGCCGGCGGATTGGGGAAAGTGGGGAAGTATCGTGCTCGTTACCCTGGATCCCGGGCGGGACGATGCGGAATCCCTGGCCGCTTTCCGCCAGCGGATGTCCTTGTCGCCGGAGCGCTGGACCCTATTGCGGGGGAAGGAAGACGATACCCGCGAGTTGGCTATGGCCCTGGGCGTATCCTATCGACGCTCGCAGGCGAAGGGCGGCATGGAGCATGATGCGGTCATCGTCATTCTGGATGAGCAGGGGCGAATGGTGAAAAGGCATGAAGGGACGGTGGAAACCGCAACCCTGACCCAGGAATTCCTAGCGGTGCTGGGCGCTGCCAAGCGATAGATTCATTTCGCTGACAAGCGATAGATTCATTTGGGCCCGCGTCTCTTCGTATCCGGCCCCGCGGTCAGGATGTTGATCCTCTCCTGGCGCTTCACGGCGGCCAAGGTGGTCGAGCGTGCCCAGGCCACGAACCCTTCGTTCAGGGTCGTCCAGGAATGGTGCATGGGGCAGGGCTTATCGCTGCGGCAGGCGCCCCAGCCGAATACGCAGTCGCTCTTTTCGGTCTCGTAGCCCGCCACCTCCAGGATATCGAGATAGGAAATGCTGCCGAGCGGTTTGGAAATGCGGAAGCCGCCGCCATGGCCCTTGGCGGAATCCACCAGGCCGGCGGCAACCATGCGGCGCATGATCTTGGATAGGTAATGGACGGGCACGCCGGTCTTTTCCGAGAGTTCGCCCGCGCCCACGGAGGCGCCCGCTGGCGCTAGGGCCAATTGCGTCATCGCCCGGAGGGCATATTCCGCGGTATGGGTCAAGGTCAGGGAAATCATGCTCTATTATATCATTGACCTTGTGCAGAGCACCGCAACAAGCAGGAGCCTCCGCAATCGACGCCCTCTTCATCGCCATCCAGGAGCTTGTCATGGCAGTGGCCGCCAGGCTCGTTGGCATCCATCGCTTTGGCGGCCTGTTTCATATGGATGGTTACGGTGGCACGGCAAGGCGTGCCGTCCGGCAGGAACATCGTGTATCTGACATTGAGGTCCTCGATGACGCCCTTGAAAACGGGAAAGGCGCTTCCCCAAATGAATTCGATCATCGGCGGGCGCCGCAGTTCGTCCACGACCTTTGCGAGGTCTTCCAAGCGGGAGATGTATTTGTCGCGGACATCTTCCTTGGAGGCGAAGGTGTCGAACAAAAGGGTAACTTCCAAGGTCTTGGGATCGGCGGAGCTGAATTCCAAGGTGGGCGCGTCATCCGAACCGCCTTTATGCTTTTGCCAGGACACGGACTTGTCGATGGAGATTTCCTTGGGATTGTACTGGACCTCGAATTGCGAGGCATTGCCTTCCATGGGTCGGATTAGGACCTTGGGGCCCGTCGGCTTCGATGCCGGTTTGGGGGCCGCTTGGGTCAAGGTGAACAAGGCCAATAAGCATGCGGCGAGGAAAGGATTGACTTTAGTCATGGAGCTCCCGGGGTTGGGGGATTGGTTATTCGAACCGATCGGACGGACCCCTATTTAATCGCTTTCTCGGGGAAGTCCAATGGGAAGGTTCCACCGTGAAATCGGGTTGTCAGGCTTCCTTAATCGGCAGGGTTTCCTCACCGATTGTATCCGGCTTCCGCACCCGCCGGAAATACTTCACCAAGGCCCCGTGCCCCTTGCGCAGCCGCTTCTGCGCCTCGTAGGGCAGGGCCGCTATGCCGCGGCAGCTTTCCGAGCAGCAGCCCTCCAGCTTTTCCGAACAGCCCCGGCACTGGATAAAGAGCAGGTTGCAGGCATTGTTCCGGCAGTTGGTATAGGTGTCGCTGGGAGCGCCGCAGAGATGGCAAGCCGATACGATATCCTCCGAGATCTTTTCCGCCATGCGGTGATCGAAGACGAAATTCTTTCCCAGGAATTTATTCTCCAATCCCTCCGCCTTCACCTGGCGCAGGTACTCGATGATGCCGCCTTCCAACTGGAAGACATTTTGGAATCCCTTATGCTTGAAATACGCGCTGGCCTTTTCGCAGCGGATGCCGCCGGTGCAATACATCACCACCTTGCGGTCCTCCTTATGCGCCTGCAAATCCTCCGCAATCATCCCGAGGCTCTCGCGGAAGGTGTCCACGTCGGGTTTGAGCGCGCCCTGGAAGTGCCCGATCTCGCTCTCGAAATGGTTCCGCATGTCCACCAGCAAGGTATCCGGCTCGGCGAGGATGGCATTGAAGGCCTTGGCCCGGAGATGGATTCCCATTCTGCTCGCATCGAAGCTTTCGTCCTCGATGCCGTCGGCCACGATTTTCTTCCGGACCTTGATTTTCAATTTCAGGAAGGACTTGTCGTGCTGCTCCACCGCGACGTTCAAGCGGATCCCTTTTAGGAACGGGAAGCCGTCCAGATGATCCTTCAGGGCCTGGAAATGATCGGCCGGGACCGAGAGCTGGGCATTGATGCCTTCCTGCGCGACATAGATCCGTCCCAGCACATCGAGCTTCTCCCAGGCGACATACAGTTCGTCCCGGAAAGCTTGCGGGTCCTCGAGGCGATGGTATTTATAGAACGATAGGGTGATGCGGGCTCGTCCCGCCGCATCGATCAGTTTGGCGCGTTGGATGGCGCTCAGGGTATTGTAAAGCAGCATGGTTCGCATTCCGGTCAGGGATAGCCGGGAAAGATAATCACGGATCGCGGAGGAGACGCAGGCGTCGGGCTCCGCACTGGGAAAATCATAGAATTGTAAGACGCGGGTTTCGGGAGTTCCCGGATGGCGAGGCCGAAATGAAATCGGTTTTATTCCGTTTCGGCGATAAGCTTTTTCACCTGGGTTTTCAGCTCGGGTATTTTGCTGCGGACCACATCCCACACCAAATCATAATCCACCCCAAGGTAGTCGTGGATGATCTTGTCGCGCATCCCGGAAATTTTTTTCCAGTCCACTGAGGCGTTTTCACGTTTGAATTCAGAGGATAATTTCTTCGAGGCCTCTCCGATGATTTCCAGGCTTCGGGAGAACGCTCGCTTTAAAACTTCGCTCCGCGAAAAGTCCACGGAATTGGTTTTTGCAGATTCTTTGAGGAGAAAGGCGCACTCCGCTAGGATATGCTCCAAATAATCCCGATCAAAGTTGGAAATAATCCACCTCGGCCAACACCCTGCGTTTCATGGCCGAAGTCATTGAGCTCGGGGTCAGCAAGTCTACTTTTTTTTTCAGAATTTCTTCCAAATAGAAAGCGAGATTCAGAAAGTTATCCGCATTTTTTTCCCCTTTGCCGAATTCGACCAGGATATCCACATCACTATTTTTTTTCTGTTGGTTTCTGCTATAAGAGCCGAAAAGGCCCATTTTTTTAATGCCAAACCCAAGCAAGGTTTCCCGGTTGGCTGCCACTTTTTGGTGGATGGTGGCGCTGGTGATTTGCATTTCTCTCTAAATTTAACATGAAAATCCAGGTGAAGCAATAAACAACTTCCATGGCGAAAAGAGTCGTCTCGAAGATTCCGATCGCCCTATTTCCGATGCCGCCACTGCAAGTCCGCAGTCACCGCGGCTACCAGGATGGCGCCCTTGATGATGGGCTGCCAGAACGCTTCCGTATTCATCAGGCTCATGCCATTGTCCAACGACGCCATGACCGTGGCTCCCAGGATGGCGCCCCAGACCCGGCCGCGACCGCCCAGCAAGGACGTGCCTCCGATGACGGCGGCGGCGATGGCGTCCAGCTCCAGCATCTTGCCCGCATCCGAGGACGCGGCGCCCACGCGGGCCGTCAGCACCACGCCCGCCAGGGCCGAGACCGCGCCCATGATGGTGAAGATGGCGATGAGACGCTTGGTGATCGGCACGCCGGCATAGAAGGCCGCGTCGCGGTTGCCGCCGATGGCGTAGAGCTGGCGGCCGAAGGCGGTATGCTCGGCGATGACCCAGAACAAGGTCGCGAGGAGTAACATCAACAATACGGGTAACGGCAGGCCCTGATAGGCGTTGAAGAGCACCGCCACGCCGATGCTGGCCAGCGCCGCCGCGCCCCAGAGCAGCAGGCCGCGCCCCCGCCGGCCTTGCCAGAGGCAGAGGGCGGCCCCGACGAAGCCCAAGGCCCAGGTCGCGGACTTGGGCAGGAATTCCTGGCCGATGCGCAGGAAGCCATCCGGCGGGACGATGGAAATCCCCTTGGTCAATCCCAGCAGGATGCCCTGGAAAATCAGCATGCCTCCCAAGGTCACGATGAACGGCGGCACGCCGAAACGGGCCACCACCACGCCTTGGGACAATCCCAGCGCGGCTCCCAGCAGCACCGCCAGGACGATCGCGGGCGCCACGCCCAGGCCCAGGCTGGTGCAACCCATGGCCGCCACGGCGCCGCAGAGCCCGGCCATGGAACCGACGGACAGATCGATTTGCCCCGAGACGATCATGAGGACGATGCCCGTGGTGGCGATGGCGGTCACGGCCATCTGCCGGGAAAGCAAGGCCAGGTTGCGTGGGCTCAGAAAAACGCCGTCCGTAGCGAAGGCGAACGCGACCCATACCAGGATCAGGGCGCCCAACATGCCTAAAGTCTGCCAACTGATTTTTGTCATAAATGTTTACCCGGCCGTGGCCGCGTGCATCACGGCCTCCTGGCTGAAGCGATCCCTTTCGAGCAAGGCCGTCTGTTTGCCGGCGCTGAGCACCATGATGCGATGGCTGAGTCCCAGGAGTTCGGACAGATCGGAA
Organism: Fibrobacterota bacterium; assembly: GCA_036732085.1. GTDB lineage: Bacteria > Fibrobacterota > Fibrobacteria > UBA11236 > UBA11236 > Chersky-265. Next base: position 179 of record DAINDC010000137.1, on the reverse strand, counting down.
GAGGCCACCAGGACGCTCATTCCCTCCGCCGCCAACTTGCGGATCAAGGCGTGGATTTCGGCCTTGGCTCCCACGTCGATGCCGCGCGTCGGTTCGTCCAGGAGCAATATCGTGGGTTTGGTCTGCAGCCATTTGGCGATGACGATTTTCTGCTGGTTGCCGCCGGAGAGGCTGCCGGC
>DAINDC010000136.1:0-12602 GCA_036732085.1 Fibrobacterota bacterium | reverse complement strand
GGATGAGACCGCCGTCCTTTGCCGTTGGCATGTGCCCGCCGCCCACTTTCTGGAATCTTGGGGAGACGGACGGTCGCATGAGGGAACCGTCTCCTTGGTGCAGCCTTTGATTCAACCGCTCCATTTCGCCAAGACCGGCACGGAAATGATCGCCGCCTTGGCGGGCCGGCCGAATGCGAGTGCCTACGATATCCTGCGCGCCCATTGGCAAGCGATGCAATCCGGACCCGGCTTCCAGGCGTTCTGGAATCGTTCCTTGCAGCTAGGCCTCATGGAAGGCTCCGCCTGGCCGGAGGAAACCGTGCAGCCGAGATCCGGCTGGGAGACGCTTTTCTCCGCCTTACCTGCACTTCCCAATCGCACGGTCAACGGGATGACCATAAGCTTCCGGCCGGATGCCACCGTCTGGGACGGGCGCTTCACGGAAAATGCCTGGCTGCAGGAATTACCCAAACCCCTGACCAAGCTGACCTGGGACAATGCCATCTATCTGGCTCCCGCCACGGCCGCGAACCTGGGGCTGGGCAATGGCGATGAAGTGGAATTGGAATGCGATGGACGCCGTTTGACCGGCCCGATTTGGACGGCCACGGGGCATGCCGAGGGATGCCTGACCGTAACCTTCGGATATGGACGCACGCATGCGGGAAAGGTCGGGAACGGTCTGGGCTACAATGCCTATGCCCTGCGCACCTTGGCGGCTCCCTGGGTTTCCGAAGGCGTAACCTTGCGTCGGACGGGAAGAAAAATAAAGCTGGCCTGCACCCAGGATCATCAAAGCCTGGAAGGGCGCGACCTGGTGAAGCATGCCACAATGGAGGAACTGGAAAATCGTCCCCGCGCCTCAACCGTAATCGATACGCTACCCACCCTCTATCCTCCGGTTCCCGTGGCGGCCTATGCCTGGGGCATGACCGTGGACCTTTCCCTCTGCACGGGTTGTTCCGCATGCGTCATCGCCTGCCAGGCCGAGAACAATATCCCCGTGGTCGGCAAGGAGCAGGTCGCCCTGGGTCGCGAAATGCATTGGATCCGCATCGACCGGTATTTCCAGGCCTCGGAGGACGACGTGCGCACCCTCTTCCAACCGCTGGCCTGCGTGCATTGCGAAAACGCCCCCTGCGAACTGGTCTGTCCGGTCGAGGCCACCTTGCACAGCCCGGAAGGGCTGAACGAGATGATCTACAATCGCTGCATCGGGACGCGATATTGCTCCAACAATTGCCCGTATAAAGTGCGTCGCTTCAACTTTTTCCAATACGTCGAAAGGGGACCGGACGGCCTCAAGCCCATGCGTAACCCAGATGTTACGGTTCGCAGCCGGGGTGTGATGGAGAAATGCTCCTATTGCGTGCAGCGGATCGAGAGGGTCCGCATCCGATCGGAGCGAGAGGATCGTTCCATCCGCGACGGGGAGGTGGTGACCGCCTGCCAGCAGGCCTGCCCATCCAAGGCGATCCGGTTCGGGAACAGGAACGATGCGGAAAGCCGCGTCGCGCAAACCACCCGTAATCCCAGGAATTTCACCCTCCTTCAGGAATTGAATACCCGGCCCCGGACCACCTATCTCACCCGGGTGACCAACCCGGATCCGGGCTTCCCGCGAGATGCCCATGCAAGTTGAATCAACGCCTTCCCGGCCGGCTTTGGTGCGCGGCTCCCCGTCCCTGGCGGCGGTCTCGGAAAAGATCACGGCCCCGATAGGACGCAGGCCCTCTATGGGCTGGTGGCTGGCCTTCGGGACGGCCTTCCTTTTGACCACGGTGCTTGCCTTCGCGGTCGGCTATCTCTTCCTGCATGGGGTAGGCATCTGGGGGGTAGGCATCCCCGTCGCCTGGGGTTTCGCAATCGTCAATTTCGTCTGGTGGATCGGCATCGGCCATGCCGGCACCTTCATCTCCGCCATCCTCTTCCTACTCAAGCAGGGCTGGCGCACCTCCATCAACCGATTCGCGGAAGCCATGACCTTGTTCGCCGTGGCCTGCGCCGGCATGTTTCCGCTCCTCCACCTGGGAAGGCCATGGGTCTTCTACTTCATGCTCCCCTATCCCGATACCATGGGCCTGTGGCCCCAGTTCCGCAGCCCGCTCATCTGGGATCTTTTCGCCGTCTCCACCTATTTCACCGTCTCCCTGATTTTCTGGTATGTCGGCCTCCTTCCCGATCTCGCGAACCTGAGGGATCGCGCCCAGCGGCCCGGGCTGCGCATCCTCTGGGGGCTCTTGTCCTTGGGCTGGCGGGGATCGGCCCGCCATTGGCATCGGTATGAAAGGCTATATCTCCTGCTCGCGGCCTTGGCCACGCCACTCGTGGTTTCCGTGCACAGCATCGTGAGCATGGATTTTTCGGTGGCCATCGTGCCGGGCTGGCACTCCACCATCTTCCCGCCGTATTTCGTGGCGGGCGCCATCTATTCCGGATTCGCCATGGTCCTGACCTTGGCCATCCCGCTGCGCCATTTTTACCGGCTGCAGGACGTGATCACCTTGAGGCATCTGGACAACATGGCCAAGATGCTCCTGACCACGGGCTGGATCCTGGCCTTCGGATACCTCTCCGATATCTTCATCTCCTGGTACAGCGGCAATCCCTATGAAGGCTACATGTCGCTCAACCGCATGGAGGGGCCGTACCGCGTCATCTTCTGGACCATGCTGCTCTTCAATGTGGGCTCGGTGCAATTACTTTGGTTCCGGAAATTACGGACCCATGTCCTTTTCCTGTTCGCCTTATCCTTGATCATCAATTGCGGCATGTGGATGGAACGGTATGTCGTGGTGATCACGTCCTTGCATCGGGATTATCTGCCTTCCTCGTGGGGCATGTTCGCGGGTACGTTCTGGGATTGGGCCACCCTGATCGGCTCCATGGGACTCTTCCTTACCTTGTTCCTGCTTTTCATCAGGCTCCTGCCGGTCATCTCTATGGCGGAGCTCAAGAAGCTGGTCGCGCCTGAAAACGCGGCGGGAGGACTCCCGTGAAGAAGGTCCTGGAACCTTCGCCACTATGGGGCTTGCTCGCCGAGTTCGATTCGGCGGACAAACTGTTGGGGGCGGTACTACGCGCGCGCAAGGAGGGATACGGGAAGATGGACGCCTATTCGCCTTATGCGGTGGACGGTGTCGCGGAAGCTTTGGGGGCGGACAATAGCCGGGTTGCGACCTTCACTTTGCTAGGTGGATTGGCCGGCGGATTCGGCGGATATTTCATGCAATATTATGCCATGGCCCGCGATTACCCCCTCAATATCGGGGGACGCCCCTTGCATAGTTGGCCGGCCTTCATTCCCGTGACTTTCGAACTCACGGTATTGGGCGCATCCCTGGTGGGGCTTCTGGCCATGCTGCTCTTGAACGGGTTGCCCATGCCTTACCATCCCGTCTTCAACGTATCCGCCTTCGCCGCGGCCTCGGACAATAAATTCTTCCTTGGCATTGAGTCCGGGGATCCGAAGTTCGATCCGGAGGTAACCCGCAGGTTTCTGGAGGGATTGGGATCCTCGGAGGTATCGGAAATTGTTCCATGATATGCCCAGCAACGACCCTGCAGCGACGCGATTGTTTAAAACTCCTAACTCGCTCGGGATCGCGATAATGATAGTCGCACTTCCGGTCGTCTTCACCGCTTGTTCCCGCCAGGATATGTTCGATCAACCCCGCGACAAGCCCCTGGCCGAAGACGCGAACTTTCCCGACGGGCGTTCGGCGCGCGTTCTAGTAACGGGTACGATACCCCGGGGAGACGGCGAGAGAATGGGAAATGGGGACGATACGGCCGCACCCGCGAAGCTGACTCCGGCCCTCCTACAGCGTGGACGGCAGCGGTTCGAGATTTACTGCGCCCCTTGCCATGGACGCACGGGCGATGGCGAAGGAATGGCGGTAAGGATGGGCTTTCCGCCGCCGCCATCCTATTTCTCGGATCGGGTGAAGCTCGCCACCGACGTCCACCTTTATTCCGTAATTTCGGAAGGCTATGGGCAAATGTACGGTTACGGATACCGTCTTGCCCCTGCGGACCGTTGGGCCGTGGTGGCCTATATCCGGGTCCTTCAGCTCAGCCGGGACATCGACTGGAAGGATCTGTCGGAATCGGAGCGCTCCACTTTGCGGGCCCCTTCCGGTGAGGGGCCGCTCTGATGGAGGCCAGCTTGGATCTTCCGCGCACTAAGCGCTTGCAAAAGATAGCCCTTGTGCTTTGCGCCATCGGCGCCTTGGCGAGTTTGGCGGTTGGATGGCTCGATCCCGTCCAGTGGCTGCGTTCCTATCTATTCGCTTTCATGGGCTGCATGGAACTGTCCTTGGGATGCCTGGCCTTGCTGATGATCCATTATCTTGTGGGGGGACGTTGGGGCCGAGCCGCGTCCATGTTCCTGGAGAGCGGCGCCGCCATGCTGCCTTGGATGGCCCTTGCCTTTATACCCCTCGCCTTCGGTCTATCCCATATCTATCCTTGGGCCGATCCGCATCAGGTCGCCGCGAGCGAATTGCTGCGGCATAAGGTGCCGTATCTCAATATCCCATTCTTCCTGGCACGCACGGCCGGTTGCTTCGCAATCTGGTCCTTCCTGGTGCTTATCCTCCGAAAATACTCGCGCCAAGCATCCGATGCCGAGGCGCGCGGGGATACTGAAGCCCTGGCACGCGCCGGATTGCGGCTCGCGGCCTGGAGCGCGCCGGGCCTGATCCTATACGGCATCACCATGCATATCGCGGCCTTCGATTGGACCATGTCCTTGGAACCGGATTGGTATTCCACCATGTACGGCTTCCTGATCATCTCCAGCCAGGCGCCCCCCGTACTGGCTTTGGCGATCCTATTCCATCTCTGGTTGGGCCGAGACTCTTTGCTTTCGGGAGTCGTCTCACCCACGCGCCTCACCGATCTAGGCAACCTGCTCCTCGCCTTCCTTTTGATCTGGATCTATATCTCGTTCATGCAGTTCCTGATCATCTGGTCCGGAAACCTGCCGGAGGAAACGTCCTGGTATCTGCATCGCATGGCCGGCGGCTGGCAATGGCTGGCCCTGGCTTTGGTGGCCTTCCAATTCGCCGTGCCTTTCTTTCTGCTGATGTTCCGTCGCGTGAAAGAACGGCCCCGCATCCTGCTTGCAATCGCCCTCGGCCTCATGTACGTCCACTGGGCGCATATGTTCTGGTTGATTGCCCCGGCCTTCAGTCCCGGTAAGTTCCGTATCCATGGACTGGATCTCACCCTCCCGCTCACACTCGGAGGAGCCTGGACCGCGCTCTTCGCAAGAGGTTTATCGACTTTCAGAACCACCGCATCCTCATCGGAAACGGCGCTCCATGGCTGAACGAAAAAAACGGCGCGCGGCGAAACCATTTTTCGCGATTTGGATCGGACCGATTGCCGCTCTGGCCTTCACGGGCATCGTCCACTTGGTCGGACTCCTGTTTGAAAGAAAACGGGAGGGGGAACCGGAGGAAGGATCGGAGGACGGAGCACATGAAAGTCAGGTTAGGACAAGAACGGGAAGCCAGCCCGATGGGATTTCGATCGGCGGCATAGGATTGACCTTGACCGCAGTATTAGCAGCCATGGCATTGACCCTTTGGTTGGTTTGGATGCTGGTGGGACATTCAGACCCGAACTTGGCCAAGGGACAAACCATCCCACCGGTCTCGGGAACGCCCCGCTCCGAAAAGGTTCGGGACTTGCGCGCGATGCGGGCCAGGGAGGACTCCGTCCTCAACGGGTACGGTTGGGTGGATAGGACCGCAGGCAAGGTGAGAGTTCCGATAAACCGGGCCATGGAAATGGCGGTCCAAAGGGACTTGACGCTCCAGGGTACTCCCCCATGATGGCCCAAGCCCCCACCTGGCTCGGAAGGATTACGGAAGCCGCCGTCGCATTACTGGGCTGGTTCGAAAGGCCCTTCCGTGCCTTCCTTCCCCCCGCTGCCTCCGCGCATGCGTCAGCGGTCGATCTATTATACGGTTTCATGGTGGGAGTCAGCGGGCTTCTTTGCCTGGGCATCGCCGGCGCCATGCTTTACTTCACGGTGAAATACCGCAAGGGAAGTTCTGCCGATCGATCGCATCCGGCCCGGTCCAATGTCCCTTTGGAATTGGCTTGGACCCTGATCCCCTTCGCGATCATGATTGGCATCTTCCTTTGGGGGGCGCATATCTATCTAGGCATGTTCGGACAGCCGACTGGCGCGGAAACCGTATACGTCACCGGCAAGCAATGGATGTGGAAAATCAGGCACAGCCAAGGCAACCAGGAAATCAACGAATTGCATGTGCCGGCGGGAATCCCGGTCCGCCTGATCCTCACTTCTGAAGACGTAATCCATAGCTTTTTCCTGCCCGACTTCCGGTTGAAACGGGATGTGGTGCCAGGACGCTTCACGTCCTTCTGGTTCCAGGCCGACCATCCTTCGGACTCTCCCATATTCTGTTCCCAGTATTGCGGGAATAGCCATTCGTCCATGATCGGGCGTATCGTGGTGCTGTCGCCGGAGGCCTACCAGGCCTGGTTGAAACGCGGGTCTGGTGAGCGGACCCTGGCGGCGGCGGGTGAAATCGCCTTCAGGAAATACGGTTGCAGCGGATGTCACGGGGCCTCGGAGGTGGTACGCGCGCCTTCACTGACCGGAATTTTCGGCGGCTCCATTCCGTTGGAAGGAGGCGGCTTCGCCTTAGCCGATGAATCCTACCTGCGCGAGTCCATCTATTTCCCCGAACGGAAAATCGTGGCCGGCTATGCGCCGGTAATGCCTTCCTTCGCGGGCGTGATCCCGGAAGAGGAAATGATGAATCTTGTCGCGTATATCCGATCGCTCGCGGAGAAGCCATGAAGACCTATCTCGATGATCATACCGTGCGATCCTGGCTCATGACCACGGATCATAAGCGCATCGGATTGTTGTATCTGGCCGCCATCACCTTCTTTTTCGCCATCGCCGCCGCCGCCGCCGTGATCATGCGCCTAGAGCTTCTCACTCCCAAGGGCGATCTGGTCAGTGCCGGAACCTATAATCGCCTCTTCACCGTCCATGGCGTCATCATGGTCTGGTTTTTCCTCATCCCTTCCATTCCCGCCGTCCTCGGGAACTTCGTCCTGCCCTTGATGCTGGGCGCGCGCGATCTCGCCTTTCCGCGCCTCAATCTCGCCAGCTGGTACATTTTCATCGCTGGAGGCGCGTTCACCTTGGCGGCCCTCATCACCGGGGGCGTGGATACGGGCTGGACCTTCTATCCCCCCTATAGCACCCAGTATGCGCAAAGCGCGGTGGTGCTCACGGCCACGGGGATATTCATCGCCGGGTTCTCCTCCATCTTGACCGGCCTCAACTTCATCATAACCATCCATACCTTGCGCGCCCCGGGCCTCACCTGGTTCCGCCTGCCGCTGTTCGCCTGGACCCTGTATGCGACCAGCATCATCCTGGTCCTGGCCACGCCCGTCTTGGCGATCCTCCTATTGCTGGTCCTGATGGAACGCGTGGCGGGCATGGGTTTTTTCGACGTGAAGCTCGGCGGCGATCCCCTCCTTTTCCAGCACCTGTTCTGGTTCTATTCCCATCCGGCCGTGTATATCATGATCCTCCCCGCCATGGGCGTCGTCAGCGAGACCGTCGCCTGCTTTTCCCGGAAGCGCATTTTCGGATACCGGGTCGTTGCCTTCGCGACTCTGGCCATCGCCGGATATGGATTCCTGGTCAGGGGCCACCATATGTTCACTGCCGGCCAGTCCGCCTACGGCAGCCTGGTTTTTTCGGCTTTATCCTTCCTGGTCGCAGTCCCCTCGGCCATCAAGGTCTTCAATTGGACGGCCACCTTGCGCAAGGGCACCATCACCCTGGACACGCCCATGCTCTATGCCTTCGGCTTCATCGGCCTGTTCACCATCGGAGGATTGACAGGATTGTTCCTGGCGGCCCTGGGGCTGGACGTGCACGTGCATGATACCTATTTCGTGGTGGCGCACTTCCACTACATCATGGTGGGCGGGGCCGTGATGGGATTCCTGGGGGGGATCCATTTCTGGTGGCCCAAGATTTCCGGTCGCATGTATCCGGAATGGATGGGACGGTTTTCCGCCGTGGTCACCTTCGTGGGATTCAATCTGACCTTCTTCCCCCAGTTCCTTGCCGGTTACCTGGGCATGCCGCGTCGCTATTGGGAATACCCTCCCCAGTTCCAGGTCTACCAGGTCATGTCCACCTTGGGCGCCTCGGTTCTCGGCCTCGGCTACCTCTTCCCGCTCCTATACCTTGGCTGGTCCTTTTTCCGGGGACCGCCGGCCGGGGATAATCCCTGGGGTGCGACCGGTCTGGAATGGCGCACAGCCTCCCCTCCGCCGCCGGATAATTTCGAGGTGACACCCGTGGTACGGGAGGAGGCTTATGCCTATCCTGAAAGCTCCTAACGCCCTGCAATCCAATCCTTTCCCGGCCGGTCGGGGAGAGAATCCGGTCCGCGCGGGCGCAGCCGGGCAGTTTTCCGGACCCGGCCATCAGCGCCGCGCTTCCTTGCTTGGCATGTGGGTTTTCCTATCCACGGAGATGCTTTTTTTCGGGGCTCTCTTCACCGCTTATACCGTATACAGATTGCTTTACGGACCTGCGTTCGCAGAGGCGAGCCGCGCCTTGGACGCCTTCTGGGGCGGCATCAATACCGCGGTGCTGCTGATCAGCAGTACGGCCATGGCATTGGCGGTACGGGCGTCCCGCCTCGGCAACCGTCTGGCGGCGACGGTCTGGCTTTGCGTCACCGCGTTCCTGGGAATGGTCTTCCTGGCCCTCAAGACCATGGAGTGGGTCAAGGACGGACGCGAACACCATGTCCCGCTCAACGGATTGGCATTTCAATTCCCGGGCCCTCATTCCGATCATGCGCGTCTTTTCTTCAATCTGTATTTCACCCTGACCGGAATCCATGCCATGCATCTCTCCATCGGCATCATCCTTATGCTGGTACTGGCCGGGCTCAATGCCCGCGGCCGCTTCGGCGACGGCAACGATTCGCCCGTGGAAATGGCCGGTCTCTATTGGCATTTCGTCGATATCGTCTGGATCTTTCTCTATCCCCTTTTCTATCTGATGGGAAGGTGAACATGCCTCAGGATGCGGAAAGCACAATCTCCGCGCGCACGGAATCGATATCCAGGATACTCATCACTGGCATCGCCCTGCTGGTCCTGCTGGCGGCCACCTCCTGGGCCGCCTTTCTGCCTTTAGGCCGCTGGAAGCTGCCGACAGCCATGGCCATTTCGACGCTCAAACTGATTCTCATAGCCTTGTCCTTCATGCGTCTCAGGCAGGCGGGCCGATCGTCCTGGGTATTCGCCGTCGCCGGACTTCTCTGGATCATGATCTTGGCAGGCCTGACGCTTGCGGACGTGCTTACGCGCTTCCAGCCGTATTGAAGGAAACCTGGGGTGATTCATTGGCTTCGATGAAGATCCTCTTGACCTCGGGAAAGGCCTTCCGGATACGATCCTCGATCCGCTTCACGAGCAATGCCATTTCTTGTACCTCCATATCGGCGCGGAAGCGGACCTCCATATTCAAGAGCACCTGGTTCGGGCCGAAGTGCATGGTAAGCGGCGGACCGATCCGTTCCACGCCCCTTTCCTCCAAGGAGATCCGTTTCACGAATTCCAGGAGCTCCGGGTGCGCACTCTCACCAAGAAGCAGGTCCCGACTCTCGTAGGCGAGCAGGAGGGCAACCAATCCCAGGACGAGGCCTATCAGGCAAGAGGCGATACCGTCGAGGACGGGCATCCGCAGGATCCGGCTGGCGGATATGCCGACGCAGGAAATGCCCAATCCCATCATGGCCGCAAAGTCTTCCGCCAGCACCATGAATACGGATGGATTCTTGCTGGCGCGGAAAGCCTCCCAAAACCCGCGTCTCCATCGATGCCGTTTGAATTCCCTATAAACGTACCAAAAGGAAATGCTTTCCAATAAAAAGGCGAAGGCGAGCACCCCGTAGCTCTAAAGTATATGCTCCAAGGGGACCGGATGCAGGATATGCCCGATTCCTTCGTAGATGGACATTCCTCCTCCAATACTGAAAAATAGGATGGCCAGGATGAGACTCCAGAAAAAAATCTCCATTCCGTATCCGAAAGGATGGAACTCATCCGGCGGTTGGGAGCCGCGCCTCCTGCCCTAGAGAAGGAGTATTTCATCCGTGGTACCCACCAGGGAATGAATGGCTTCCGAAAGCAAGGAGGAACTTCCGGTGACATAGGCGGCCAGAAATTTCGCCGCGGCGACCGCCACATTCGCGCCCAAGGCGAAATGTCGGATTCGCTTCGCCGATTGGAAAAGAAAAAAAGCACGGTAACCCTGCTCTTCGGAGCCAAGGATGAAAAAAGAAACAATGCGGCCGTGTTCGTGAAGAAACTGCGGCGGTGATCGAAATTGATCCGCCGGACCGATGCCAATCCGTTATTCAGGATTGATAGTGGATGCGTATTCGGGATAAAGCCGTGTCACGCAGTCTGGACAAATCCCATGACTGAATTCCGCTTCCGAATGGGAATGGATGTATTGTTCCAACTGTTCCCACGCTCCATGATCGTCGCGGATTTTTTTGCAGTTGGCGCAAATGGGAAGCAGACCACTGAGAATCTTGATATTTTTCCTGGCTTCCTGCAGGGAGAGAAACAAATCCGCTTTTTCCTTTTCCAATCTTTTTTCAATGGTAATGTCTTTATTGACGACCACGGCGCCCTGGATTCTGCCCTTTTGATCGAGGACGGGGGCAGCTGAACTTGAAATGACGCGCCTGGTTCCATCGCACGTTTGGATTTCCAGGACTTCGTTCGCGCTGGCTTCTCCCTTCTTAAGGGCCCGCATCACGGGCCTTTCTTCTGGCCCTACCTCGACATCGGTGCCGTAAATCCATAATCTGGGACCCGCTGCTTCTCCCGGACCCTCCTTCGGATTCCCACCCCAGATGGCCAAGCCTTGCAGATTGGTATGTAAAAGCCGGCCAGTTCGATCGAGCACCCACATGCCCACCGGCAGAGATTCCAGCATCTGGGAGTGGAAACGCCGCAAGGAAGCGATCCGGTGGATTAGTTCTGCGAATGCGACGAAGATGAGGAATTGCATCGCCAGATTGACCATCATCGGGGTCGACCCGAAAACGGTAATCCAGGCAGCCCGGAAAAACAGGCATTGAAACGTCACCACCAATGCGGCCAGAACCATGCCGAAAATGCGGCTGCTGTACCAGGAAGCAAGTCCAACGGGGATGATGAAAAAATAGGAGAATTGGAAAAACGGGCCGGTGATGTAAGCAAGCGCTGCGATCCCGATTCCCAGCGCGGTCCAAAGAACCAGGATAAGAATTTCTTTCCGCATGAATTTTTTCCCCTTAGCTACGACTCCGAAACCCCAAGAAAATTTAAATCAATGCTGGCTCTACGGCTAAGTGTGTGGAAAGGGTCTGATTTCCTCGGGAAGAATGGGCTACCGTTTTCCTCCAATGAAACAGACCGACACCGTTGTACTGGAGCACTATAAGCGGATTTTGAATCTCCCCGATCCCTGGCAGGTCGAATCGGTGGATACGGATATCGGGGCCAAGGCGATGGCGGGCTTCATTTATTGCTCTGAACCGATTGCCTCAGCATTGGGGGCGTTGTTCCATCCACAGCAGCTCAGCCGAACCGACGCCGTTTACGCAAACGATACCATTTCATTGGGCATGGTCGGATCTTTTGAATCTCGTTTTTTCCCCTTTCCGGTAAGGTGCGTAAGAGCTTATTTGCAGAGAGGATGATTAGCTATGAATAGGAGCGGCTTTCCCGAAACGGGATTGGAAAACCCATAGATGAAACGTGAATTCAAAATTGGAGATCACGTGGAGTGGAACTCGGAAGCCGGCCGGGTACGGGGAACGATCAGAAAGAAAATCACGACCGAGGTAAAATTCAAAAGCTACACGGTGCATGCTTCGAAAGAAGAGCCACAGTATTTAATAAAGAGTGATAAAACCGATCACTTGGCTATGCACAAGGGCTCGGCGCTAAAAAAAACAACCGGAAAGCCTCCCATCCATGACCACTGAGACAATAACCTATTTGGTGAAACTGAAGGACCGCTTTTCGGTTGCTGAAGGCACGCTGGCGCTCCAATTTGAAAAGCCGGCAAACTTTATTTTCAGGTCCGGTCAAAGCATCGACCTTACATTGCGGAATCCTTCCGAAACGGATGCGGAAGGCAATGTTCGGACGTTCTCGATCGCCAGCTCGCCTGAAGAAGACCTACTAATGGTGGCCACTCGAATGCGGGACTCGACTTTCAAGCGTGAGCTGGCGAAAATGCCGTTGGATACCGAAATCATCATCACTGTGGCCAGCGGCGGCCTGGTTTTGCACAATAACTCCGCACGGACCGCAATCTTTTTGGCAGGCGGGATCGGCGTCACTCCCATCCGCAGCATTCTTGTCCATGCAGCCCATGCGCGTCTACCGCATCGAATCGTTTTTTCTTTTCCAACCGGCGGCCGGAAGATGCGCCGTTTCTCGATGAGCTGGAGGCGATGCAAAAAGAGGTTCTACCGGCATTTGTGTGGTCGCATATTCAGGCCCCCGCAATGGAATAGGAT
>DAINDC010000135.1:1192-12635 GCA_036732085.1 Fibrobacterota bacterium | reverse complement strand
AGCCGTTCCTGGCGGCCAGATTATCCCCGGAAAGCTTATTCGCATAGTATTCGACTTCGACCGAGGCGTTCAGGAAATTAAATCCGGGAAAGTTGAAACCGAACATGACGGGCATCCGGCGTAAAATCTTATCGTAAAATTTCGGATAGTTCTTCAGGCCGATGACGCCGACTTCGCTGTATAGGACGAAGTCGTCGTTGCCGAACATCCCCGGGCCATCCATGAAGAACGCCTTGGGATCGATCCGTGCGCGACCTACGGCCTTGATTCCGCCTAGCGAACCCAAAACGATTCCGGTAGAGTCGCCGGCCGAATCCCTCTCCACGATATAGCAAGGATTGTCGATTGCTTTTTTAGCGTAGGTGCCGAGGAAGTTGGGATCGCAATCCGCCCCAGGGGAAGTGGTCTTTTTATTCATCGGAATCAAGCGGCTGAAGTTCACGCCCGCGCTGACCTCGAAGCTCTTATGTGGGGACAAGGTCACGACATCCGCCATGGAAATATCATAGAGGGGCTTTTCTTCCGTCTCCATATTCACGATTACATCATTCCGCAGCATCCCGATTTTCCCTTTGCCCAGGATGCCGAAAATGTTGGCTGAACCGGAAACCAAGGTGCCAGGATAGACATAGCCATGCAGCAAGTAGGAGCCCAGGTTTTTCGAGTCCGTATTGTAGCTGTATTGCGTCGCTCCGAAGGTGAGCTGCAAGCCCTTGTCTTCCTTATAGCCGCCCGTAGTATAGGTCAACTGGGCTTCGGAGACGAAAGGCACCCAGAAGGGATACCACTTATTGGCATTTCCGCGGGATCCGCGCGCAAGATGGACCATGATGGTTCCAAGGCCGAAACTGCCGTCCCAATTCTCGTCGATCTGGGTTTTGGTGCTGATGACCCCGCCGGCATTTCCGAGCCAATTCTTGTTATAGTCGTTTCCGCTGTTCGGCAAGGTGAAACTGTTTTCCACGCGTCCGAGCTGAAGCCAGCCGGCACCGTGGTATTCCAGTTTCAAGTCCTGGGCCTTTACCGATCCGGCAGAGGCTAGCACAAGCGCCGATACAAATAGAATGCTGGTCAATCGTATATTAGTCACCAAGGCCTCCGAACGCCGCTTCAGAAGAAATACCCCATTCGGACCATGAAATACCAATCCTTCGGTGAAGCGAAGGCTTCTTGGGTTCCACCCTCCGCTTTAATCAATCCCGTCGCGACGGATTTTGGTCGATAATGGTCATCTGCCACCTGGGCCATTATGCTGATATGTTTGCTGATCTCCCTCTCCGCCAATAAGGACCATTTTAAGTTGTCCTTGGTCTGGTTGCCCTTGTCGAGCGCGGTACCGAAGACTTTCACGGTATCCCCTTCGGCGCGGACCCAGAACCCGGTCACGGGATCGATTCCGTAATCCGTATAGCTCACAGGCTTAGGCGAGGGAATGGGATGGTTTTGGATGGTCCAAGGAGCGACCGTATTATTGTTTCCGACGCGGGCAAGATCATTGCGATACAGGGCGCCGTAATATTCGACTTCGAGGGAAAGGTGTTTCAATAATCCACCCGTCGGGATGTTGAAGCCGAGCATGGCCGGTATCCGCTTCATGATATCGTCATAAGCCTTCCCGTAATTCTTGATGCCGATGACGCCGACTTCGCCGTAGAGCTTCATGTCATCCGGATTCGCAAGCTCGGTTCCCAAAAGCTTTTGCAGGTCCAGGCCGAACATACCCATCAACTTTGTGCCTTGGTGGGTATAGAAGGTGGTGTCCTTGGTTACGGAATCCACATCGTAATAGCGATCCCTTTTGAACTGGAGATCGGCATCCGAGAAATACTTGCCCGGGGTTTCCAACTTCTTATCGTATGCCAATAGGCGATAGAAATTCACGCCGGCTCCGATTTCGAGAGGTCCGGCCTGGAATTTCGCGATATAGGCGAGGCTCCAATCCAAGGTCGGGGGCACTTCCCTTTCATTGTTCAGGATCAGGTCCTGGGAAAAGGACCCGATTTTATGGTGCAACTGAAAACCGAGCTGGGTGCTCTTGGTGGTATCGACGGCGAAGTCCTGAAACCCGCCCATGAGGATGCCGGGATAGACCGGTCCACGCAAAAGATACAGTCCGAGATTCTTGACGTCTTTATTGTACTTGTACGAGAAGTTGCCCAAGGTGAAGCTGAAATTCGGATTCGAACGTTCGCCCTGGAAGTATGTGAGGCGCGACTCGGTCAGAAAATTCTGGAAGAGCGAAATCGCCAGCAGGGAGCCGGCACCTTGACCCAAGGCATGATTTACCTTGATCACACCGAAGCCGAACGCTCCGGTGACGTTTTCACTGAGGTCCGCTTGGACGGTAAATTGCGCTCCGACGCTCTGGGTAATGTTGCCATTCAAGTTCAAAACATTGTCGGGAGCCGTGCCATTGATCAGCGAATCGGTCGCTTGCATGATCCGCCCGCCCTCGAACCACGCTTGGCCGTGAATCTTATAGGCTGTCGTTTCCTCGGCCAGCGACAAGCTGACGCATGAGGAAAGAGCCGCTAACCACAAAACCGTTGATCTCATATGCGATTTCTTTGGGGAAGGAGATGAGATTTGCCAAACATAATGTGCATCACGCTTTTGCGAAAGTGTAGATAAATGAATTTTTGTTTAAAGGTTTTTTTTGAATGAGAGGAGGAAAAAATCCTCCTCTCATTCATCGTGATTAACGAAGGTTGCGCAAGACGCGCGTGGACTCGATACCATTAGTAGTTTTGATTTGGATGGAAAGCCATCCATGCGCCTTGGAGGTGAAAGCATAGTTGATATTGCCCGCATGGCCGCTGAAGGATTCAATGGTCTTGCCATTTAGATCCTGAACGGAGATCTCGAAATCCTTGTCGATGGAGCCGACCAAGGCGGACGTGGTTGCCTTGATGTCGAAGTGGGACTTTTCGACAGGACGGAGGTCGACGGTATGATTATTGATAATCTCCCCTTTATCGTTCATAGGGCGCCACTTGATGTTCTTCCACCAGGTGCCCTTGCCGCCGGGGAAGCGATTGCCGCCATGCACCTGCAAGCCGATATAGCCGGGAGGCGTAACGAGATTCAAAGTCGTGTCCTGGAAAATCGGCACCCAAACCGTTGCCCCTACTTTGCGGAACCACGATTTCATATGCACGTTGCCGGTTCCCGTGGCGGTTGCGCCATAGAACTGGACCTTCAACTGGTTCCATCCATTCACATCCCAAAGCCTGAGATAATCAGCTTGGACGCAACCGGTGGTGGGACAGCCATACGCGGTCGGATTCAACTTGGAGGTGATGGTCGTCCAGCCGTCCGCCGTACCCGGAATCGAAATCGTGTTCTCATTTCCATTGTAGGTCCAAGGACGGATATCGCGGCCGCCGGGAGGATTGTATCCGCCCTCGCCCCAAGTGCCGCCTACCGAAGCGCCGTTGATATAGTCCAAAACCGTTTGGAAACATTTGCCGTTGGCGGTGGTGCGATTAAACAGGCCGCCATCGTTACCGTAATCGGGCCAGAGGTCGAAAATGATTTCGTAGTTGCCGAATTTCTTATGGGTCATCAAGAGGCCGCCGTTACCATCCGCATTATGCTGGCTGGTAAAGATCGCGGGTGCTCCGTTGTCGGACCCGATCCTGAACACCGCTCCGAGCGGGCTGTTATTGGAGTGGCCGGTCAGGCAGCTCTGCCACCAACCCTTGAGCGTTCCGTCGAACATGTTATAGTATCCCGAATCGTCCGGAGAGGATACGACGGTATCGATCAATACCGCACCGCTGGGCTCCGGTGCGCAGGGAGCATCTCCCGTCGTGGGTGCCGGTACTGGTTGGGCCCAGAGAGAAGCCACGGACATTGCGCCGGTGACGACCAGGACTTTAAACACCCTATTTTTGCCTGAAAAAAACTTATTCATAATTCTCCCTAACGAATGGCCCATAACTCCCAGTCTTGACTTTCTTTAAAAGTCGTTCCATTTGAAAAACTCAAATCGACCCATCTTCTAGCAGTAAAGAAACCCAAGGCCTACTCAAGACCTTAGTAGTCATTTCCTCACTTAATAGTTCGCCCCCACGAACAAGTAGCAATCTAGCATGCAAACTTCTCCGCAGCCGGAGAGTCCTTGAAATGCCATGGAGCCATTTTGGCCCCGATACTGCACCTAAACACAAGGTAGACTATAAAACGATAAATCTCTTCTGGTTTTTTGAAAATCAAACAGGATAACCGTTTCCAATTCGAGAACGCTCTTGTGCGGTTTTTATGGAAATTTCCACGAAATGCGGGTCCAGGTAAAAAATTTGCGGGTCCAGGTAAAAAAATGCCGCCGCGCGAGCATAGCGTACCGGATCCATCCGTCATGGAAATTTGAATATCGGCCCCACGCCAGATGTCACGACTCGCATTTCAGGGTTTGCCGGAATGGAAATTCTACCTTGATTCTTATGTCTTCGCGGAATGCTGACCTGCAAAGGGAACAAGCCAATCACCCCAGGGAATTCCTGGATTTCATCCATGCTTATCCCGTCCTGTCTCGGAGATCGGGCGGGGTTTCGATCGGCGTCAATCTCAATGTGGATAAGCACTGCAATTTCGACTGCCCTTATTGCCAAGTGGACAGGACGGTGCCCAAGCCAAGGCAGGTTATTTCCATTGCTACCATTCGAAAGGAACTGGAGTCCCTCCTATCGGCGTGTGATGCCCGAGGCATATGCAGGCTGGAGCGCTTCACCTCGATTGCGGATGAAGACAAGCAGCTTAGGGATATCGCCGTCAGCGGCGATGGCGAGCCCACCATGATTCCCGAATTTGCCGAGGTTTGCGCCATGCTCACCGGACTGCAAGCCTCGCGCCCGGAGTTGGCGTTCAAGTTGGTCCTGATCACGAATTCCACCTTGTTCGACCGGAACTCGGTGCTGGAAGGCATCGGCCATCTGCTTTCACGAAATGGGGAGGTTTGGGCGAAGCTGGATGCGGGTACGGAGGCGTGGTTTCAGAAAATCAATGTATCACGAGTCTCCTTGGACAAGATTGAAAGCAACCTGATCCGATTGGGTAAATCGCATCCTTTTAAAATCCAATCTTTATTTTGCGGGATTGATGGCATAGTTCCGCCTCCCGAGGAAATGCAAGCCTATCTGGGAAGACTTGGCCGCGTCAAGGCTGCCGGAAGTGCTATCCAGGAAGTGCAACTGCATACCTTGGCCCGCAAACCGGCGCAGACCACCTGCACCCCCGTAACCGGCGAGTTTCTTCAGTCCCTGCGCGCAACTATTGAAAGCGTAATCGGAATACCTGCCCGAGTTTTTGGCGTGGAGGTCTGAATGCCCCTGACCTTCCTACTCTTGCAATTGACAAACTTGGTTCTTGCGGCTTCCTCCAGCTGGATCCATTTCAAGAATCCACTGATGTGGGATGATCAGGCCATGGTGATCTCGGCTTGCGCCGGCACCTTATGCGCGAGCTTGACGGCCATCCTTCTAGGCATCTCCTTGATATTCGGTGAGCACGCAAAATGGGGAATGGCTATCCTCAATCTGTTTTTGACCTTGGCCTTCGGCGGATTGCAGGGATATCTGCTTTTCCTGCTGGGCCGTGATTTGGGTATCGTAAATCTCATCAAGGCCCGGCTGGGTTAACCTTCATTTGAAAAAGCCATTCGAAGAGAGTTGGTTTTATGCTCCGGTAAACGCCGTGGGCGATCAGGCCACCTTGTCCGTAGATGAGGCTTTCCATATGCGGAAGGTGCTGCGCATCCAGCTGGGACGGCAGGTGGTGGCAAGCAACGGCCAAGGCGGCATATTCCTCTGCGAGACCGAGCCTGCCAAGGGCGGTGGCCTGGATCTGGTCGCGGTCAAATGCGTGAATATGGAAACGATCCCACCGCGATTGAACATGGTATTGAGCCTTTTGAAAGGCAGGGATTTGGAAGAGCCTGTGGATGGGTTATGCCAATTGAATATCAGGGCAATTCATCTCGTGACGACCGATCATACACAGGAGTTCAAAGGACAAAACCATGATCGACTTGTGGAAAGATTGCGAGGCAAGTCATTGGTCGCATTGAAGCAGGCGAAGAAAGCTTGGTTGACGGAGATCCATGAACCCCTACCTCTGCGTGAGTGGCGAGAGCGATTCGCAAGCATGTCCTTGATTTTGCTCCATCCGGGAAAGGATCGAATTCCGGAACGGATCGAGGGAGATTGTGGAATTCTCACGGGTCCGGAAGGCGGATTTTCCCAAGCGGAACTGGACTGGCTGGAAAAGGAAAATTGTCACCGGATGGGCCTTGGGGAGACGCGCATCCGGGCGACCCATGCCCCGTTGCTAGCCTGCGGCAAGCTGATGGGATTGAGATTGATTTACCAAGTACCTTAGAGCAGCAGCGAACCTCAACCGTCAGGCAACTTCCAACGGCTACCGCCATTTTTTAGAGACTTGTATTGCTTGCATCATAATCGATTCCACCAAAATTCAATAGTGCCGACGCCCCGCCTCTTACCGTACAGTTCCTGAAAGTAGCCAGTCCAAAGTCGGTTCCAAGCTGGGTCACGCTTCCACTCAGCCCGTCCAAAAGCTTGGTCTGCATGAATGTCAAGGTCCCGCCTCCCGAGCCACCGATTACGCTGCCTGAAATGGAATTTTGTTGGAAGGTACAGCGATCGAAAAGAATATCGGTTCCAAAATTGTCCCCGACAATAACTGCATAGGAACCTGTAGAAGGATAATTATGATGCACGTTACAAGAAATTATTTTCCCGGATCCATAGAAGGAAATAGCCAACTCGGTGAATCCCGTGAATGTGCAATTCGCTATTTGCATGGATTCAACATTCAGGGTATATAATCCAAGAGTGCCCGGACCTTCGAATTGGAGGCTGTTCACTATGACATCGCGAATCGTGAAGCCTGATACAACCTTCATGACGGTATCCGAAGCGTTTGCAGGATGGAGGATGGTAAGGTTGGCGGAAAGCGAATCCCGTTGATTGATGTTATTCGGCATCCCCGAGGTCGCGAACCCACCGTAGACCGCCACCCCAGCCGGTACCACATAGCCTCTGGAGGGCGCGGTATATATTCCCGAACTCATCCATACCTGGGTACCAGGCGTTCCGGTCTTCGAATCCGATAATGCCGTCGCCAGATCGCCATAGGCCTTTTGCCATGAGGAACCGTCTCCCCCACCGACTCCTTTTTTCACAAAAATCACATTTGAGAGTTGGTAGGCGGTCCTTGGGGTTGCGGTTCCGAGATTTCCAGCCGCATCAGTTGATTGGCACGTGATGGGGTTTGCTCCATCAGACAAGGTTTGTGAGCGGGGCGTCTGATCGATACCATCCACATTGCAAATAACCGTTACCGTTCCTGAATTTGTGGCATAACCGTCGGCTGGAGAGGCTATGGTCACTACCGGCGCCGTTTTATCAACCGTGATTGTTGCACAAGCCTCCGCCCCCCAATCGATGATATCCGTTTCTTCCACGCATAATGTATGGTCCCCGTCAGGAAAGGTCGTTGGAGCGTATGTGGAAACATTCGACCCCGTCGTCAGATAGGCCCCGGCATCCATTTTGAACCGGAAATTTCCATTCCCTCCGCCTCGCGAGGACCAACTCCACTTGGGCGCCTTGGTCAGGGTCGCATTCACGGAAAGGTTCGGCGCCAAGGGCGCATCACCCTTCACAACAATCGTTTTCGTGGCTGCCGTCGACCAATTTTGCGCATCATCCATTTCGGAAACGGAAAGGATATAGGTTCCATCACCCAGGTTCGACCCGGTATAACCGGTCGCCGTTCCTTGAACCGAAGCATTGGATCCCAATTGATAAAGGAAGGTTCCATTTCCCCCGCCCCCACCTTGCCAATACCATGCCGGATTCCGGTTCCGGGTGGGAGATGCGGTGGTGGAGGATGTGAAAACCGGGACGGCCGGAGGCGTGTTATCGCGCATGACGGAAAGCACCGCATCTACGGTATTCCCCATTGCATCATTAGCCGTTATGGTTATCACGGCTGTTTTACCTTCGACTAGGGGGATGCTTGCCATGGACCATGTCCCATCGGATGCAAGCGTTGCGTTACCGCTTCCACCTGTTCCGCCGGCTACGGTATAGGCATAAGCCACCTTTACAATCGATTTGGGGCCGGAATTTCCTGAAAGCGCCACCGTGGCAGCCTTGGTGAAATAGGTTCCCGATTCCTTGGGCAGGGTGATGGTCACCGTCGGCTTGGTGAGGTCATATGTGATAGGGAGATAGCGGCTCAAAGACCAATTACCCGCCGCATCCCGCTCTTGAACATACAGGGTATAGGTATTGCCTGAAATCGCGCTTGCAAGAGTGTACTCCAAGGTTTTGGTTTCCGTGTCGGCCTGAGTCGGCTCGGCTCCCAAATGGAATCGGAAGTCTCCGGAGCCGCCGCCGCCCGAGGCCCAGGTCCACTTCGGGCTCGAGCTTGAGGGTGAGGTGCCGGTAAGCTTGGGGGAAGCGGGCGGAGTCGAATCTATGGTGATGGTCCCGCTGCCGGACATCGACCAATTGCCGGCCGCATCCCGTTCCTGGACGTACAAAGTATGGGGGCCATCCGTCAGCCCATTGGCCGGCGTGTAGGTCGTATCCCGTCCCTCGACCGCGGAGGAGAATTTCTCGGCGTCCAAAGCCACCCTGTAGTTTCCGCTGCCGGCCGATCCCCCGCTGGTCCAGGTCCAGACAGGCTTGCGCACATTCGTTATCGCCAGCGTACTGACCTTGACCTCAGGCTTATTGGGCGGTGTTATATCAACGCGAATGGCCAGCCGCCCGGATGCGGACCAATTCCCGGCTACATCCCGCTCTTGGACAAATAAAGTGTGTACGGCTTCAGTTAAACTGGAAACTGGCGTATACGACGTATCCTTTTGTTCGGTGACCGTGGTGAAATTTTCAGTGTCCAAGCTGACCCTAAAGTTACCACTTCCCCCGCTCCCACCCGAGGTCCAGGTCCAGGTCGGTGTAGTCGAAGCAATCGTGGCCGGACCATGCACCAAAGGACTATTGGGAACCAAGGTGTCGAGGGTAACGGTAACCGAAGCCGAGATAGTATTCCCCGTGGCGTCCTTGGCTGTCCGGGTAATGATATTAGCCCCTTCCGTGAGTGCGGTCGTTGAGGAATCCTGCTGCACATCGTTAATGGTCCATTTAACTTTGATATTGGCTTGATTCGTATAGGTATTATTCAACGGCGACAGAATGAGCACAACCGACCCCTTCACCGCTTTCACCTTCTTCGTGACAACCGTATCATTCCCCTCGCTATCCCGGACATAGAAACGCACCAGATACTCTTTCTCCAAGTCATACTTAAAGGAAACTGCTTTGACCACGGCGCCGGAATCATCCCATGCCAAGTCACCATCCAAGTCCCACTTGAACTGGGTGACGACGCCGTATTCCTGCGGGCCCACGACGGGCAAAAAGGTGGCCGTATTCCCTAAGGAGATGATAGTGTCCTGACCCACCGAGACCTGAGGCATATCTCGTTTGACGGTCACGTCGGCACTGTCCTTCTGGAGGCTGTCGACGAAGCTGATTGCAAAAACCCTGATCTTACCAATCCCCATTGGCGTAACCTTTCCGGTACCATCGACTCTGGCGATAGTTGGATTGGAGGAAATCCATTGGATTTGCTGCGGTGCGGAAGAGGGCGATACCTTGCAAGTCAAAGAAGCGCCTTCGCCGCCGGTATAGAGCTTCAACGAGCGGGGGACGATTCGGACGCTATCAATATGCTGGAAAGGAAAAACCGTCACCTTCAAGGTATCGGTTTTGGCTGGATTTTCTTTGGACTTGACGATGATTGAGGCTGTGCCTTCCACCAATCCGCTGATGCGGTTGTTTATCAATGCCAGCTTGGTCGGATCGGTGAGGCTGAATTCCACCTCCGGATTCGCCGAAGGGGGCAGGACCTCTACAAGGAGACTTTCTGCGGCGCCACCGACGAATAGGTTGGTAGACTCCTTGAGGAAGCGAACGCTCTCCACCAAAACGGGTTCCGAGACGATGACCCAAGCCGTATCGTAAATGGATGCCTTTTCCTTGGATGTAGCCCAAATCTTCGTTGTGCCTTTTTTCAATCCCCGCACGGTACCATCGGCACCTACTGAAGCGACGAGTGAATCCGACAAGCGCCAAGTGACAGCATTGCTCGCGGAGGAAGGTACGGTTTTTACGGTAAACCTGCCGGAGGCGCCGCCAGAAGCCAGGAATAGGGTGTCTGGTGAGAGTGTAAGGCTTTCCGGGATCTTCCCGTTGAGTGCAATCGTGATATCCAGGCTCAGAAACTTGGTCGTATCGGATTTGAGTCTTATCGTGATCTTCGTGGATCCCGCTTTCAAGGCTTTTACATAGCCGTCCCCGATGAATAGCAAATCAGGATTTGCGATGGTCCAAAGAATGGTTTTATCCGAGAGGGAGGGCGGCTTCACGGAAATTTCCGGCAGCGGGACGGAATCACCTTCAATCATCTGCAATTCCCGGACCGGGGAGGAAAGTGAGGTGCCCGGGACGATGACAACAAAGGTGCTGTCGGTTTTATCGGTCGAGCCATCGAACCGTTTTTCGACCTTATAGACCTGCTCCCCAGCTTTGAATCCGATGATATCGATGAGGGCGAACCCGCCATCCCAGTTCTTGACCGGCAGATTCTCTATATCGGCATGGGCGATGACCCTGGCATGATAGACGGTGTCCAAGACCCGGCCGTCCCTGTCCTTGAATACGATGACTACCGAATCATATCGGGTCAGGGAATCATAGAGCTTTGCGAAGGAGGCCTTCTGTTCCGTGCCTCCGTTCTGGGTCAGTTGGCATGCCCAGAAAAACAATAAGGAAGCCGCCAAGAGAATGCTGAACCGCAAGAACAATGGCATGGAACGATTTTTCATTTTTAAAATTCCCTCGCTAAGCGCAAGTTACTTGTAAATTCCACAAACAATCGCGACCGTAGTCACAGGATCGAAACAAGTTATTGGATCGTGTGGAGTTTTTCGGTTTTGGGTTGTTCCGCCAATAGGAAATAAGCGGCTACACCCGCCGCGACAGCCACGGTAGACGCGCCCACCCAGTAAATCGCATGGTGTCCATTCGACTCGGAAGCTTCCTTCGGCAGCGATTTCTCCGCGGGCGACTTCTGCGAGGATTGTTCGTCCGACGGGCGCGATTGAGAATTGCCGGCCACATGGGACTCGGCCCTGGCCAGCTTGCCCCGGGTCTCCTCGAATTCATCCTGGATGTTTTTGAAAATCATATAGATCATGTCGCTGGCATACATATCCAGGATTCTAGCCGTGGGTTCCACCATCAGGAGCTGGTGCATGTAGTACTTGCCCTTCTCGCGAGTATCATATTTGGCCGCGTACATGACGCCAAGATGTTTGAAGATGAAGACGCTGTCATTATGGTTG
>DAINDC010000135.1:0-1182 GCA_036732085.1 Fibrobacterota bacterium | reverse complement strand
CTTTTCTTTGAGTCCCGCTTCAAGGATATCGATGGCTTGATCGAAGTCACCGTCGAGATAAAGTTTGCGGATGTCGGCGGTATCCAGGATCAGAGCCGCGGGCGCGATTTTTTTTGGGAGGGCCGAAAACTTGGCCGGAGTCGCAGACTTGATGGGTGTGGGTTTGGGCGCTGCGATACATACCGAGCCGACCACCAATGTTAAGGCAATCCACTGGGTCCTGAATCCGGAAAAAAGAGAATGATTAAACACGAACACCTCCGGAAATTGAAATGCGGTCCAGGCGGCTTTTACTCCAGCCCCTGATAAACACTGCCGTTTTGAGGCGGAGTAACCCATATCCTTACGCGCTGGCCGATGACCGTCTTTGAAGATGATTATCGAGTGCTGGAAATAAAGTAATATCGACATGATGATCCAAGTTTGATGGCGATCACATTCAGTTGCAATGCCCAAAATCCGACCCATATGCCACAATACCGACAATTCAAAGCGGTTTGAGAGTCAGCCTTACCGCTTGGCCATCCAATAAGCGGAAAGCATCAAGCGATTTGGACGTCAGGAGTCGGGATTTCCGTTACCTGAGGGCGAAGAAATCGCTCCCGCTACTCGGGAACGGATCCACCCTTGGCATGAGCCCGATACAGGAAATAAAACGGAGCCCCCAGCAGGGAAGCGGCCAAAATACAGATATGCACCAAGGCCAGGATCTCGCTTCCGCCCTGGGTAACACCCACGTTACGATAGATCATCTCCCCCGCGGCCTCCCCCACTCCGACGCCGGAAGGGGCGATGGGCAGTCCATTGACCATGGTCAAGGTCGGCACCACGAACCCGTGGACGATCAAGGGCACGCCCAGGCCCAAGGCACGGGCGAAGAGGTAATAGAGGATGATCAGCCCGCAGTCCACGGCGAAGCCGAGTCCCATGACCAGGATCAGGCCCTTGGGCCGTCGGCGGTAGACGAGCAGGGAATTGGCCAGGGAGGTTAGGAAGCGGCCGCCGGGCAATCGGCCCAGGGCTGGATGCGCCAGGAAACGTCCGGACAACGGGGAGAGGAAGAGTCCGATGAGCACGGTGAAGGCCACGAAGACGCCCGCGTAGAAATAGCTATTGATGCGAAGCGGGGTGGAATGGATCCACAGGCGATAGTTGACCCAGGTCATCGCCATGCCCATGCAG
>DAINDC010000134.1:11391-12636 GCA_036732085.1 Fibrobacterota bacterium | reverse complement strand
GCATTAAGGCCGCCTGCTTCCCATTTCCATGCGCTTAGTCATGCTTGCCGGATCATCTTATCAAATTTAACGATCCAATGCTTGTCCTTGTCGATAACCTGCCAGGCAGTCGATAACCTGCCAGGCAGTCGATGGCCTGCCAGGCGCGCCCTGGCTAGGATGCCTTGGTCGCCGTCGCACCTTCAGGAGCGCCAAAGGATAAAAGGCCCTTCAGGCTTCCCCTGGGTTTCACCGCCAACCCGGCCAGGGCCGGAATCATCAGGTTCATGGCGAACTGCAGGAAAGCCGCCACCAGGGAAACGCGATAATCCACGCCCGCCTTGGCCAGGAGCAAGACGGCCAAGCCTTCCCGCACTCCCACGCCCGCCACCGTGATCTGGATGGAATTGGCCAAGGTCGCCAAGGCCATCAGGCCGCCCAGGATAAGGAAGCTGGAAGGCTGGAATCCCAGGAAGCGCAGGACGAAATCCAATTGCAGCCATTCCAATCCGAACAGGGCGATTCCTGCCGTGCAGGCGAGGACATAATCGCGGGCGGGCAGGTTTTCCAGGGAGGGAATCTCTTTTTCGATCCGGGCCCGGATCTCCGTCAAGCCTTTCAGGGCCGGCAGCACCGACAGGAGACGGCGCAGGACCTTGAGCCAAAGGCCCAGTTGATTGAACAGCAGGCTCAAGCCCAAGCCCAGCAAGGCCCCGGGCCAACCCCAAAGGATATACAGCCCCAAGGTGCTCCAGACCAAGACCGCGAGGAAGTCGGTCCAATTGTCCATCATCACGCGCCCGGCCCCGGCCAGGTTGTGCACGGAGGCCTGGGGCAGGAACAAGCAGCGGGAAAGTTCCCCCAGCCTGCCCGGCGTCACCAGCCCCAGGGGCATGCCGCCCAGGTAACTCCGGCAAGACTCCGGGTAGGTGATGGATCCGTCCAGGGATTGGATCAACTTTTGCCATTTCCAGGATCGGCCGGCGAAAAGGAAGGCCGCCAGCGCCAGGGAGGCGCCCAGCCAGGGCCAGTTCCATTCCCAGCGCGCGGCCAACAAGGCCCGCCCGTGGAAGACATAGTAGGCCAGTACCGCCAAGGTTACGGCGGTGAGGCCCAGGCGCAGGAAGGCCTTCAGGTTTCCCGGCCGAGGCTGAAGCGTGCTCAGCCCGCCAGCGCCTTGAGGACGGCTTCGCCCATGCCCGCGGTGCCTACGGTCGCTTCGCCCTTAATGGCGATATCGGCGGTGCGCACGCCCTTGTCGATGGC
>DAINDC010000134.1:9172-11381 GCA_036732085.1 Fibrobacterota bacterium | reverse complement strand
GAATAGCGCAGCAGCAAGGCGGCGGAGAGGATTTGCGCGATGGGATTGGCGATGCCTTTGCCGGCGATGTCGGGAGCGGATCCGCCCGCCGGTTCGAACAGGCCGAAGCCGGATTCGGAAAGGCTCGCCGAGGGCAGGAGCCCCATGGAGCCGGTCAGCATGGCGGTCTCGTCCGAGAGGATGTCGCCGAACATATTGCCGCAGAGCATCACGTCGAACTGGTGCGGATTCTTCACGAGCTGCATGGCGGCATTGTCCACGTAGAGATGGGACAGCTTGACGTCCGGATATTCCTTGGCGACGCCGAGGACCACTTCGCGCCAGAAAACCATGCTGGTGAGCACGTTGGCCTTGTCGACGGAGACCAAGGTCTTCTTGCGCAGGCGCGCCGCCTGGAAGGCCTTATGGGCGATGCGCTCGATTTCCGCGCGCGTGTATTCCTTGGTGTCCCACGCGCGTTCCGTCGGACCCGAACCTTCGCGGCCCTTGCTGTTCGGGCGCTTGGAGAAATAGATGCCGCCGGTCAGCTCGCGGACCACCAGGATGTCGAAGCCGTCGCCCACGATGTCGGCGCGCAGCGGACAGGCCGAAGCCAAGGCCTTGTAGACCTTGCCCGGGCGCAGGTTGCAAAAGAGTTGGAAGTGCTTGCGCAGAGGCAGGAGGGCCGCGCGTTCCGGCTGTTTCTCCGGCGGGAGAGATTCCCATTTGGGTCCGCCCACGGATCCGAACAGGATGGCCTGGCTGGCTTCGCAGGCTTTCAGCGTGGAGGCCGGCAAGGCCTCGCCATGGTTGTCGATGGCGCAGCCGCCGACATCGGCATGGCGATATTCCAGCGCGAAACCGAATTTCTTCCCGGTGGCATCGAGCACCTTGATGGCTTGTTCCATGACTTCCGGACCGATTCCATCGCCCGCCAAAACCGCTATCTGATAAGTCTTCATTCCATCTCTCTCTCAGCGAGGTGTTTTTCCCAGTCGCCGCATGCTTCCCGGGCCCGTAAATATAGCCCCCTGGGAACGGCCTGCCAACGCGGTTTTCCGGGGGTTTTTCAAACCCAGGAAGCTGCGCAGGTAGGGGTAGATGGCGTCCGGCAAATCACGCAGACTGCTGAACGCGGGGGTGGCGAAATATTGATACCATCCGCATTGCCGTTCGCAACCGGCCATCACTTTCCGGTCGTCCTTTGCTTCGGGCGTTCGCAGGTAGCCGGTCAAATCGGTCTCATCCATCCGAATGCCGCGATCCTCGCGAGGCCGGCAGGGATAGGCCAAGGTGCCGTCCGCGTTGATTACCAAGCTATCCGGCTGGCAACCTCCGCGCTTCTTGCGCACGCGGCGAAAATATCCGTCCGGGGTGATGATGGCGCCGGGATATTTCCTTTTCAGCCGCTTAACTTCCGCTTCGAATTTTTGGAACGGCGGAAAGGCGTGCAGCGCATTCTCCAGTATCACAGCCGGCATCAAAAGCAGGCGCGCTCCCGCATCGATGCATGCCAGCACCTTTTCCTCCATGAAGGCGAGATCCTCTTCGCGAACCACGGTCTGCACCGTGACATCCATCCCGAAGGCGCACATCGCTTTCAATTCGTGGAACAATTTCAAATTGTCATGGCCCTCATCGATCGAAATTTCCAGGAAGTCGATATAACGCGAATATTCCCGCCAGGGATATTTCCCAATGTTCTTCTGGCTGGTCGTGAACATCACGTAGAACGGTTGCCGATGCGCCTCCTGCAGCAGTTGCAAGATATCCTTGCGCAACAAGGGCTCGCCGCCTTCGAAGCTCACCAGGAGCACGGAGGATCGGCATAGGTTCCGGAGGATTTCGATCATAGCCACGGTATCCAGATCCACCTTGTCCATTTTCCAGATATTGCAGAACGAACAGGTGAATTGGCAACGATTGGTGACCTTGAAGGACGCATAGAAAGGGTGGCGGACGCCACGCACCGAATTGTCCAGCCAGCACTTGAACGTTTTCAGCCATTTTCGCACGGGCAGTTTTCGCGGCATGTCGGAACCTTTTGGGGAAATTGAGTGCAAGGGATCGAAGCCCAAATTAGGCTCGGGTTGCTACCTTGCCTAGGCATCGGACGAACCATTTACGCCCCTCGGTTACCCTGTAAAGGAGATGATATGCTCAAGTCCTTTTTCACCGCCGCCGCCCTGTCCCTCTTCTTCAGCGTAACCGCGCAGGCAGGCATCACCAT
>DAINDC010000134.1:0-9162 GCA_036732085.1 Fibrobacterota bacterium | reverse complement strand
ACAAGAGCGAGCCCATCACCAATACCATCCGTCTGGACAAGGACCGCATCCGCATCGAGAGCGGCACCAGCCCGGATCAGTTTTTCATCTATCGCGGTGACAAGCAGGTTTTCTGGACCGTCAATCTCAAGGACAAGACCTATATGGAGATGACGCAAAAGGACATGGAGGAGATGGCCGCCAAGATGGACGATGCCATGAAGAAGATGCAGGCCCAGATGGAAAAGATGCCCCCGGAACAGCAGAAGATGATGAAGGACATGATGGCCAAGATGATGCCCGGCGGCGACAAGGCCTCCAAGACCACCTTCAAGAAGGTCGGCAGCGGCGGCAAGGTCAATGGCTGGAGTACCGACAAGTACGAAGGTCTCCGCGATGGCGTCAAGACCTCGGAAATCTGGTCCGCGGCCCCCAAGAGCCTGGACGTTTCGGAGGCGGACATGCAAAGCTTGAAGGACATGGCGAAGTTCTTCGAGAAATTCGCCAAGAACATGGAAGGCCTGATCGGCGATAAGAACAGGAACGGCCTGGATGGCATCCCAGTCAAGTCCATCTCCTTCAAGGACGGCAAACCGGAATTCGAGTCCGAAATGAAGGAAGTGAAGAAGGAAAGCCAAGCCGCCTCGTTTTTCGAAGTGCCCGCCGGCCTCACCCTGAAGAAGATGGGCAAGCCCCAGTAACTTGTCCGTTACCCGGGTCGTGTTCGCGCCGCGTCCCGGAAACCCGGGCCCCGAACCTCCGGGGCCTCATTTCACCAGGGCCTGCAATTCCTTGAACTCCGCCGTGCCGGCCACCCGCAGCCATTCGAAGACCGCCATCTCCGTCGACAGGAGTTCAGCCCCATGCCGTTCCAAGCGTCCCAGCGCCAAGTCGCGATCCGATGGCTTTCGTGAACCAACCGCATCCGCGACGATATAGACGCTAAAACCGGCCGCCAATAATTCCATGCCGGTTTGCAAGACGCAGACGTGGGTTTCCACGCCCGCAATCACCACCTGTTTTCGCCCGGTGGCCCTAAGCCCAGCCAGCAAAGGTTCGCAGCCGGCGGCGCTGAAGCAGAGCTTGGGGAAATAAGCCTGATCGGCCGGCAACCATTGCCGCAGTTCGGAGGCTGTGGTGCCCAGGGCCTTGGGATACTGTTCCGATGCCAGCACGGGAATGCCCAGGCGAACGGCGGCCCGAACCAAGACCTGTCCCTGGCGGATGACATCCTCGATGCCTGCCACCACCGGGCGGAATTTCTCCTGGATATCCACGAGGAGCAAAACGGAATCGGAAGCATTTAAAAGACCGGAAGCCTGTGGTAGACCGGAAGCCTCCGGTATACCGTAACCCTTCAGTGACGCATCAACGATCTTGTGCATGGCCGTACCTCCTGAAAACAAAATAGGCAAAAAAAACGGGCGGAGACCTGCATCCCCGCCCGTAAATCAAAATGTCAGTACCGTGTCAAACTTCGGGAAGTTTGCGTCAGCCTTAGGAAAGGTTGAATCAAACTTCCTTCGAGTCGATCCACTTCATGTTCTTGCGCAGCTTACGGCCGACCACCTCGAGGGGATGCATCTTCTCCTTGGCTTCCCAAGCGCGGAAGTTCTTGCCGCCGCTTTGGAGCTCGGTCAGGAAGGCCTTGGCGAACTTGCCGTTCTGGATTTCCTTGAGGACCTTCTTCATCTCGAGCTTGGTCTTGGCCGTGATGATGCGGGGGCCCGTGACCATGTCGCCGTATTCGGCGGTATTGCTGACGGAGTAGCGCATATAGCTGAGGCCGCCCTGGTAGAACAGGTCGACGATGAGCTTGACTTCATGCATGCATTCGAAATAGGCCAGCTCTTCCGGATAGCCGGCTTCGATCAAGGTTTCGAAGCCCGCCTTCACCAGGGCCGACAGGCCGCCGCAAAGCACGCTCTGCTCGCCGAACAAATCCGTCTCGGTCTCGTCCTTGAAGGTGGTCTCGATGGCGCCGGCCTTGAGGCCGCCCACGCCGCGGGCATGGGCCAGGGCGATTTTCTTCGCATCGCCGGTGGCATCCTGGTGGATGGCGATGAGGCAAGGCACGCCGCCGCCCTTGAGGAACTCGCTGCGGACCAGGTGTCCCGGGCCCTTGGGGGCGATCATGATGACGTTGACGTCCTTCGGGGGCTTGATATTCTTGAAATGGATGTTGAAGCCAT
Organism: Fibrobacterota bacterium; assembly: GCA_036732085.1. Taxonomy (GTDB): domain Bacteria; phylum Fibrobacterota; class Fibrobacteria; order UBA11236; family UBA11236; genus Chersky-265. The sequence continues at coordinate 6,991 of DAINDC010000134.1, read as the reverse complement.
GCGACCAGATGAGGGTCTTGCCGGGCTTGAGGTTGGGCAGGATGTCGGTCTCATAGACGGACTTCTGGACTTCATCGGGAAGCAGGATCTGGATGATATCGGCCTGAGCGGCGGCTTCGGCGGCGCTGACGGGCTTGAAACCATGCTTGACGGCGAGCTTGTAGTTGGCGGAACCCTTGCGCTGGCCGATGATGACCTTGACGCCGCTGTCGCGCAGGTTCTGGGCCTGGGCATGGCCCTGGCTGCCGTAGCCGATCACGGCCAGGGTCTTGCCCTTGAGGGGGGCCATGGATCCGTCTTTCATGGTGTAAACTTGCAGCATCGCTTCGTCCTTTCGTATCCGATAATATCCGGCCCGGGTTTCCGCCGGGCGGTTTCCTGTTAAGTCTGAATGACTCTTTTAGCGCGGATTAGGCTCTCATGTGCCTAGTCGAGCTATAAATTGCAAGGCGGGAAATTAGCAAAGATGGGAAGTTTCTTGAAGGCGGGCGGGAAATTCATATTCCCCCGGAATGTGGCCAAATGCCCAAATTTACCCTCCAGCCATATTGCTTCAGGCCCCCAGCAGAGTTCGTCCTACCGTGACCATGTCCTGTCGGACCCGTTCTTTTTCTTCCGGTCCGCCGGGGTGGAATGCTGCGGCCCGAGCTGGGCCATCCCTATCGGCTTCGATGAAATCAGCTACCAAGCAAGCCATGGCGCTGGCCATAGCCGGATTCCCCATGGTCTTTTCCGCTTGGAACCCTTCCAATGCGACTCGGCTGCCTTCCACGAAACCTGTCACGGCAAGAAGAATATCGTAAGCATCCTTGGGATGGCGCCGACCCGTGGGTCCGCCAAAAGCATTTAGCTTGAGTACGAGTAGAGGTCCGATGCCCGCAACATACATGTTACTCCGCTGCCCTACCCCATACAGATCTTTTCCTTGGATGCCAACCCGCCAATCAGAACCAAGTCTTCATGATAGCTTTCCAAGGAACGCCACACGGTCAGCAAAGCCGCTTCTGCCATCTCTGCAAGCTTCTGGGTGGATATTGGTGGAAAGACGCGAATTTGTTCAGGACCAACCTCCGGAAAAATCCTTGCGTTTGCGAAGCTCGGCGGCCTGCTCCATGCCGCGTTGTCCGGCACGCAGCAAATCAAGGTAGATCTGAATGTCCGAAACTAGAGGGAATCCCTTTACTTCCTGTCCTGGCTGGAATACGCCATCCTCTTTGGGCTTGACCAGCCACAATCGGCCGCCCTGGGCCACGCGACGGGCATGGAGCATTTTTTCCAGCAACTCTTCTTTGGGCCACTCCCGCACATAGGTGGTTACTATCGGCGGCAAGGTATAGGGCTGCCGGAGCCATCCCGCAAACCATTGCGTGAAGGCAAGCTGGCTTTTCTTCAAACCTTTGACCATACTCGAGGCGATATCCACCGGCTCCGTTTCCAACAGGGAGTACTGGCGCACCTCGGTGCGTTGCTTCCAGTCGTCCGACTCTGCCCAGGCATCCAGCAAGGCCCCGGGCTTGGTCACCAGAATCCCGCTCTTTTCCTCCGCCACCCATTCACGAGCCACCAACTGCTGTTTCAAAGCGCTAGCCCATCCCAAACTAATCTGAGACTCTACTGCGAGCTTCGAAATTTTCCAAGGGCGCAGAGGCCCTTGGAGCAATACCCGTAGGGCGCGTTGGGTCTTTGGAGTAAACAGTGACTTCGCTTCCTTATGCCGCTTGAAGGCATTTCCCTGTCCATGGGTTTCGATATAAATGTTGTCAAAACTCAGCCTGGCATTGCCGGATAGGTCCGCATATCCCACTCCCGCCTCCTCACAAATACGGGCGGACTCCGGTGAAATATAAGGCGCCAGCACCAATGCATATTTGAACTTGCCTGGAACTTGCGGTAGGAGGTGCTTCAGTTGTCCCACTGCCCCGCGCACTTCCTGCGGTTGGCCCAACCGTTTGACCTCCCCGATAAGGGTCCAGGGTTTTCCCCCGACCTGGAGGGTCGCCCGGAAATCCAGGGTCGCCGCCGAGGGCTTGGCGCCTCGCTTATCCGTGACCAGGGAGCGCACCTTAACGGAGGGAATATTTGCCAACAGGTTCTTGATCAGGCCCGCGAATTCTTGCGTGAAGATTTCCTCTTTCATTTTTATTAAATGTTTCACCACGTGGTGAAAGTATCCACTTTACTGAAAGTTGGCCGGAAAAATCCAGTGGAAAAAGAAAAAACAGACTTTCAGCCAAAAAAACCAAGAACGGGAGGCCACTGAAGGTAAATACGGAAACGGGGAAAAGCCTCAATTTAGGCCGCGAGGATGCGGCTCCGAAAGCCCCGCCGTTTGCCCCAGCCGCCCACCCTCCTCATTTTTTACTTTGTTACCCATGTTCGAACAACTTACCGACAAGCTCGAAGGCATTTTCAAGCGTCTGCGCGGCCAATCGCAGCTCACGGAGGAGAACGTCTCCGAGACCCTCCGCGAGATCCGCGTGGTCCTCCTGTCCGCGGACGTCAATTTCAAGACGGTCAAGGATTTCATCAATACCGTCAAGGAAAAGGCCATTGGCGCCCAGGTCCTGACTTCCATTTCGCCCGGCCAGCTCATGGTCAAGCTCATCCATGACGAGCTCGTGGCCCTCTTGGGCGGCGAGGCCGAAGAACCGACCTTCCAGGGTTCCCCTCCCTTCCAGATCCTGATGATGGGCCTGCAGGGTTCCGGCAAGACCACGGCCTGCGGCAAGCTGGCGCTCCACCTGCGCACCAACCGCAAGAAGAATCCCCTGCTCGTCGCCTGCGACGTATATCGTCCCGCCGCCATCGACCAGCTCAAGATCATCGGCAAGTCCCTGGGCATCGCCGTCTATGACGAAGGCTTGGGCGACCCTGTCACCATCGCAAAGAACGGCCGGAAGTTCGCGCTCGACAATGCCCACGACCTGGTCATCTACGATACCGCCGGCCGCCTGCAAATCGACGAGGAGCTGATGCAGGAGCTCGATCGCATCGTCGCCGCGGTCAAGCCCCAGGAGAAATTCTTCGTCGCGGACGCCATGACTGGCCAGGAAGCCGTCAATGTCGCCAAAACCTTCAACGATCGCCTCAGCTTCACCGGCGTCATCCTCACCAAGATGGACGGCGACGCACGCGGCGGCGCGGCCCTGAGCATCAAGTCCGTCACGGGGAAACCCATACGTTACGTAGGCACCGGCGAGAAGCCGGATGCGATGGAGGTCTTCCATCCCGATCGCATGGCCTCGCGCATCCTGGGCATGGGCGACGTGCTCACCCTCGTGGAAAAGGCGCAGGCCGTCTACAACGAGGCGGAAGCCAAAAAGCTCGAGAAGAAATTCAAATCGAACAAGTTCGATCTGGACGACTTCCTCAACCAGCTCCGCCAGGTCAAGAAGATGGGCTCCCTGACCGACATCGTCTCCATGATCCCGGGCATGAGCAAAATGGCCGATGCCAAGGTGGACGACAAGCAGCTCACGCGCGTGGAAGCGGTCCTCAGCTCGATGACGATCAAGGAACGCAAGAGCCCCAAGATCATCGACGGCAATCGCCGCCGCCGCATCTCCATCGGCAGCGGCACCACCTTGCAAGAGGTCAACCAGGTGCTCAAGCAATTCGAGCAGATGCAGAAGATGATGAAGCAGTTCTCGGGCATGGCGGGCAAGATGGGCGGCATGCGCCAGATGCAGAAGATGATGCAAAAAGGCCGGGGCATGCAGGGCTGATTCCCGGTTTCTTTTTTTCCTCCGGTATCGTCGAAGGGGTTGAGCCCCGGGATGGCCTACCCGCGTCTAGTGGGCTCTGGCAAATTTTTATACCCTTTTCTCGCGCGTTCGACTTTTTCGAATCCAGGTCGCGGGAATCCCGGCAAACGGGGGTCACGCGCTTGTTACTTATTGCAACGAAAGGCAATTCGATGAGAAATCCGATTTTTTGCATCACCGCCCTGTCCCTCGCTGCCATGCTTTCAGGCTGTCTCACAGACGGCTCCTCGTCCGGTTCTTCACCTTCCGGTTTACGTCGTGATATCGGAGCCTACTCCATCCAAGACGGGAAAATCATCACGCCCGCAAAGCCGGACACGTCTTACTATTGCAACGACACCACATTAGAATTCGATGTCTACTCGGGTGGTCCGGATACTCTCCCCTTCGAGCTCAGCGGCAATACCCTGACCCTTTTGCAACCCAATTTCGATACGCTTGCCTCCGGAGCCGTCATCCAATCCCTTTCTCTCGCAAACCGGGTCGGATCCGGATCCGGGCTGGAGGGTTCGTGGACGTTCTCGGAGTGGTCTTATCGGGTGGTATCCGGCGCCCTTTCCGCGGATGAAAAATCCAAATGGGATCTTCAACAATCACAGCGCAATGCCGAATCGAAATATTCGAGCGGCTGGGTCCAATTTTCCGGCGGCGCTATTACCACCTACGAGGATACCCGGACGGCCGATAAATTCGTGGCGGATTGGAATGGCCTGAACCACAGTTTCGAATCGCCCAACAGCCAGGACAGCGCCAACTATAATATTTCGGCAAGGACCCTCAGCAAATATACGGTCGAACTCAAAGGCAGGACCAAGGCCGAAACCGTGCAACTTACCATCAACAATGATCGCAGCCGCGTCTATACCAGCAATGTCGCCGGCCATGGCGAATATCATTATGACTATCCCCCCAAGACCTGCCCAAATCCCATGGAGCCCGATTGGTATTTGACCTTCCTATCGGACAACGCTAAAAATGGCCAGGGAGTCCTTCCCAAACGTTCGGCGTCGGCCAAGCCGAAATTCTGGCCGTATTACGAGCGGTAAAACCCGATTTCAGGCCCAAATCCGGGATTTATTGAGGAATCCCAACCTGTCCCTTTAAAAAACCAGCCTCTCTTGCTAATTTACCCGTCTTGGAATTTTCCACGGAGGATCACTTTTGCCCGTTGTAATCAGACTGTCCAGGCAGGGACATACCCATCGCCCCTTCTACCGCATCACCGTAGCGGATTCGCGCAAAGCCGCCACCGGAAAATTTCTCCAGCATATCGGCTACTATGACCCGGCCCAGAACCCGCCGACCCTCAAGGTCGACGAGTCCAGCGCCCTCAAGTGGATGTCCGTCGGCGCACAGCCTTCCGACACGGTCCGCTCGCTGTTCCAGCATCAGGGCATCATGGATAAGTTCGCCAAGGTCAAAGCCGGCAAGGTTGCCGCCGATGTGACCGGCAAGCCCGTCGCCTGGAAGCCCCGCAATAAGCCGAAGCTCCATAAGAAGAAGAAGGAAGCGTTAGCCGCACTCGCCAAGGCCGCGCCTGCCGCCGCCCCTGAGGCCGCAGCAGCTCCCGCGGCCTAAAAGGCCGTCTGCGGCCTAAAAGGCCGTCTGCGGCCTAAGAGGCCGTTGCCGCCTAAAAGGCCGTTCACCGTCTAAGTGGCGGTCGACGCTTAAGAAGCACTTCGGCGCTTTGATTGCGACTCGCGCCCCATCGGTTGCGGGTCCATTCTCAAGCCGGTAGCATTTCAAACGATTCGACCCTTCTCCTTCGGGGAAGGGTCCTTTTACATCTAGCCCTATCAAGACTCATGAACACCCCGAACGACAACCTGATCCTGATCGGATATACGCAGAAGCCCTTCGGGTTATTCGGCGAACTGAAGGTGCGTCCCACCAGCTTCGACTTCGAACGCCACTCCAGCTTGACCAAGGTGCTGTTCCGGAAACGCGCCGGCGAGGAGTCCGTAGTCCTGGAAATCCGCGGATCCCGCGCCGATTCGGAAAGCTGGTATTTTAAGTTTAAGGATCTGAAAACCCCGGAATCCGTGGCCCATCTCAGCGGCGGCCAGCTCCTGATTCCGCCTGAGGAAAGGCTGGAGCTCCCGGAGGATATGGTTTATGTCTCGGAGCTTCCCGGCATGACCGTCATCGACGAAAAGGGTGAGACCGTAGGCAAGGTAATCGAAGTGCTTGAACAGGGCGCTTCGGATTTACTAGTCGTCAATACGCCCAAGAAGGATATCCATATCCCTTGGAACGACCATTTCGTCAAGAAAATTGACAAGGCTGCCAAGGTGGTCGAGGTGGATCTGTCCATGCTGCGGGATTTACTTTAATTCGGGCCGGCCAATGAGAATCGACGTCATCACTTTGTTTCCGGAGATGTTCGCCGCCTTGGACGCGACCATTCCCGGACGCGCCCGCAAGTCCGAAGCTCTAAACCTCAAAACCCACTACTTACGGGATTTCGCCATCAATAAATATGGCCAGGTCGATGATGTGCCCTTTGGCGGTGAGGCGGGTATGGTCCTGCGTCCCGAACCCCTGAAAGGCGCGCTCGATCATGTCCTGGCGGAATTGGGAGCGAAGCCCCATATCGTCCATATGAGTGCCTCAGGGAAGATTTTCACGCAAGAGCGGGCCAAGGAATTGGCTAAAATGGAAAATCTTCTTATCATTTGCGGGCATTATAAAGGCATTGATCAGCGATTTTGCGATGCCTATATAGATGAAGAGCTTTGCATCGGTGAATACATCGTTTCGGGGGGTGAACTTCCTGCCATGATGGTCATCGATGCGATTGCCCGGCTTTTGCCAGGAGTGCTCGGTGATTTGGCCTCGGCGGAAACCGATTCCTTTTACCTTCCGAATCGTCTAGGCTGGCCGGTGTATACTCGGCCCCAGGAGTTCGAAGGAAAGGCGGTGCCCGAGGTGCTTCTCTCCGGACATCATGAGAATATCCGCAAATGGCGGATCAAGGCCGGGCTCGAATTGACCCGCAGGAATCGCCCGGACTTGTTCGGCCTGCTGGATTTGACTGAAGAAGAAAAAAGGATTCTGGATAAACCATGAATCCGGGGCTACCATAAAAGCCCTTGAATCGAAATCGAAAGGAATCACGATGCATCCCACCGTAGCCGCCATCCACCGAGGCAATCTCCGTACCGACCTTCCCGAATTCCGCGCCGGCGACACCGTCAGCGTTGACTTCAAGGTTATCGAAGGCGCCA
>DAINDC010000133.1:12484-12712 GCA_036732085.1 Fibrobacterota bacterium | reverse complement strand
CCTGCTGGCTGAGCTTGGGGATGGGGATGGCGTCCCCGGGATGGTTGAGGCTATTGCCCGCCTTGATGAACAGCATGGGCACGGGCGGGCTCTCGCTTTTGCCCTCGCGGGCATGGGCCCGATAGTTGAGGCCGATGCCCAGGATATCGACCGGCAGGATGGGCGCCAGCAACCGATCAATCGGAAGCTTTTCCTCCGAGAAGGAAAACTCGAGCGGCGGGATTGGAT
>DAINDC010000133.1:0-12474 GCA_036732085.1 Fibrobacterota bacterium | reverse complement strand
GCACTGCCGGCGGGCTCGCGACATTGAGCTGGACCGAGGCCGTGCCGCCCGCATTGAGGCGGCCGCGCAAGGTTTTACCGCCGAACCGGAATCTGATTAATCGCATATATGAAAAATAATCACTTGCTTGACCGGGACCGATGGTTCTCCCCGTTCCGGCAACTTTATAATCCGACCACTTTATCTATCTTGGGCTGGCTGATGCCCGGCGCCGGGGGGCGCGGGACCGTTGGGGGGAAAGGGTTTCATGTACCAAGCAAGCTTGATCCGTTCGTCCATTTTACGGCTCGCCGTAGCAACCATATCCGCTTTTTCCGTCTGGGAGGCGGTCTGGGGGGCGCTTCCGGCCTTCGCCGCGGATGAGGAAATGGAGCCGTCGGCCAATGTCAACGGCACCTTGGGACTTGGGCAGACGGTCTCCGCGGAGGCCATGGGCCAAGGCCGGCTGACCCTCGCCGCGCGCGGCAATCTCTACCAGCAGGGCAAGGATTTTCCCGGTGCGCCCAAGAAGGACGCGCAGGTGACCACCGGGACCACGGCGCTCGCTTTCGGGCTCAGCCCCTATATCGACGCCTTCGCGAACGTGGCCATCTACAATCTGAGCGGATCCGATCCCGACAATGGCACGGGCCTGGGCACGGTGACGGGCGGCCTGCAGGGCAGCATCCCTTTTTCCGAAAAGATACCCGGACGCCTGGGATTCCAACTGGCTGCCCTGGCCGGCTCCTCATCGAAAGTCATCAATACCAATTTTCCCGATGGATACAATTACTTCGAAACGCGGGACGGCACGGATTTCTCGTTCAAGCTGACGCAGACCGTGGTCTTCAAGGGCTTGGGCATGTCCCTGCGCCTGCATCTCAACGAAGGCGTGGCCACTTCGCTTCAAGAGAATAAAACCCCGCTCTTGCTCCAAGGCGCGGCCCTGGAATTCTCCCCGGCCCCGTCCTTCATCCTCGGCACCGAATTCCATTCCCGCACGGTCATGAAGTCCGCCGCGGACAGCGACCCAATCTGGTTCTCGCCCTCCTTCACCTTCCGCAGCGAGAATCATCTGAGCGCCCAGATCGGCGGCGACATGTCCCTGTCCCAGGAACGCCCCAACACGCAGATCCGCGCTCTGGAACCCTGGCGGATTTTCGGCGCCCTCACCTGGTCCATGGATTTGGGCGCGGGCAAACGCCGCGCCGATTTGGAAAAGGCCCGCCAGGATTCCCTGTCGCGCCTCGCCCTCGAGGATCAGGTCCGCCGTTCGCAGGCGCTCGCCGACAGCCTGGCCCGCAAGTCCCGGGCGGATTCCCTGGCCAACGCGCTGGCCGGCGATGCCGCGCGCCATCGCGCCGACTCCTTGGCCGCCAAGGCCCGGCAGGACTCGCTCGCGCTGGCGGAAGCCAACCGCAATCTCGAACAGGAGCGCTCGCATCGTTCCGATTGGGAGAAGGAATTCCTGCGCACCGGCGTGCTCAATCTGGAAGCCCTCTACTTCGAAACCGGCAAAGCCGAAATCTCGATCAACTCCAAGCCCTATCTCAACCTGGTGGGGAAGGTGCTCAGCAAGTATTCCAAGCTCCAGATGGAAATCGGTGGGCATACGGACAATGTCGGCAATGCCGCCCATAACCAGAAGCTCAGCCAAGATCGCTCCGATGCCGTGCGGCTCTACCTCACCGCAGCCTATGGGGAACTCAACGGCCATCTCTCCGCCAAAGGCTATGGCATGACCCAGCCGAAGGCGAGCAATAAGAATGCGGACGGCCGGCAGGTGAATCGCCGCGTGGAAATCACGGTCCTCAACAAGGACGTGCTGAAGGAATACGAGTAGACGGACCGAAGTCCCGGTCCTTCCCGCCCTGGCGTTTCCTTTTCCGCCCCGGCACTTCAATGCATTCAGAACCCAAAGGGCCCATCGGCGGATGGACCCTTTTTCTTTGTCCGAATTTATGTCCAACCCTATTTTTACCAAACCTTTGCCCCGGAACCGGATGGTTGCACTTCAAGCTTGGGAATCTGAGCTTGGAGACCTGCGAAAAGGCCTTGGAACAGGCCCTGGCATTGCCGGACGAATACGTCCCATCCGCTGATCTCTATCGGGAGGCTTTCGCCATGGCCGCTAGGGCGCAGCGACCGGCCTATGACATGTTTATCCTGGTTCTCGCCCGTCGAAATAGCGCCGCACTCGTTTCCGCGGACAAGGCCTTACTCGCATTCGCGGCCAAGCACGACGTCAAGACGCTTTCCTGATTCGGTCGATTCAAGGAATCGGTCGATTCAAGGAATCGGGGGCAGTCCCACCGGGTAGAAACAAGCCGCGCGCGATGCGGCATTCGCATCGTGCAACGCTTCTCCCGAGGTGGCGAATAAAGCCGGCGATTCCTTGCGGCATCGCTCCTGGGCCCGGGGGCAACGGCCCGCGAAGGCGCAGCCGGGCGGCAGGTTCACGGGCGAAGGGATTTCCCCGCCCAATAGCTTGGGCCTCTTCGCGCGGTCGAGGGTGGGAATGGATTCCAGCAAGGCGGCCGTATAAGGATGGCGGGGATGGGCGAAGAGATCATCCGCCGGCGCCGACTCCACGATCTTGCCCAGATACATGACCAGCACGCGATCGCTGATGGCCTTGACGAGGGACAGATCATGGGAGATGAACAGGAGCGACAGGCCCAATTCGGTTTTGAGATCCATCAACAGGCGGATGATTTGCGCCTGCACGGAAACGTCCAGGGCCGCCACCACCTCGTCGCAGACCAGGAGCTTGGGCTTGAGGCCGATGGCGCGGGCGATGCCGATGCGCTGCCTTTGGCCGCCGGAAAAGGCATGCGGGAACCGGTGCATGTAGTCTGCTGATAGACCCACCTTCTCCAGGAGGGCCGCCACCGCCGCCGGCAAATCCCTCGGGGAGCAAATGCCATGGACGCGCATCGGTTCCGCCAGGATCTCGAATACGGTATGCCGCGGATTCAGGGAGGTATACGGATCCTGGAAAACGATTTGGAAATCCTTCCGGTACGGGTTCCATGCGGAAGGGCGATCGATGGCGAGATCGCGGCCCGAGAAGGCGATGGAGCCTTCCGTCGGCGGGGTCAGCCCCAGGATGGAATATCCCAAGGTGCTCTTGCCGCAGCCGGACTCGCCCACCACGGACAAAACCTCGCCGGGCCGCATGGAGAAGGTCACGTCGTTCACGGCCTTGACATGGCCGATGGTCTTCCGGAAAACCCCGCCGGTGACCGGGAAGAAGGTCTTCAGACCCTTCACTTCGAGAAGTCGTTCCGCGCTCATGCCGGCGCGCCTTTTCCTAGGGTAACCTGACCGCTACCTGGGGTAACCTCTCCGGCACCCGGGGCGCCGGAGGCTCCGGCTTCGTAAAGGAAGCAGGACACCGTATGCCCCTCGCCCACCCTATACTGGTCCGGATTCCGGACGCAAGGCGCGAAGGCATGCGGGCATCGATCGCGGAAACGGCAACCGGATACATAGTCGGAAGGGCGCGGCACTTGGCCGGGGATGGGCCGCATGGGTTCCCGTCCGCCGTCCAGCCTGGGCAAGGCGGCCAGCAGGCCTTGCGAGTACGGATGCGCGGGGCGCGCGAGGAAATCCGCGACCGGGCCCTCTTCGGCGATGCGGCCCGCATACATGACCGCCACGCGATCGGCGTATTGGGCGATGAGGTTGAGGTTATGGGTGATCATGAGGACCGAGGCCTGGAATTCCCGGCGCAGGTCCTCAATGAGCTCCATGATTTGCGCCTGCACGGTCACGTCCAGGGCCGTGGTCGGCTCGTCGGCGATGAGCAGGGCCGGGTTCAACGAGAGCGCCATGGCGATCATGACCCGCTGGAGCATGCCACCGGAGAGTTGGTGGGGATAGGATGCCAGCACGCGCAGGGGATCGGCGATGCCGACGCGTTCAAGCAGGGAAGTCACGCGTTTCAGCGGATCTCCCTGATAAGGATGATATTGGAAGGTCTCCAGCAATTGCTTGCGGATGGGCCACAGGGGATTCAAGGCTGCGCCCGGCTCCTGGAAGATCATCCCAATCTCCCCTCCGCGCAATCGCCGCAGCTCTTCCAAGGACAGGGTCAGGATATCCTTGCCCTTGAACAGGACCCGGCCGGAAAGCACCTTGCCCCCCGGCATCGGCAGGAGTTTGAGAAGCGCCAGGCAGGTCACGGATTTGCCGCAACCGGACTCTCCCACCAGACCAAAAGCTTCTCCCGGATAGATGCGGAAGCTGACCTTATCGGTGATGGCGATCAAACCCTGTTCGCTTTGAAATCCGATGGAAAGCTCATCCACTTCCAGAAGCGGCTGGGAGGAATTAGGCATCCCTGTAATGTACATTCCCTGCAAAATTTGAGGAATTACGCGACCGGTTTCCTTGTCTAACCCTGGATTAAACCCTCATTATCGATATAAACGGTAATATCGGCTTTTTATTCCAATTTTAATCATCCTGCCATAAATTTCGATCGACGCTATATTTTGCGGAGCATGTGAGTCGGACGGATCTCACGACATGCGACTAGCGAGGCAATTCAGATGTCTTTGAAAATAGGGCTATTAGCCGGCCTTTGCATTACCGGATTTTCCCAGGCGACGCCGAACTGTAATCTGGTTTTAGACAAATGTCCCCGGGCCTTCACCACCGGCACCGTGACCGTCCCCCAAAATGTCATCTGGCTCGATCCGGTCGTGCCCATTTGCGAAGATACGGTCCAGGTCTCCAATGGAGGGGCCCCGGCTACCCCTTCCATCGTGTTCATCCTCGACAACTCCGGCAGCATGGCCGATACGGACCCGGAGGAAGCGCGCTTCCGGGTCACCATCACCTTGCTCGACTCCATCTACAAGGCCCAACCCGCCACCAAGGTGGGCATCGTGGTCTTCACCCGCCGCCTGGCCTTTGATCATCGCGAGGACAGTTTTTTCAAAACCGCCTTTCCGAACGATACCACCCAGCATGATTCCTATATCCCGCTGACCGCGCTCAACCAAGTGTTCGCCAACGGCCATACCGGGCTCGATACGCTCAAAGAACTTCTCAGCTACGATAATTCCGGCCAACTGAAGCATGTCACCAAGCTGCCTTCCGCCCGGGTTTCCTCCGGCAGCTTAGGCGCCTCGGATACGCGGAACGGGACGGATATCACGCTCGGCTTCGAGGCCGCGAAACAAGCCCTCATCGGGGACAACAATTCCCACGAGAACCAGTATTTCATCTTCCTTTCGGACGGCACGCCGTCCACGGTGGACAGTACCCGCGTCAGTATGAGGTGGGATTGGGTCAAGGGCATCGGCGCTCCCACCACCTTCACCGTCTTTTTCGGGAATGACAAGAACTCCCTGGACTCGCTTGGGAAGATGAACACCAATATCCGGGGCAACGGGTATTCGACGGGCAATGACAAATCCAACCTATGGGCGATCGATCTTCCCGCCAGCCAGCTTCTGGGCCTGCTTTCCAAGAATGTACTGGTTCCCATTTTCGCCCATACTCCGGTGAAGGCAACGAGCGGAGTGATGACCGTGAACGGCGTCTCGATCGCGAATACCTCCGCGGACGCGACGAGCTTCACATTCGGAAATCGCGTGGCTTTGAATGCGGATCAGACGACGGTGAACCTGGTCTATACCTACGCCTATACCGATTCGACCAAACCCAAGACGATTACGGTCCCATACATCATCAATATCAAACGCTCCGGAACCGACCCGCTCGCCTCCGGCCTGAGCGCCACCTGCGCCGAGTCCGCCGGGTCCGCCGCGGACATCAGCCTCTTCTACCAGAACCAGCCCATCACCCGCGTCACCGCCGATCACGATAGCTTGGACGTGCATCTCACCTTGCCCTCCGGCCAGGCCTGCGCCAACTGCAAGGTCCAGGTGACGCCCAGCAAATCCCCGGACAAGGAAACCATCAGCCTCAACCCGATCGGATCGATCGAGGCAGGGACCTTCAAGCGCGAGACCAGCAATACTCCCGCGCCCGGGGACGGCACGCTCCAGAACCTTCCCTCGGACAGCATCGTGATCACCTGGATCAATCCGGATAACGCCCTGGACGTCGTGCGCAAGGCTTTCCCCTATTCCGATATCACCACCGCCCTGCAGGTCCTCCAGCATAATGACGTGGCCAAAGCACTCGAGAACCTGACGACCGTTTCCGGCCAACACTTCATCCTGATCGCGCCGTCCTCCGTCAATCCCGTCGCAGGTGAGCCGGGTAAGAACTGGGGCCTCCTAACCAACCTGAACGCGCAGGATTCGGCATCCGTGGTCGGCATCGATCTGGAAGCCTCCCGCGCCTTCCGCGTGGTCATCAGCATCTGGTCCAACCTCGGCCAGTTCGTGAACAAGATCGACTTCTCGATCACCCAGGCCGAGTTCGAGAAGCTGAGCAAGGGACTCAAGAACAATACCCGCAAGCTCAGCGTACTTTGGGACAATCGCGCGCAGGATGGGACTCTCGCCGGCCCGGGAGCCTATATCCTCAAGACTGAAGTCACCTTGCTCAAGATCCCCGGCATCGCCGAGGACCAGGTGATCCGCTCCGACTACCGCATCGTGGGGGTGCTGCGCAAGCACTAACGCGCCGGCCTTGGGAGCCGCCGCCAGATATATTCAGATTGCCATTGAAATGTTGCGCCAGGGAATGATTACGTGAGCGTCAAGACGATAGGATTGGCCGCACTGCTCGCAATCGATATTTGCGGGGCAAGCCATGTCTGCAACCTCACCTTCAACGACTGCCCGGGCAAATACACCGCCGGCACCCTCGCGGTCCCGGAAGAGATCATCTGGCTGGATCCGAAGATCCCTTTCTGCAACGAACCCGTCCAGGTCACGCCTTCCGGGCCTCCGCCTTCCATCGTCTTCATCATCGACAATTCCGGAAGCATGGACGAGAACGATCCGGATGCGGCGCGCTTTTCCGTGGTCTCCTCCCTGCTCGATCATATCGCGACCGTGGCGCCTTCCGCGGAAGTGGGCCTGGTCATCTTCACGCGACGCCTCGCCTTCGACCACCTCGAGAACCCCCTCTTCAAGACCGCGTTCCCGAACGACACCACCCAGCATGATTCCTTCGTTCCCCTCACGCCGTTGAACAAGATCTTCACGAGCGGCGTGAACGGACTGGACACCTTGAAGGCGCTGCTCAAGCATGACGATCGCGGCAACCTCACCTATGTCACCCGCCTGCCCGCCTCGCGCAACAACTCGGGCATGGGGCGCGCCAACACCCGGGACGGCACGGATATCTCCCTGGGCTTCCAGGCGGCGAAACTCGCGATGAAGGACTCCCGATCGAACGACAAGACCAAGCAGTTCTTCATCTTCCTATCGGACGGGACGCCTTCCACCCCGGATATCGGCCGCGAGAGCCTGATCAACGACTTCACCACCAATGTCGCCACCGTCCCGCCCACCTTCACCGTCTTCTTCGACACCCAGCACAGCCCGCCCGTGGCGCAAAGCCCCATCGTCCAGATGACCAACAATATCAAGGCCAACGGCTATTCGCCCAATAATTCCAAGAGCGCCTACTGGGCCATCAACCTTCCCGGCGCCCAGCTCCAGGATCTGCTCGAGGTGCAGGTCATCGGCAATATCATCTTCCTGCCCACCGTTCCCAAGCAGGCCACGCTCGCGATGGGCGAGAAGACCTTCTACAATACCGCCCTGGACGGCAAGGGCTTCACCTTCCCCAAGCGCATGCCGCTGAGCGCCTGGACCACCCAAGTGCTCCTCAACTATACCTATGGCTATGTCGATACCACCGGCGGCCTGCAGGTTCCCAAGGAGAAGCTGGTGCCGTACCTGGTCACGGTCCAACGTACCCCCGGAGTTACCCTGCCCCACGGCCTCGGCGAAGCCTGCGAGGAACAGCCCGAGCTCGGCCTCTACGATGGCGGGCAGCCTGTCAGCACGGTGAACGCCGAGGAGGGGGCCCTGGAGGCACGCATCACCTTCCCTTCCGGCAAGACCTGCACGGGCTGCAAGATCGAAGTCTCCCCGTCCTCCGGCCCCACCAGGGATGTCGAGAACCTTTCCCTGGCGCAAGGCAGCGGCTACCTTTCCGGGACCTTCCAGAGGGAAATCAACCTCACGCCCATGCTCGGCGACGGCAAGCTCCAGCATCTGCCGATGGACAGCATCGTCCTCACCTGGGAGAATCCGGAAAACCCGCTCGATATCGTGCGCAGGAGTTTCCGCTATATGGATTACGCCACCAGCCTGGACGTCATCCGTTACAACGATCTCGCCCATGTCCCTGAAAATCCCGGCCTCGCCTTGGGCGCGCAGTGGATGGTAGCGGGTTCCGCGAATTTCACCCTCCACACCGTTTCCGCCAACCGATGGCAGATGCTACAAGGCCCCCTCACCGCCCAGGACTCGCTCCACTACGTAGGCGTGGTGCTCGAAGCCTCACGTTCCTTCCGCGCGGACATCAGCGTCTTTTCCAACCTCGGCCAGTTCGTGAACAAGTTCTCCTTCTCGCTCACGCCGGACGAGTTCGAGAGGCTACCCAAGACCGGCAAGGGCAGTAATCGTTCCTTGCGCGTCCTCTGGGACAGCCGCACCTGGAACGGCAGCCTGGTGGGCACCGGCGCTTATATATTCAAGACCAGCCTCACCTTGCTCAATATCCCCGGCATCGAGGAGGATGTCGCCGTCCATAACGACTACCGCGTGGTCGGCGTCTTGCGTTCGCGTTAATCCCGCTTTTTGCCTATTGCCTATTGCCTATTCCCTAATGTCCGAAATTGTCGCGCAGATTCTGACATTTCCAAAAAATCCATCCCGATCGTTTTAAAAAATTTTTCCGATCTTCCAAAAGGCAATCCAATCGGCGATTGTACAAGCCATCACGAATGGGCATTTGATTTGCATCGATATCCTGATGGGACAAATCCGTCCCGTAAGGAGGTTGGTCATGAAGCGCGCGCAAACCATCCTATTGGTCGAGGATGAGCCCATCCCAAGACGGTACATGTCGTCCATGCTCAAGGACAACGGCTATTTCGTATTGGAAGCTTCAAGCGGCAAGGCCGCGCAGGAACTGAATGCCCGCCATCGCGGGGCCATCCATATCCTGGTCACGGACATCATCCTGTCCGGTCCCATGGACGGCATTGAACTCGGCCTGGAGATCCGCCGCACGCGGCCGAAGCTGCGGACCGTCTACCTTTCGGATTATCCGTCGGATACGGCGGAAAAACTGGGCCTGGAAGCGGATTTGGAATTCTTCCTCGCCAAATCCTTCACGCCCAAAATGTTCCTGGAAATGATGGAGGAGTGCCTGGTGATTCCAGGCGGCACCCGTTTATTTTAAGCGGCAACCGCTTTTTTTAAGCGACGGCAGTTTATTCCAAGCGGCTGAAGGATTTGGGATCGAAGGCTTCACGCACGCCTTCGCCCACGAAGGTGGCGAGCAGGAGGGTGATGAAAAGCGCCGACACCGTGGAGACCGCAATCCACGGGGCCTGCAGGTTTTGGAGGCCCTGGGTCAGCAACTCTCCCCAGGAAGGCATGGGCGGCGGCAACCCGAACCCCAGGAAGTCCAAAGCCGTCAAGGCGGAGATGCCGCTGACCACCGTGAACGGCAGGATGGTGATGACCGGCGTCAGGGCATTGGGCAGAATCTGGCTCATGAAGATGCGCGCCGGCCCGAATCCCAGGGCCCGGGCGGCCTTCACGTAATTCACATCCTTGAGCCTGAAGAATTCCCCGCGCATATAATAGGACAACCCGATCCATTCAAAGAGCGCCATGACAAAGAGCAGCATGCCGAAGCCGCTGCCGTAGATGGACCCGAGCAGGATGACCACGTAGAGGAAGGGAAGCGCGCTCCAGATTTCGATGAAGCGCTGCACGGTGATATCCACCTTGCCGCCCAGGTAGCCCTGGATGCCGCCGATCAGGATCCCCAGCACGGCATCGCTCAAGGCCAGGCACAATCCGAACAGCATGCAGATGCGGAAGCCGTAGATGAGCCGCGCCAGCACGTCGCGGGCCGTATTGTCGGTGCCGAGCCAATGCCGCCGCGAAGGCGCATGCGGCGGATTCCCCTCCAATTCCAGATTGGCCCGCAAAGGCCCATAAGGGATGATGGGAAAAAGCATCTTGCCGCCCGCCGCCAGAAAGGCCGGATCCCGGCTCAAGATGAGGTAATCGGGCTCGGTGGCATAAGGCCCGCCGAAATCCGTGCCCGGATAGAATTTCACGACGGGAAAATACGATCGCCCCTGGTACTTGAGATAAAGCGGCTTGTCATTGGCAATAAACTCGCTGAACAACGAAAGCAAGAACGCCAAACCCAGGATCCAGAACGAGATATACGCCCGCCGGATCAACCGGAACTTCCGCAACCGCTCCCGGGTCAACTCAGAGAACATGTAACCCCAAAGTTACCCACGTTCCCTCAGCTTCGCTCAGACCCAAAGCTCCGAGTCCTCCCCCCTCTTCTCCCCGTTTCGTTCCCCGGCGAAACGCTCCCCCGCGACCCGCAGCCCCGTCGCAGCAACCGACTATGGTCATGGGGGCGGCCTCTAAAGAGGGGCTCGGGGCCAGGGTTCCCGGGCGATCACCGAACCAGCCCGAGCGCATGCCCGGTGAGAGTTTCCGCCAGAAAGATATGCGCGAGTCCCGAGCCCCAGCCCGGGAACCCTGGCACCGCCCCCATCTATAAACAGCCCCCATGCCCACAGCCAGCGCCACCGTCATTGGAGACGAATTCTCGGATCCACAACCACATACAGGAAATCGGCGAAGAGTCGCCCGATCAAGGCCATGCCGCTGGAGAGCAGGATGACGCCGAGCACCACGTTATAGTCCCGGTTCACGGTGGAGTTGTAGAAGAGCAGACCCATGCCGTCGATATCGAAAACCCTTTCGATGAGCACCGAGCCCGCGAACATCAAGGTGAAGATCTCGCTGGCGCGGGTGGCGATGGGCACCAAGGCATTGCGCAGGGCATGGCGGCGGACCGCCAGCTTGAGCGACGAGCCCTTCACCAGCGCCGTGCGCATATAATCCTTGCCGAGCTCCTCGAGCAGGCTGTTCTTCATCAGCATGGTGAGGAAGGCGAACTCGCCCATCATATAACAGACCATGGGCAAGGCCATATGATGGAGGAAGTCGAGGATTTTTCCGCCCGGGGACAGGCTCTCGAAATTATCGGAAATGATGCCCGAGATCGGGAACAGGTTGAGGTAGCTGCCGCCGCCGAGGAAGACGATGAGGACGATGCCCAGGGCGTAGCCCGGGATCACGTAACCGGTGAAGATGAGGATGGAGGTGACGGTATCGAAGACGGATTTGTGGCGCAGAGCCTTGGCCATCCCCAGCGGCACGCAGACCGCATAGGAGAGCAGGAAGGAACTCAACCCGAAGAAGAGGGAGATGGGCATCTTGGAAAGGATGACCTTGAGCACGGGCTCCTGATAGGTATAGGAGGTGCCCAGATCCCCTTTCAGCACATTGCCGATCCAGCGGATATAACGGATATGGGCGGGCTGATCGAAACCGAAATACGCCTTGATATTGGCCACCTCTTCCGGGGAGATGGCGCGGGCCGTGCTCATGCCCTTGGCGGCGCCCACCTGGCGCATGCGGGAGATGGCCTCCTCCACGGGACCGCCGGGGACGAATTGGATCAGGATGAAACAGACCAAGGTGATCCCGAATAAAGTCGGGATCATCAGGAGCAAGCGCCGGATCAGGTAGCTTTTCATTTTGCCCTCAGCGCGCTGCCCCGATCAGGGCCTGTCCGCGTCATTGCTCTCGTCGCAGTACTCCCGTACAGCTCCTCGAGCGGCTTAGCGGCCAGAACCCTGCTCAGGTCAGGGCGCAGAGGGACCCTCCTCCTGGTAGCGCACGTCTCCGGAGGCGGAAGGCAAGGTCGCGCCGGACTTCATGGCCGCTTGCAGAGCCTTGTCCTTATCCGGATCGACCCACCAATAGGCCGTGATGCAATCTTCGCGATCGAACTTGTCGAAGACATTGGTCGGCGTCCCGAAGCGGTTCCAATAGAGGATGCGATGGTGGTCGGCCTGCCAGAGGAGGACATAGGGGATCACCTCGTTCAGGCGATCGTCGATACGCTTGAGGATGGCATTGCGCTTGTCGAGATCCATCTCCGTCTTCTGCGCGATGATGAGGCTGTCCACCAGCTTGTCCTTGAGGCCGGGATAATTGTTCGAGGCGACCTCGTCCGCGGTGGTGGAGATCCAGGTGGGTTCCGGATCGCGCAATCGGCCCGCGCCCCAGGCCACCCAGTACATGTCGAACTCATGGTTGTCCATTCGCTTGGAAAGCGTCGAATAGGAGAGCTGTTCGATCTTGGCGACGATGCCCAGGGCTTTCATATCCTCGACATACACATTGAGGTGGCGCAGATCCGGGCTGCTGGTGGGCAGGGAGATTTCGAAGCGCTGGCCGTCCTTGGCAAGCACGCCGTCGGCGCCCGGTTTCCAAC
>DAINDC010000132.1:0-12771 GCA_036732085.1 Fibrobacterota bacterium | reverse complement strand
AACTATGGGTGCCTTCGGCGATGTCGAGCGCATATTGCGCCACGGCGATCGGGTCGTTGGCCTCGATGGCGGTGCTGACCTTGTCCGCGAACAGGCTCAAGGTCCGGATTAGGGCCTGCGCCTGCGGCTCTGGGTATTTTCCGAAGTCGATCCCGGCGACGCCGGCCTCGGTGGGTCGATCGGGGAGCGTGCGGCCGAAACGTTCGGCGCTTTTCCGGAGGATGCTGCAAAGGCGGACATGCGCGTTCTGCACATAGGGGCCGGAGTCGCCTTCGAAGCTCAGGGCCTTGTCCCATTCGAAACGGATATCGTTCAAGCGGCGGTTCTTGAGTTCGCTGAACACCAGGGCGCCCACGCCGATCTTGCGCGCGAGGATTTCCTTGTCCTTGGCATCCGGATTCTTCTCCTGGATGATGCCCAGGATTTTCTCCTGCGCTCCGGCGATGACATCCTTGAGCAGGCTGGTCTGGCCGCTACGCGTCTTGCCCTTCTCCCAGCCGCCATCCTCGCCTTTGATCAGCACCAGGCCGAAAGGGACATGCTCGACTTGCTTATGCCAGGGAAACCCCATCAGCTCCAGGACCTTGTTGAGCTGTTGGAAGTGCAGGCTCTGTCCGTTGTCGACGATGTATAGGCAACGGTCGAAGCCGTAGGTTTCCTTGCGGTAGATGGCCGCGGCGATATCGCGCGTGATATAGAGCGTGGCCCCGTCGGTCTTGCGCAGCAGCACCGGAGGCATGTTATGCGCGGTGAGGTCGACGATCTCGGCGCCTTGGCTCCGGGTCACCAGGCCCTTGGCTTCGAGGTCCGCCATGGTCTTGGGCATATGGGCGACGAAGAAGGCCTCGCCGGTATAATGATCGAACTCGACGGCGAGCATCTCGTAGATGCGCTGCAATTCTTTCAAGGTGATGGTGCGGAAGGCTTCCCATAGTCCCTGGAATCGGGCATCCCCGGTCTCCAGGCGCTGGAAGGCTTCGCGGGCCTGGTCTTCCAGG
Organism: Fibrobacterota bacterium; assembly: GCA_036732085.1. Taxonomy (GTDB): domain Bacteria; phylum Fibrobacterota; class Fibrobacteria; order UBA11236; family UBA11236; genus Chersky-265. Next base: position 11,773 of record DAINDC010000132.1, on the reverse strand, counting down.
GTCGGATCCTCCTTGGAGGCGTTCTCGAAGGCCTTATACAGGGCGTTCAGCCTCTCAATGGTCATTGCCGCCAGATCGCTTTCCTTCAAGCCTTCCCGCAGGAACATGACGATGAGCTTGCCATACGAGGTGCCCCAGTCCCCGAGATGGTTGATGCGCACCACCTTATAGCCTGCGCGGGCATAAAGCCGGCTCAGCGCATTTCCGATCATGGTGCCGCGCAAGTGATGGAAGGCGAGTTCCTTGCCCATGTTCGGGGAGGAGTAATCGATGACCACGGTCTTGCCTTGGCCCAGGTTGGACTCGCCATAGCGCGTGCCCTGTTCGGAAATGGCGGACAAGGTGCGGCGGGCGAAGTCTTCCGGGTTCACGAAAAAATTCAGGTAGCCGCTGAGCGCTTCGATCCGATGCAGCGCCCCCACAGGCGGGATCAGGGCGGCCAGCTCTTGGGCGATTATCGGCGGGGCCTTGCGCAGCTTCTTCGCGAGCGCAAAGCACGGGAAAGAAAAGTCCCCTTGGCCATCATGCTGGGGACGGGTCAGTGCGTCGTGGATTTCCTGGGGTGGGAGGCCGACATGCGGAGCCAACAGGTCCGCGATTTCCTCCTTATAGGTCTTCATCCTCGTCTTCGGTATCTTCCTGGTGGATGACGTAGTCTTCGGCCTTCAGCTTGGTGGCTTTGGCATCGGCCCATAGGCGCTCCAGGGAATAATAACTCCTGGTGTCTTTTTCAAACAGATGGATGATGATATCGCCATAGTCGAGTACGGCCCATTTCACGCCGCCATGATACTCGGAACGCAAGGCCTTGCTGCCCTCGCGGCTCATCATCTTATAGGTATAGTGCAGGACGGCCTTCATCTGGGCTTCGTTCGCGCACGTGCAGATCAAATAATAATCGGTGAGCGAGCTCAAGCCGCGCAGATCCAACAGGACGGCCTCCTCGACCTTCTTGCTGAACAGGATGGCTGCGGCCTTATCGGCCAACTCTCGGGCTTCTATATTTTTGGTTTTTGCCATCGCTTGATGAGCTCATCGTAATCCCTTCCGATGAAGACCGTGGCATCTACCATGGCCAACGGATCGAAAAGGTGGATCAGGTTATCGGTTTGCAATACTTTTGCCAGGTCGCGGGCGACGGGCTCGTTGGCGGTGCGTGCGACGACTATGGTGCGTGAATAATTCCAGCTGGGCGCATTGCCGAATTCGATGATGTCGAATCCCTGGTCGGTCAGGAAATTCCGGAACTGTTCGGCGGCGCCGCCCTTGCCGCATCCGTTCAGGACCTGGATCTGTCCGGTATTCGGTTTGAATACCGCCGCCGGTTCTTCCTTCTTGCATCCGCCGATCAGAAACAAAAACAATGCCGAGACCGAGGTCGTGACGACGGTACGAAAGGAAATGCGGGAAAGGGAAAGGCCGGGGGACATGGATTCAGGCTGCGTGGAAGCGGGAGTGGGAAAGGACCGAATGGTTTCGAGGCGGCTCAATATGCGCTTAACGTGCCCAGGGATTCAAGAATGGGTCGGAATACCCATACGCCTTCACCGCATCCTGGCCGTTGAATAGATGAAGGGAAATGGTCGTGTTCTGGGTGGGCCGATATTCCAATCCGACATGCGGCAGCACCAAGGACGATCCCCGGCTGGGATCCTGGATGCCTCGCGATCCAAAACTCCCCGGGGTGCTGGAGTAAAGCGGGGAATAGAATCCCACATCGGCGCTAAGAGTCAGCGGGTCCGCCAACCGGTAGCTCAAGGTATTCAGATAAAGTCCGGCGGAGGAGGATCCCAGGGATCCGGATGCGAAGTTCACCGAATAGCTTTGTTGCATCGAGAACCGGCTCGGATTCAAAAAGGAAAAACCGGAAATGCTGGACGAGGAATGCTTGTAGTCGGTCGAAAACAAATCGGAGCGATCAAAATCCTGGCGCTGGGTCAAAACCGTTTGCGTGGGTCCCGGCGAGAAGGCGGAACTTTCCGGCTCGGCGCTGAAAATCGGAAGGTGGGATATGATGAACATGCAGGCCAACATGGCCATCAGGGATGGTCGAAATCCGGATTTTTGAATTGGAATCCCGGCTTTATGCAATGGGTCCCTCGGGTGCATTGACTCCATTATAATATAGATAGGCTGTCAATTTGAGGGGTAATTTTTGCCATCGACCTTGATGATCTTGGGCTTATGGGAGGCCAATTCCTTGGCATCCATCATCGCATAGGTCATGATAATCACAATATCGCCGACATGGACCAGCCGGGCGGCGGCGCCATTCAGGCAAACTTCCCCGGATTCGGGTTTGCCGGCAATGGCATAGGTGTCGAAGCGCTGGCCATTATTCAGGTTCACGATGCTGACTTTTTCGAATTCCAGGATATCTGCCAACTTCAAAAGGACAGGATCGATGGTAATCGATCCATTATAATTGAGATTGGCGTCCGTAACCGTGGCGCGATGAATCTTCGACTTTAGAACGTCCCTTAGCATTTACCCCAATTTACTAAAAATTGAGGGAAAGCAGGGCGGCCGGGCCTCCGAGCGGATTGACGCCCAAATTCCAGCTGAATCGGCCTGCTTCCTGGTTGTCCACGAAGCGGGTGCCCATAAAGGCGTCCCCGGCACTCGTGAACATGGCGCCCACGGCAACGATGGGATAGAAGGGGTAGATGCTATGGGTTTCCGTATTCTGGTGGATGAAGGTCAGGGCGATTCCGGCGACGGCCAAGGTTGAAAGCGCGAGTCCGAAATAGGTTTTGTTCGTCTTGTATTCATAATAGCCCGGAAGCAGGAAGGAGATGAACGGCGTCATATTATTGGCGTCCTGCTTGCGATAGCTGCGATCGATATCGTCATCGGCCATGCCCGACTTTTTCTCGGTCAGCCAATGTTCCTCGGTGACACCCAGTTTCTTCCAGGGCTCGGAGAAATATTCATTGGGGGAGATTCCCACTTCCAGGAGTTTCAGGAACTTGGACTTGGACATCCCGCTTTCCTTGACCTTCTGGAATTCTTCCTGGCTGATGCCCATGTCTTCGGCCGTGGTATTTTCCCATTCGTCCGCGAAGACCTTAGTGGCGGGAAGCAGGAGAAGGAGAGCCAGGATCAAAGCTTTTTTTATCAAAACCATAAGGAGCAGTTCCCTTTAAATGTGCTGGTTTAAAATAAGGCCGAATCCGGAAAAAAACATGGTCCCGTATAAAAAGGATCCAGGCTCGTCTCTTTGAAGTCGCTTCGCGACTCCACATTCATCGCTATATATAGACAATCGTGGTGCCGAGGGGGGGAATCGAACCCCCACAGAGTTGCCCCTATCGGATTTTGAGTCCGACGCGTCTACCAATTTCACCACCTCGGCGATGATTAAATCCCCGTCTAGGGCTGGGGAAATATAACTTAAAATGCTTGGAATAGGGTAGTTGATGTTCCAATTGGAGTTGGACACCATTCCAAATTATACCTTTTCCGACTTTTAACGAACCGCGCTTTCGATGTCGCGCAACCTGGGCTTTGCCCCGGCGACTCGTCCGCTCAGGAACGTATACACCCAGAAAGACTCGCTTCCCATGTCCAAGCAAATCCTGATCGACTCCTGTTTCGGTTTGGTCCGCACCGCCATCGCCCAAGGCACGCATCTCCTCGACTACTATGAAGAGTCCCCGGATCAGGGCCGCTCGAAGGGGAACATCTACCGCGGAGTGGTGAAGCGCGTGGATGGAAATATCCAGGCGGCTTTCGTCCGCTATGGCAGCGGTCGCGACGGCTTCCTGCCGCTTCGCGACGCGGATGCGGTCTCGGCGGTGGGCGGGACTCTGCGGGTGGGGGACCCGGTCCTGGTCCAGGTCGTCAAGGACGAGGTCGGGGAAAAAGGCGCGGCGCTTACGGCTAAGATCTCCCTTTCCGGCCGATACCTGGTATTCATACCCGGACGCGAAGGCGAAGGCGGCATCTCCAGCCGCATCGGGGACGAAGAGCGATCGGCCCTGAAAAAAATCCTGGGGGAAATGCAGCTTCCGGAAGGCGGGTCGGTCATCCTGCGCACGGCGGCCTTGAACAAGGGCGTTTCCGAATTGCAGGCCGATTTGGATCGCCTGGCCGAGACGCATCGGGAAATCATGGACAACTTCGGCAAGGGCAAGGAACCGGCCCTGCTGTTCCGGGAGGCAACTCCCGCGTTACGGTACCTCCGGGAATACTATAGCTCCGATGTGGAGAAGATTTGGGTGAACGAGGAGGACGTCCTCGAGCAATGCCGGCAGTTCTTCTTCCTATATGAACCGAAGTCGGCCTCCAAGGTGACCCTCTCCAAGGAAGGGCCCCTCATGTTCCAGAAGCTGGGGCTGGAAGCGGAAGTCGACAAGCTGTCCCTGCGCAAGGTGCCCTTGCCATCCGGAGCCAATATCGTCATCGATCAAACCGAGGCTTTGGGGGCGATCGACGTCAATTCCGCGAAGGCGGGAGGCCGCGGAGACGATTCGCATCATCAGAACGGCTTGGAAGAAACGGTCTTCGCCGTCAATAAGGAAGCGGCCGTGGAGATCTCCCGGCAATTGCGGCTGCGGGACCTGGGCGGCATCATCGTGGTGGACTTCATTGATATGGAAGAGGAGCGGCACCGCCGGCAAATCGAAGAGATCATGCGACGATCCCTCGCGTCCGACAAGGCCAAGGTGAAGGTCTTCGAGATCAGCCCCTTGGGCACCCTCCAGATCAGCCGCCAGCGGTTGCGCAAGGCCGGCCCGAATTTCTCCCGGCATAGCTGCGAAGTCTGCAATGGGAGAGGTTGGCATACCTCGGCCGCGGTCGGCGCCTTCGCGGTCCTGAGGCGGATGGAGGAGCGTCTGCTGGGAAAAAAATCCGCAGGCGGCCTCACCGTCGCCGTGCCCTATCCCGTGGCCAATGAGTTGTTGAATGATTTCCGCGCCCATATCGTTTCCATGGAGCAGCGGTTCGGATGTTCCATCCGCGTATCGGCCCAACCCGCCCAGATCGGCGATCCCGTCTTCGCTTCTCTAGGCGCCGCTGGTGAAGGCGGCGAACGTAATCGGGAAGGCGGTGGTCGATCCAGGGAGGAGGGCGTGCAAGCCCGCGGGGATGGACGACGCGGATCGGAAAGGAATGAAGGGCGGAACCGGGACGGGAATCGGAACCGGAATCCGAGACCGAACCAAATTCAGAATCAAATCCAAAATCAGAACCAGAACCCAAATCAAGTTCCCAGAGAAGTCTCTGGGCGCCCGGTTGGAATCGGGGAATCGAATCGAGTGGAAGGAGAAGGCGGAAGGCGTCGACGTTCCCGTAGGGGCGGACGGCATGCCGATTCCGGACTCGCAAGAGGAAATGCGCCCCGCGGGCCTTTACCGGCCGCCGCCCATGGACCCCGCGTGGAATCGGAACTGACGCCGCCGGAAGAACGCATCTCGCATTTGCCGGAAGCCGCACGCCTCCCGGAAAGGCAATCGGACTCCCGCCCGCCCATGATCGAAGCCGAACCCTCCGGCTATTCCCAGCCTGAACCGCTTGTCCAGGTTCCCTCGTTCCCTTCCACCGCGCCCTCCGTGACGCCCACCCGGGACTCCGAGGATCGAAGGGGAGCGCCGGATTCGCTGGATTCGAAAAGGCCTCCCGCGCGACGTCGCAGTGTGCCAGCGGTGAGGTCCGGGAAGGAACCCGCCAAGGCAACCGCCAATCGGACTGCCCTCGGGGATCAAGCCGGAAAGGGAGCGGCTGTGGCTAGGAAAAGCAAACCTTCGTCGAAGCGCACCGGCTCCGCAGTCGGAGCGCCCGCGGCTGCACCCGTTCGAAAATCCAAACCTGCCGGAGCGGGGCGCCCCGAAGGCGGCCGCGCCAAGCCGGACGAGCGCGTTCGCGTTGAAGTGCTGGCCAAGGAGCCGAAGGTCAGTCCCGCCGAAGCGAAAACCGCGCGTAGCCAGGAAGGGGAGGGAAAGAGCCCCCGGCTCCGTTCTCGACCCCGTTCCCGCCACCGCTCGCGTCCCGCGTAGGTTCGTCGGGCAGGTTTTAAGGCAGGACGGGAACCGGTTGCGAGAGCAACTGATGGGGCTTGAGATTCTTGCGCGCGAACTCGGAGGCTTCCTCCGGAGTCGCGAACCGCCCCAGCCGTACCTGGTAGAGGCGTTTGCCGTTCCGATCATTCTCCACCAGTTCCGGTTTGAATCCCAGCTTGGTCAGGTTGGCTACCATCGCCCGAGCATTGGGGGATTGGGAGAAAGCCCCAAGCTGCAAGGTGAAACCCTTGTCGCTTGCGGCGCCCGCCGAGCCAGCCGGGGCCGAGTTCGCATTGCCAGGTGCCGGAGGCGTTACCGTAACTTTCTCGCTACCACCTTCATGCCGCGAAGGGAGCGCGCCGGAAGGGGATCCGGCGACCGATCCGGAAGCCGGGAGGCTGTCATTCCCCAGGGTCGGCACGGGCTTGGGCAGGCCGGACCCGGATTTCCACCGGGCTTGATCGGCCGTCCCCGCGTTCAACTTGCGAAGATATCGGGCTTCCGGGCTCTGGGGGAATTGGGTGATTACCTGCGCGATCAGCTTCTTCTCCTCTTCGCGATCGGTACCCTGCCGGATTTGCGCCGAGAGCAGGAGCAGCGCCCCGCGTTCCTCTTCCGGCGCCTTCTCCAGGGCGGCCTTGGCGGCTTCCCAGGCGCCTTGGCGATCGCCTTGGGCGGCCTTGGCCTTGGCCTGGCCTTCCAATGCCAGGGGAAAATAATAGTCATCGGATTTCTGTTCCTTGTACAGCTCGCCGAAGTAAGCGGAAGCGGAATCGAGATAGGCCGGTTTCGCCTGGGCATAGGACAGGCAGGCATTTCCCATCCAGTACAAGGCCGGTTCCTTCCAATCGCCGGCGGGGAAGAGCCGGAGGTAGTCGCGGAAAGAAGGGATGGCCTGGTAATATTTTCCGGCGGCATAATAATATTGGCCGAGCCGGAAATAACTTTCTTCGGCTTCCGGACCCGAGCCGCCGACCTTGATCGCCCGCTTGAAATATTCCCCCGAGGCGCGGCCTTCCGGACTGAGCTTCGCGGCCATGAACAATGCGAAGACATCGCCGGAATCGGCCTCCAGGGCTTTGCGGCTCAAGTGGTAGGCCGAGTCCAGCAGGCCCTTGCGGGCCAAGGCGCGGATGTCCTCATGGGAAGGATTGCCGTGGTTGGTTTTAGTTGCGGTAGGCATGGCCTGGGAGGCAACAGCCATCGGGGCTGGGGCCGCGAGCGAAGCATAGCCATGATTCATCGAACCGATAAGGAAAGTGAAAGCCAGGAGGGATAAGCGGGCGGGGAAATTCACGAGCGGGGCGGCTTCTCCGATTCTGGATTGGGTGGTGCTTTGGGACTCTGGTTCCCGGCGATGGCGGCCTGGCTTTGATATCGGGCCAGTTCGCTTTGCAGGCGGGACAGGTCCTGGGACTTGCGGCGAAGTTCGCGGCTCAACCGGAAGGATCGTGGCAAATCAATGCTCAGGAAAAGCAAGGCGCCGCAGAGGAAGCTCAATACCAACCAGAGGCCCAGGATCATGGACACCTGATAGGTGAACATTTTCAGTTGGACCATTTCGCCCAGGAAGGTCTGGTTCTGATAGGCGAAAACGCCGAGCAGGCCGATGATGGCCAGGATCAGGAATTTTTTGGTCAAGGCCACGGAGCCTCCTTTCCTTCAGTCGGGAACGGTTTCCCCGCGAAGCACGAGTCCGCTCCGGGAGACAATCCGGGCCCGCACCAGGGAGCCCTTGCCCATGCCGGGCACATGAGGCACGATGACTTTTTTGAAACAGCCGGTCTTTCCGAACCATTCCTCATCGCTGCGAGAAGATCGATCCTCGATGAGGACCTCCTCCGTGCGGCCGACCATGCCATCCAGGTTTCTTTCGGTGATGCCCATTTGCAGGCGGATCAGCCTTTCCAGCCGGCCCTGCTTCGCTTCGGCGCTCAAGGTTTCCGGCTCCGCGAAGGCGGGCGTCCCTTCGCGCGGGGAGTAGGCGAACATGAAGGCGCTATCGAAGCCGACTTCTTCAACCAAGGAAAGGGTGTCTTCGAAGTCCGCTTCGGATTCTCCCACAAAGCCGGCGATGATATCGGTGGAGAGGCCCACGTTCGGTATGGTAGCCCGGATCTCCCGCACGATTTCCAGGAACCGCTCGCGGGTATATTGGCGGCGCATCTTCTTGAGCATGGCATTGGAGCCCGACTGCACGGGCATATGCACATGGTTGCAGACCTTCTCGGACTCGGCCATGGCGCGGATGGTCTCGCTGTCGAAGTGGCGCGGATGCGGCGAGGTGAAGCGGATGCGGCGGAGTCCGTCGATGCGGTTGAGTTTGCGCAGCAAAGACGCGAAGCTGTCCTCATCGGTCCTGTAGGAGTTGACGGTCTGACCGAGCAGGCAGACTTCGCGGACCCCTTCGGAAACGGCCCGTTCCACTTCCTCGACTATGGAGGATGCCTCGCGGCTCCGTTCCACGCCGCGCACCGTGGGCACGATGCAATAGGTGCAGCGTTTGTTGCAGCCGCGCATGATGGTGATATTGCAGGTGACCGCCGAATCCAGGCGGGCCATGATGCCGGCGTAATTCTCGAAGGCATTCTGCTCCGTTAGCACCGCGGGCTGCGGCGCCTTCTTTTCGAAAAGCAGATTCTCCAGGCCGCGATAGTTGTCCGGTCCCACCACGTAGTCCACATGATCCAGTTCGACCGGAATCTTCTCGCCATGGTTTTGCGCCATGCATCCGATGACGGCGATGCGGACATCCGGATTGCGGCGCTTGTAGTAGCGCATGCCGGCGATGCGCGCATAGGCTCGATCCTCCGCGCCGCCGCGGATGGAGCAGGTATTGACGATCAGGACATCCGCCTCGCCGGGGTCTCCGGTCAGGGCCATGCCGCGTTTTTCCAGCATGCCGCCGATGAGGTTGGAATCGTAAACGTTCATCTGGCAGCCGAAGGTGGCCAGGAAATATTTCCCGCTCTTCCCGGTCATGGGCGGCCTCCGGAGGCGGGCATGCCGGCTCGATTTCGGGTCTCTATGCGGTTGGTAATTTGGGCGTCCAGGGCGGACAAGGCTGCGGGTAAGGAATGCATATCCTCCAAGGTACTCTCTGGATGCCCGGCCAACAGGGTTTGTCGATCGCCGATCCCGGCCAGGAACGCTATGAAATGGGTGCCCGCTGCCTGCGCGGCCTTGAGATCCTGGATGCCGTCGCCGATCAGGGCGGCTTGGCCGGCTTCCACGCCCGCCGTGGTCAAAAGATGGTTCAGGGCCGCCGGATCGGGTTTTTGCCCGAAGGGATTGTCTCCTCCCACTATCCATTCGAAATGCTTTGCCAGGTCCAGGCCTTCCAGGATACGGCGCGCAGGTTGGCCGGGTTTATTGGTCAAGACCGCCTTAGGGTAACCCGCCAGTTTCTCCAGGGCCGCGGCCACGCCGGGGTAGGGGACGCTCTTGATCAGGCAATGCTCGTTATAGTGTTCCAGGAAGGCGGACAGTACCGACTCCGTCTCCGCGGGCGATGGGGAGACTCCGCCTTTGGCGATTCTGAGACTGCGTTCAATGAGATTGCGGGCCCCGTCTCCAACGGCGGCGAGGATGGTTCCCATGGGAAGCGCAGGCAAGCCCTTTTGCACGAGCGCATGGTTCACGGAGTTTCCCAAGTCCTCGCGCGTGTCCACCAAAGTGCCATCCAAATCGAAAACTAATAGCTTTATCACCTTAGAAAGATAAACTTCCGCCCCGGGCACGACCAGGTACGCGATGCGCTTCCTACTTTCCATTCATGATGTCTGGCCGGGTAATTTCCCCCTTGTGTCCGGATACTTGCAGCGTTTGCGTTCCTTGGGCGCCCGCCAGGCCGCCTTACTGGTGGTCCCGGACTATCATGGTCATGCTCCCATCGAGAAAAGCGGCGAGTTCCTGTCCTGGCTGAAGGAGGAAGCGGCCTTGGGCACCGAAATCTTCTTGCACGGTTTCCGGCATTGGATGCCCGAACTCGCAGAAGGCGCGGGCTTCACGGGCCATCGCAACCGTTGGGGACGATGGGTCAACCGCAAATGGGTGGATCAGGAAGCTGAATTTTCCGGTCTCGCCCGTATCGATCAGGAGAGATTATTGGAACTGGGCGCGTCCGCCTTCCGGAAATGCGGATTGGATCCGATCGGTTTCGTATCGCCTACCTGGCATGGCTCACCCAGAGTTTCGGCTTTGCGAAAGCAAGGGATCCGAATCCGGGAAACCCGTTTCCAAATCGAGGACCTGGTGAGCGGGGCTTCTCGATTTGCGCCGCCCCTGGCTTGGGATCAATCCAACGGCGAGCCCACGCTTTTCGGCGGATCGATCTGGTTGCGGAGCGTATTAAAACTGCCGCTGATCAAGGTTGCTATCCATCCCGGCGATTTTTCCGGATCGGATGCCCAACGGGTGATCGAATGCATTCTGGAAAAAGGGAAAGGCTCGACTTATAAGACGCTGTTCACGAAGAAGGAACTGCCCACCAAGGCATAGGCATGGTTCACGATTCAGTTTAGTAATGAGGCTTCCCGATTAACTTGAGGTATATTCGCAGGGGATCCCAATTCCTTCAAAATTATCCGGCAAACCATCCCGGCTCTTACCAAATAATCCCTCCCAAGGTTTAGTAAAGAGCCTGACCTTTCCATGGGCCAGGGTTATATTGAAATCGCCGTGATTTCCTTATTCGATTATTCCGATTTCCGGGTTTTCCTGAAGGACTGGCTTCAGGAACAGAAGACCCATGGCCATCCCATGACCTATGAGGCTTTCGGCGGAGCGGTGGGATTCAGTTCGAAGGGATTCCTGACCCAAATCCTGCAAGGCAAAACCAATCTGCCGGCGCGCATGATCGAACGCATCGCCGAGGTCTTGTCGCTCAAGAAAAAGGAGCGCGAGTATTTCCTCCTGCTGGTCCAATTCAACCAGGCCAAGAACGCCACCACCCGGGCTGAATTGCATCGTCGCATCCAGGACGATTTCCGCGTCGAAGCCAAGTCCCTGGCGCTGGAGCAATTCGAGTACTATCAGAAATGGCATTACTCGGCCATCCGGTCCCTGCTCGGATATTATCCCTTCCGCGGCGACTATGTCGACCTGGCGAAGCAATTGGATCCGCCCATCACCCCCGCCCAGGCAAAGCGGGCCATCAAGTTGCTCGAAGCGCTCAGCCTGATTCTCAAGAAGGAAGACGGCCTTTATCACCCGACCGATCGCCCGATCACCACGGGGGAATCCTTCGCATCGCATGCCGTGATCCGGTTGCAGCGGGAGACCATGGATCTGGCCAAGGAAGCCCTGGAGGCGTTTCCCAGGGCCCAATGCAGCGGCTCGACCCTGAGCTTGGGTCTTTCCGAGGCCGGCTATAAAGCCCTGGAAGAAAAGCTCCGGATCCTTCGCCAGGAATTGGTGCAGATCGCCCGCTTCGACAAGGACATCGATCGGGTCATCCAGATCAACCTGCACGCCTTCCCGCTTACCAAGCTACCCGAGGGAGGTAAGCAATGAAACCTTGCCGACCAGCCTCACCGCACACACCAATTCCTGCGTGCGACCGGCCACCAACTTCGATTTCAATCGAGCCCGATCAGGGCTTGGCGACGACCTTGATGGTCACGGCATCGGAAACCAAGGTGGTTTTGTCGTCCGAGGCTTTCACCGAGGTTTCGCCCGGAGCGAGTCCCACCAGCCGGTGGCCAAGCGCAACCTTGGCGATGGCCGAATCGGCCACGGTCAGGCTATAAGAGACCTGTCTCTTATACACA
>DAINDC010000131.1:0-12921 GCA_036732085.1 Fibrobacterota bacterium | reverse complement strand
ACGGGCTACCATGCCGATTACTTTTTCGATTCCTTGATCACGCCTTCGCTTTTCTCCCCGGCCGTGACCGATAGCTCCTCCGGTTCCTACCTGGGCTATCGGACCATCACCACCAATGGCATCCAAACCCGATACAGCCTCGCCTTCCAAACCACCATTGGGAATGTGGATCATGGGACGCAAATAATCTTCGGCCTACCGGACAGCGGTTCCAGCGACTATCTGCCCAAGGTCGGAGCCACCGCCATGGTCACCGAATCCTATGTCGATTCCTCCGTGGCTTCTTCTGGAGCGTCCATGACCTTGACCCTGACCGCCATCAGCACCACCAAACCTTCCAATGGCGTGCGATCGCTCGGAATGGTTGCCAAGGCCTGGACCAACGCGGAGCTGCATGCCGGGGCCCTGATCATCGAAAACCATTCCGGCAAAAAGGCTGTGGCCAAAATTTTGGATGCGTCCGGTAAAACCATAGTCGCCCTGTCCATGGGCGATAAAGCTACAATCCCGGCCTCTTCCCTACCTCGTGGGAAGCTCTTCCTGGAGGTTACGGCACCGGGTCAGGGTGAACCGGTACGACAAGCCTTTTTCCATTAACCGCCATCAGCAGCAATGGCAAAAAGGTCGCGCTGAAGTAGTCGGCCGCACCGTCTTCAAATCAAGGCGGTCTCGCCGGCATACGCTTCGGCGCTTGAACTCGACCGTTACGCTCCCATCCACCATTAGGTGAAAGGAGAAAGCCGCGCGCCGAAATATTCGATGTTTTGGAATGTTTGAAGATCAAAATTTCACTACCTTTGAGTTGCGCCATACAATCATCGGAGATCCGTAACATGCAAAGCTTTCGCAAGTTGCTGGCCATGTGCTTGTTCTCTGGTTTGGCCATGGGTGCTTTCGGGCAATCGCACTGGACCTTACGGAATCCAATCCCCACGCCGAATTCCCTAAACTCGGTGGCCTGGTCAGGCTCGCGCCTCGTAGCCGTGGGCCCCTTCGGCACGATCATGACTTCCGACGATGGCGTCGCTTGGACTCCCAGGAATTCGGGAACGAATATCTATTTGGAATCCGTGGTCTGGACGGGAACCCAGTTCGTGGCTGTGGGCGGGAACGGCGCTTACGAGACAAGCGCCGCCCTCGTGCTGACATCACCCGATGGCATCACCTGGACCCCGAGGAGCGCGACGGGGGGATACTTGCACTGCTTGGCTTGGACCGGGACCCAACTTGTCGCGGGAGGCTACAAGGGGACCGTCCTTACCTCGCCGGATGGCATCACATGGACTTCCAGGAGTTCGGGAACGGTGCTCCAATTGGAATCCGTCGTCTGGACGGGTAGCCAAATAGTGGCCGTGAGCGGAGACATCAATAATGGGACGACCACGGCCCTTGTGCTGACATCACCCGATGGCATTACTTGGACCTCGAGGATTCTTGAAGGAGGGTTTTTGAAATCCGTGACATGGACCGGAACCCAAATCGTGGCGGTAGGCAATGAAGGGACCGTCCTAACTTCGCCTGACGGCATCACCTGGACCCCCAGGAGTACTGGAAAAAAGGGCTATCTAGTCAGCGTGACCTGGGCAGGCGGCAAGCTTTTGGCTTCGAGCTACGCAGACAGCAGCCTATTCACCTCGACCGATGGAGTAGATTGGACCCTCAGGAGCACGGGTACGACCCAAACGATATTCTCTTTGACGTGGACGGGCGCCCAATACGTCGGGGTGGGATTGAATGGCCTCATTCTCACCTCGCCCGACGGCATCACCTTTACACATAGGAGTCCAGGAACGCGGGAATATATATCCTCCGTGGCCTGGACAGGTTCGCAACTCATTGCAGTGGGCGATTCCATACGAACCTCGCCGGACGGTATTGCATGGACCACGCGAAGCTCGGGGACGAAGCGGTTTATATGGTCCGTCGTAAAGGCGGACAATCAGCTTGTAGCTGTCGGCGATAGCGGAACCGTACTCACCTCTCCAGATGGAGTCGCCTGGACCCCGAGAAGTTCCGGGCAATCGCAGAGACTCCAATCCGTGGCATGGACGGGCAGCCAGCTCGTGGCAGTGGGCGGAGGCAATTACCCGACCTATAGCGGCGTCATCGTCACCTCGCCCGATGGAGTCACTTGGACGAACAGGAGCCCGGCATCGAAGCCGGAATTTCACGGCGTGGTTTGGGCGGGCAGTCAAGCGGTGGTGGTGGGCCTCGAAGGAAATGTCCTCACCTCGCCCGACGGCATCACCTGGACCTCACGGAAACCGGGCACGGTGAGCGAATTGCAAACCGTGGTTTGGACGGGCAACCAACTCGTCGTTGCCGGCGAGAACGGTCTTATTCTCACCTCCCCCGACGGTATCGGCTGGACATCAACGGGCCTGGGACAGCAATACAATTTGAGGGGCATCGCGTGGACGGGCGCCCAGATCGTCGCAGTGGGCCCGGGCAAAATGATTTTCACTTCCCCCGATGGCAGCAACTGGACCTCCCGGAATTTGGGACAATATCTTTTCATGAATTCCGTGACCTGGGCTGGCGACCAAGTCGTTGCCGTGGGCAACTACGGTACCATTCTCACTTCGCCCAAGGACCTTCCAACCGCGTTGCTCCCATCGGTAACCGGTGGCGATCTGTCCGTCCGCGTCAGCCGAAGCACGCTGCTCATTTCCGTGCCCGAACGATTACGGGACCAATCGGCACGGATCTCCGTCATTTATCTCACAGGCCAGAAGGCCCTGGCCGGAGGCGTGATGAACATGAAAAGAAGCGAAGGAAGTCTTTCCATCGAGGCATTGTCGCCGGGCGCCTATCTGCTTGAATTGAAGACCGACGAGAAACGCTATTGTCGACCATTCATGGTGATTCGCCCATGAACGGAATCATCGGATTCACGGAGACTCCAAACATGCAATGCTTTCGCAGGTTGCTTTGCCTGGGCCTGGTTATGGGTTCGGCTCTGGGTGCATTCGGACAATCCACATGGACCAAGCGGCTGCCAGGGAATAGAGCCCAACTTGGCGCCGTGACCTGGACCGGCAGCCAAATCGTGGCCATGGGCGATAGTGGCATCATCCTCACCTCGCCGGACGGCCTTCGCTGGACCGAGGCGAATTCGGGTGACGATACCCGCATGCGATCGATTGCATGGACGGGGGCGCAAGTAGTAGCTGTCGGCGCGACCGGAAAAATCGTGAATTCACCCGATGCCGTGACGTGGACGAATCCGGCTTCGGGAACGAAAAAGGATTTATTCAGCGTGGCCTGGACAGGAGCCCAACTCGTGGTCGTGGGCGACAGCGGCGTCATTCTGACGTCCTCCAACGGCATCGCATGGACTCCCCGAAGCTCGGGAACGAACAGGAAACTGTTCTCCGTGTCCTGGTCTGGCGCCAAACTCGTGGCTGTGGGAGATTCCGGTACGGTCCTGGACTCGCCCGACGGCATTACCTGGACATCAAAAATTTCCGGAACGAAAAAGGAACTATTCTGCGTGAAGTGGACAGGGAGCCAACTCGTGGCCGTGGGCAATATCGACAGCGCCTTCACATCGCCCGATGGGATCGATTGGACGCCCCATGCCGTGGCAATCAAGGGCTTTCTGGCCTCCGTGACGTGGACGGGATCCCAGTTAGTGGCCGTGGGCTGGGTAGAGGATCCCTTCCCCAATTATAAGGGTACGATTGCCACCTCACCCGACGGGGTCACTTGGACGGTACAGGCTGCACCATTGGACCCTCTGAATTGCGTGATTTGGACGGGAACCCAGCTTTTGACTTGGGCAAACGTCAGCACATGTTACGCTTCAGCAGATGGTAAATTCTGGCAGGGAACACTCGCGAAAACCGGACTAGCCTTCGGCAATGTGATTTGGATGGGCCATCAATTGGTGGCTGCTGGAGGGGCCGCCGTCCTTCTCTCCACCGATGGCATCAGGTGGACCAACTGGTATTCCAGTGAGCAGTTCCTTGGCCACGAGGTTAATTCTCTTCTTTGGACCGGCAGCCAACTCATCGCGTTGGGTGTCAAGCGGGAAATTTCCAAGCCTTCAACAGCCGGGATTTTCTCTTCATCCGACGGCAAAACCTGGGAAAAAATCAATCCAGGAAAGATGACCGCTTTTTATAGCTTGAAGCGGGCCGGCAACCAACTCGTGCTCTTGGGCGATAGCGGCGTCATCTTCACCTCCCCGGACGGCGCCTCATGGACCTCCAGGGCTTCCGGAACGGTCAAGCGACTTTATTCGGTGGCATGGACCGGCAACCAGTTTGTGGCAGTTGGCGATGGCAATGCCGTCCTAACCTCTCCCGACTGCATCACCTGGACCCGAAGGACTGCGGAAACGAATCTCGATCTTTACGACGTGACCTGGACGGGCGCCCAACTCGTGGCAGTAGGAGAGTCGGGGACGGTCCTCACTTCCCCCGACGGCATCACCTGGACCACCAGGCGTTCTCCGGCAGGATCTCCGCCCAACTGGATCTCGGTGATATGGACGGGCGCCGAACTCATAGCCGTGGGTGACGAAGGAGCCATTCATACCTCTCCTGACGGCGTCACCTGGACTGCCAGGAAATCCGAAATAAAAGGCGACCTTTCCTCCGTAGTTTGGACGGGTACCCAATTCGTAGCGGGAGGCGAGAACGGCATCATCCTTACTTCGCCCAAAGATCCTGCCGCCTTCATTCGCCAGCAATCGTCCGCCAGCGATTTTTCTTTTCGGGTCGGGGGTAACTCGGTATTGTTTTCCCTGCCGACAACATCCCGGAACAAAACCATATGGACCACCGTCTATGCACTGTCCGGCCAAAAAGTGATCCCGACACGGGCCATGACTCTGCCTGAAAGCGAAAAGGGCGACCTGGCCATAGGCAGATTGCCGCCAGGCCGATTCGTGTTCGAGTTGGCCACGGGCGAAAAGCGTTATTCCGAATTGTTCCAGGTTACCAAGTAGTAGGAAGAATTACCCACAATTTGGCATTGCGATGCCAACGATTCGCTAACGCCCGGAATCCTTGGCGAAGACCTCGAACTTCCGCACCAGCCTTTCGCCCTTGTCATCGACCAGCAGCAGGGTATGCATGCCCGGGGACGGATTCACCAGGCGCGATGGCGCATCGTGGACACGCTTTGGCATCCGTCGTGGACCCGGAACCGTTCCGTGGGATCCAGATGGACCATGCGATGGTATGGGCCGGCCGCGGTGCGCAGTCCCGCCTTGGGTGCCCACACGCTGTCGATGACCGGGCATAGCGGCCCCGGGCGCATGCCGCTGGCATTGCCCACCCACACCCCCATTTTACCCGCCGTCCTCGCGCCCAACCCCCACTGAATCGTCACCTCAATCACGCTAGGGTATACCCCACCCTTCTTCGCCAAGGGAGGCCGCAAGGTGTAGCGGCACGGCATTTCCCGGCTTTGGACGGTTGAAACAACCGTTTGTCGTTCGGTGCGATGCGCCGGGCGGCGTGCAGGTTGAAGGCGCCGATTTGGGCGCAGAGGTAACCTTTCGGTTCCGGGCTGGGGTCCGCTTCAAGCAGCATGCGCGCCTTGCTTCCCGGCCAATGGCAACTGGTGGAGATGAGCCGTGCCGTCCGCGGCGCGGATTGGTTCAACCTGGCCTATGCGAACCAGAGGCCGGATCAGAAGCTGATCGCATTCATGCCGGCTCCGCGCCCGTGCGTGGAGCGTTTCGACGCCCCTGCCGAAACTTCCCTGCCGGAAGGCGCGTTGCTGGAATTGCAGGGGATTGTCGATTGCGCCGACAGCTATCAATGGTCGGTGATCGCGGGCCCGGATCCGCGCCGATACCGCCATCCAATTCCGCTTCACGGCCCGCTATGGCGGATCCGAAAGGATCCGCGAGGTACGCGTGAGCATCCGGAAGGGGGCCACCGTCGGCTTCGCGCCGCAACCGGACCATGGGTTTCTGCGGGATGGACGCGGGGAAGAAGGCCGCAAGACCGTTCCCTGGCGGGATGCGCGCGGCCGCCGAATCTCCGCCGTTACGTCCCTACCCGCGTTCCCGCCTCCGGGGCGATGACGGCCGGCGAAATCGCCTTTGCTTAGCGGCGGCTACGGCGCCGGAAGGCCAACAGGCTTACGAAGCCAAGTCCAACGGCTGCGAATGTGGAGGGCTCCGGCACGGCGGAAGCAGTCGCATTTCCGAAATCCAACCGGATGAATCCACTGGCCGAAGCGCCGCCATCGGTTGTAGTGGCACGGATGGTGGGCCTATAAAAGAAGGTGTAGCTGCCCACGTCCAGCAATCCGGACAAGGCTCCTGTGGACGTCGCGTTCACGTTGCCGCCTGCGTCGCCCAAGGTGAAAGTCTCGTTGGCTACGCCGTTGCTGGTGCCCTGATAGTTGTAGACCATTCCCGAAGGCCCGGTCAGATATGAGTTAAAGTCAACATACCCGTTGCCGGCCAGATCGAACTCACCGGTAGCAGTGAAGGAAACGGGCGCGGATGTCACTTCGAAGAAGATGAAGCCGTAGTTGTAGGCTTGGGCGGATGCTAGGGGATTGGGGGCATAGACCTGTCCTGCACGAGTGTCGGTAAAGGTCGACTGGAGATGGCCCGTGCTGCCGGTGACGGCAAAATCGTAGGCGGTGGTACTGGAATTACTGCCGAAGGTGGCATTGGTGGTCGTATGGACCGAATTGGCCGGAGCAGTGAATCTCTGCGCGCCAAAGTCGCCTGCCTGCACTTGCGAATAGAGTTCCCCTCCGGAAACGATGACGTCGGCATGAACGACCGGAGCCGCCATGGCCATTAGTACCCAGGACAAATTTGCGAAAGTGGCGAGACGGGAAACGATTGGATTTAATGGCATCAGGACCTCCGATTGCGAAAGGAGGGCAATATTCGCGCCAATAACCTGTGGTCCGTCAGGCCAAAAGAGATGAGTTCAAGAAGAATGTTGTAAAGTTTAACGGCAATCCGACGTTTACTTTACGAATGGACCTTTACCCTAATCCTTTGGGGCCGTCCGGCTTCGCTAGAGGCCATCAGCACAGATACCGTTCTGGACCACATGCGAGCTGGTGCAATCCACGCTCAGATTGGATTGGATTTCCAACGTTCCCCAGTTGAAGATTTCCGGCGACGCCGTATTGCTAGTAACAAGCGGTCGATTCAGCCGCACGAAGCAACCGCTCGGGATCATGATCGTCTTCAGGGATCCCATGTTTCCGGAGAGTATCCCGCCATTCATGGTCAGGGTTACGGTGGTCGACAAGCCAACTCAATTTCATAATGGGATTTATTTATTACGAAATTGAGCTTCGGATTTCATCCCGGAAAGGGTTGGGGCGAGAGGTTAAGGCGCGGTGACTTCGGAGACGAAGCCTTGCTTGCTATGCGCGCCGTCGCAGAAGGGCTTGTTGGCGCTCAGGCCGCAGCGGCACAGGAAGGCGGCTTTGCCGGCGGTGGTGGGAAAAACCTTGCCCGCGGAATCCTTGATCTGGAAGTCTCCCTCAACCTTGAGCGGACCATTTTTCAGGGGAGTGAATTGAGTCGACATGGTGGATCCTTTATTGATGTGAATAAGCAAGCAGGAGCAAAAAGCTCCGGGATTAAAGTTACAACATTATTCGTCATAACAACAATAGTTATCACGATTTTTAGGACTACTTTGCGCCGCGGGCCACTTTTGCGATGCGTCCCACTCTTCAAGACACGGCTAAAATGGACGCGGAACCGCCTTTATGATATGTTCTGAACGGATGCCGAACCCGCTTTCTCCCATACGTCTGGTCCTCAGCGATATCGACGGAACCTTGCTCGACGATCATGGGGAGCTTCCCGACTTGAACCGCCAGGCCCTGGCGCATTGCAAAAAGTTGGGCATCCATACCTGCCTCGCTACCGGGCGGCGCTGGACCACCTGCAGCCGCCTCCTGGATCGGCTGGGACTAGGCACCCTTGTCGACTATTGCATCCTCAACAACGGCATGATCGTCCGCAAGCTCGCCACCAACGAGAGCCTCTACAGCCGGGTCTTCCCCATCGAACTGGTACTGGAGGCGGTCGCGCGGCTCAATGGCCTCGGCCTCGATCCGATCGTGCTCGGGCATAACCATGACGGCCGCAGCAAGGACGTCTTCCATCGCCGCGATTGCCTGATGAACGGGGACTTCATCGCCAAGAATCCGGAACACGAGCGGAAGGTCTCGGACTGGCGCGAGCTTTCCGGGGCGCACCTGGTGGAACTCGTCCTCATCGGCAAACGCGGGGACCTGCAGGCCGCGGCCGCGGGACTCGCGGGACTCGATCTGGAAACCGTCCTGCTCCGGAATTCCTTCTACAAGGAATACATGCTGGAGATAACCCCCAAGGGCGTGTCCAAGCTGCTCGGGGCGCGGGAGCTGCTTGCCCATCTCGGCCTGGGGATCCATGAAGCGATGGCCGTGGGCGATTCGGACAACGATTTCGAGCTGTTGAAGAACACGCCCTTGTCCGTGGCCGTGGCCAATGCGGAAGACAAGGTGAAAGCCGTGGCCAGCGAGATTACCGGGGCCAATACCGAAGGCGGCTTCGGGCAGGCCGTTTTCAGGCATATCCCGCGACGGGACGGGCGCGGATCCAGTAACCTACAGAATACGTAGCAGGGAGGTTAACATTCTCATCGAAACGCTGACCCAGGAGGAGGCTCGGGTGCTGGGCACCTTGGCCGAGAAGAGCCTGGCCACGCCGGACCATTATCCCTTGACCTTGAACTCGCTAAGGACGGCCTGCAACCAGAAGAGCAGCCGCGATCCCGTCACCGAATACGACGATGCGACGGTGACCCAGGCCTTGGCGGGTCTCAAGCGGAAGGTGCTCGTGACCTTCATCCCCTATGGCTCGCAGGGGAGCAATTACAAGTACCGGCATTTCCTGGAGGATCCGCGCTTCAACCTGCACAAGCGCGACATCGCGGTCCTGGCGGTATTGCTCCTGCGCGGCAGCCAGACCCTGAACGAGATCAAGCTCCGGGCCTCCAGCCTACATCCGATCGCGAGCCTGGAAGAGGCGGAGTCGATCCTGTCGGGATTGGCGGATCGAGGCGATCCGTCCGCAGATCGGGGCGAACCCTTGGCGGAGCGGCTGCCCAAGCGGCCGGGCTGGAAGGAGCCTCGTTGGCGGGACCTGGTGCGGGAAGAAGTGGAAGGCACGGAAGCGGTGGAGGCGGAAGGTGCGGGTATGTCCGGCATGGGCCATGTCGCGGATGCCGTAGCGGGCGCGGAAAGTCCGCAGGCCGGGGCTCCGGGGCGATCCCTGCGCGAGGAGATCGAGGATTTGCGGCGCGAGGTGGACGAGTTGAAGGCCGGGCATGCGGCTTTGCAAGAGGTAGTCGACAAGTTACGGGCGGAGCTTTACTGAGACTGCCCGATCCTTATCGGCTCTTCACCAGATGGGATCGATCGGCGTCGATCTTTCCGTCTCCCTTTCAATGACCTCGCGCGTTGACTCCGGGGATTAATTCAGCTTCAAAAATCGGATCATTTATTTTCCGGAAGGCTTTCCGAAGCCTTGTTCTCCACGGGTTGGGTTTTGGTCTTAGGAGAACATCTCCGGAACGCATAGACCGCCATCATCAATATCAGAACGGTGGAAATGAATTTGTTCATGATCGAAAAATAACCCCTTATGTTCGAAGTCGGGAAAGGGTATGGATACCCGCCCCTTAACCAGACGTCGTGTTTGGCAGATGTCGCGTCCTGGCAGGCGTCCGCTAAAAGAAACCCATCCCCAAGTAATAGACCAGCAGATCCAGATCCGAAGGGGAGACCGGCATCCGGCAAGGCTCCGCGGGCGCGGGCGACGGGAAGTTCGGATCGTCGGGGGGATTCGACGTGGTGCAGCCATCCGGCACCCGGCTGTGGACGAACCGCAGGGAATCCACCATCGACCAGAAATTCTGGTTATTCAAATCGGGAAAGATTCCGCCCAGGGTGGGATCGGGAAAGAGCACCTTGCCGGCCAGGCGCGGGATGCTGTCGGCATAGTCCCCGAGGCCCAGCCCCTCCAAGGTCTTGACGCCGGACGCATCGGTGAAATAGAAGGGGCCCTTGGGGCGCGGATCCGGATGGGCCGCATCGGCGGGGAGCGAATCGTTCCATTCCGGATAGGGATAGAAGCTGAAGTAAGGCAGCAACCCTTGCAGCCCATCGATCTGGAAAAGCTTCCGGAAGTTGATGCGCAGGGTGGCCTGGCCCTTGGCATAGGTCATGGGGACTTCGCCGCTCAGGTATTTCTTGGCAAGATCGATTCGCTTGATCGCATTTTGCACATCGGCCGGGTCCACGTCCGCGGTTTCGTCCGTACCCACGCGATAGGGATCCTTGCTTTGATCGACTTTGGTTTCCGCTTCCGTGATCCCGTATTGGAGGCCCGCCTCCACATGATCCACCGCTTGGATGAGCAGATCCGGAATGGAAGCCGTGCGCGCCGCCCAGCCCGGCCGAATGCGGGTGAAAGAAGATCCGCGATGCAGCAGGCCGGTATAATGATCGAGGGCATCCTTCTGCTCCGGAGTCAGCGAGTCCAAATCGTCCTTATGGATTTGCCGCAACACGGACAGGAAGGGATAATCCTCATCCGATTCCAGCCGCCATTCGTAGCCGGCGACGAGGATGATCATGGCCTTGGCGATTTTCAGCGTGGCCAATAAGGGCGCGGCCTCGCCTCGATCCAGGCGCCAGCCCTCGCTGCCCTTGGTGATCGCGAAACGGAAGGCGGGATGGGCCACCACGGTTTCCAGGGACTTGATGGCGGAATCTATTTTGGGTAACAGGACGGTTTCGCTGACCTCTTGCGCATGGGTTAGCAAGGACTTGGGCGCCGCGGCCAGGTTGCGGCGCATCTCCAGCAGCGCCGGGGCCGCGTCCGTGGTTTGCGCGCCAAGATTGCCGAGCGCGTATCCGACGGGCGCATCGGTATGCTCCGCTTCGTTCACCAGGGAATCGAAGGCATGATCCTGGGCGATGGAATAGGCTGTGACGATGGCCTTGCCGAACAAGGCGCCACAGTGATTGGGAGCCACGGCCAGGGCCTGGGTATAATAGGCGTCCAGGGAATCGACATCGCGCCGCTTGAGTTTGCTGAAGTCCTGCCCGGAATCGCTGCCCACGAAAATCGCCTCGGCGTCCAGGTGGCTTTTGGCCTTGGCCACCAGGGAATCGGCCGCGGTCAGCTGGGCGGGAGTGAGATCGCCGCAGAGGTTTTGATCCGCATTGGGGAAATCGTCCCAGCCTCCGCCTTCTTTGTTGGCGACTTTATCGTTGCTTTGAAAGAGGCAGGCGCCGAGCAAGAGGGCGCAGGACAGCGCGGCCATCAGTCGGCAGATAAGGCGGCAGGTAAGGCGGCAGGCGGATTGGGTGGTTTTGATCGGAATCATGGCTTGGCCCCACGCTCATTCTTGGGAAAGATCTGGATGTTCATTTGGACGATGCGCTCGGGTTTTTTGGAATCTTTTTTCACGACTTCCAGCAAATCGGCCCGGAAGGCCTCCACGCGTCGCATGAGATCCCGATAACCCTTTTCCGATAAGGTAATCAAAGCCGAGGAAATGTGCCGATCGGCCTTGGGAAAGGCATCCAAGGTGACCGCCGCCTGCTGGATCCATTCCCGATGCATGCGCTTGAGGGCCTCTTCCATATTGGGCCCCGGCTCCAGAAACGCGCTGGTTACGGTATACCGGCCGTCCATCTCCTGCTTGACCAGGCCCCATTCGCAGAGGTCCCGGAGGCATCGCTTGACCAGGGGGACCGGCATGGGCGGCACCAGGAAACGGGCCAGGCGTTCGTATTCGCCGCGGAAGTCCAGGACCCGCAGGGCCGCGCGTACCAGGGCGTAGCTGGAGTCCTGATAATAACGGATGGCGCCGGAATGCGTGCGGGCGAAGGAGCTGCGGCCGCGGCGGAAGGACATCTTCCGGAGGATCTCGTCCTTCTCTTCGGGATCGCGGCTCTGGTTATGCGAGACCAGCAGCTTGAAATATTCCGATTCGCTTTCCTTCCATCCGAAGGCCAGGCAGAATTTATCCGCGGCCTCCTCGGTAAGATCGCGGCGGCCTTTGACCACCTCGTTGAAGAAACCGGGATTGGCGATGCCGCCCAGGGCCGCCAGCTTGCGGTGGGTGAAATCCGGATCATCGCCCTTCCGCTTTTGGAAGCTGTCCTTCAGGAAGATCCGATAATCCTCATAGGCATAGATATCCATGGTCAATACCCGGCCTCCAAGGCCACGTGGGCCGAAAAACCGTTATGAAAAAGGGGATAGCTGGTGGCGGAATGCGGATGCAGGGGCGGAGCCTGGCCCAGCCGCTCGACGGAAACCGTCACGGGCACGATTTGCGCGGCGCCCGCTTCCAGGCCCAACCGGCGCCAGGACCAGCGCATCCGTAACTCCGGAGTTACTCCAGCCAGGTAACCGCGGAGATGGGGCCCGTAGGCCGCGGAGGTGTCCACGGTGAGGAACTTCTGCGACAGCGTATGCCCGTCGACATCCAGGCGGAACCCGGTCCGATAGCCGGTCAGCCCGGCCACGGCCTCCAGGCTACCCACGCCGATAGGGACCCTGCCTCGCCATTCCATATTCGCGGCCCAGGCGCCGGCATGGAATTCCCCGCCGATGATTTCCGCGGCCTTGTACAAGCCGCCGTACAGGTTGGCGATGAAGGAAAGTCCCAGGCGGTTGTAGCTCAGGGTCTCGTTGCGGGCGTCCAGCGCATCCGCGGAAGGCGTGCTTTTCCAGGCATAGTCCCGATAGGCCAGGCCCAGACGTAACCCACCGGTTTCCCCCTCGCCGGGCAGCCTCTCCCCGCCGGCCTCCCACGACTGCGCATGGTTGGCCGCGTAATGGAAACGTTTCAGGCCGTCCGAGCCGGGCGGGATGCGGCGGGCGAAGGTGGTGGCCTCGCTTTCCCGATAACC
>DAINDC010000130.1:0-12963 GCA_036732085.1 Fibrobacterota bacterium | reverse complement strand
TAGGAAAATTGCAAGCCGCAGCAAGCTGCGGGGAATTGACCCAAGTGATTAAAAAGAAAAGGCCTCCGATTTCTCGGAGGCCTTTATGGAGCGGGTTAAGAGACTCGAACCCTCGACCTTCTCCTTGGCAAGGAGATGCTCTACCAACTGAGCTAAACCCGCATGATTCAAAGAGTTATGTGCCGCGGTTAATCGGCCCATACCCCTCGAAAGAGCGGATATATTTTAGAAACAGCCACTCTTTCCGTCAAGGTTACTTCACCCCAAAGCCAGCATTTTCCTTAAATCCGCTTCGGATAGGACGGTGATGCCCAATTTCTGCGCCTTCTCCAGCTTGGAACCGGCCGCATCCCCGGCCAGGACGAAAGACGTCTTCTTGCTGACCGAATCCGTAGTCTTGCCTCCGGCCTTCTCGATGAGTTCCTTGGCCTCCTCGCGCGTCATGGTGGGCAAGGTACCCGTGAGCACGAAGGTCTTGCCGGCCAGATCGTCAGTGCCTTCCGCGGCCTCATAGGTCAGGCTCACGCCCGCCTCCGCGAGCTTGGCGAAGTTCCGTTTCGCCACCGGGCTTTGCATGAATTTCACCATGCTTTCCGCGATACGTTCGCCGATTTCATGGATGGCGAGAAAATCTTCCAAGGTGGCCTGCTGCAGGGCTTCCAGGCTCTTGAAGTGCCGGGCCAGCAAGGTGGCGCTGGTCTTGCCGATGAAGCGGATGCCGAATCCGTACAGCAAACGATCCAGGCCGCGGGTCTTGCTCTGCGCCAAGCCCTCAATGACATGGGCCGCGGATTTTTCCCCCATGCGATCGAGCTTTTCCAAATCCTCCTGTTTCAGGAAATAGAGATCGGCATAGGATTCGATCAGTCTTTCCCGAAGCAGGGAATCGACCAAGGCTGGGCCGATATTCTCGACGTTCATGGCCTGGCGGCTGACGAAATGGAGGATGGACCGGGAAACCTGGGCCGGGCATTGCAGGTTCTCGCAGCGTAGCGCGACCTCATCGGAAACCCGGGCCAGTTCCGATTCGCAGATGGGGCATTTGACCGGTGGTTCGATGTCCTGGGCCTGGGCCGGGCGTTTTTCCAGGACCACGGATACGACCTTGGGAATGATCTCCCCGCCTTTTTCCACGATGACATGATCCTTAATCTTGAGGCCCAGCCGGCCGATCTCGTCGAAGTTATGCAAGGTGGCCCGTTTGACCAAGGTGCCTCCCAGCAGTACCGGCGACAGGTGCGCCACCGGGGTAACGGCTCCGGTACGTCCCACCTGGTAGGTCACGGACTCCAGCACGGTTTCCATGGCCTCGGTCTTGTACTTATAGGCGATGACCCATTTGGGGCTCTTGGCGGTGCGGCCCAAGGCGACTTGCTGGCGCAGGGAGTTCACCTTCACCACGGCCCCGTCGATATTGTACGGCAGCTCGTCCCGGATCTTGAGCCAATCGGCGCAAACCTCCATGACCTCGGGAATGGTCCGAACCTTGGCGCGATGTTCATTGACTCGGAAGCCCGCCCTGGCCAGGAGTTCCAGGTTTTCCCAATGCGTTCCCTCGGGCTTGTCGAGCAGGATGGCATAGGCGAAGAAATCCAGCTTGCGCAGGGCCGTTTCCTTCGAGTCCTTGAGCTTGAGGCTGCCGGCCGCGGTATTGCGCGGGTTCTGCATGCTCTTGCCCGTGGTGAGCTGGGAGTATTCGTTGAAGGTGCGGAAGTTTTCCCGGGTCATATAGACTTCGCCGCGCACTTCGAAGCGGCCGCCGGGAAATCCCTTCGGCAGGGTCTGGGGCAAGGTGGAAATGGTCTTCACGTTCTGGGTGACCTCATCGCCCACCAAGCCATCCCCGCGGGTTACGGCCTGCGAGAGCTTGCGATCCTCATAGATCAGGCTGATGGCCACGCCGTCGATTTTCAATTCCACCACATATTCGAGTTCGGCCGGGTCCACCTTTTCCGTCACCTGCCGATGCCAGTCCGCCACCTCTTCCTCCGAGTAGGTATTCTGGATGCTCAACATCGGAAAACGGTGCTCCACCTTGCGGAATCCGGGGGTGAGGTCGCTTCCGACTTCATGAGTGGGGGAGCCGGGTTCGACGAGTTCCGGAAATTCGATTTCCAAGTCCGCCAACTGCTTATTGAGGTTGTCGAATTCCTCGTCCGGCATGGGGGAATGGCCGTGCTGGTAATAGGCCTGGTTGGCTTTTTCCAGGACCTCGCGTAGGTCCCGGATCTTGTTCTGGGCTTCCTTTTTGGTCATGCTTTCCCATCCGCGGCGCTGGTATTCATAGGCTTCTCATAGGAATTTAGGAAGTCGAAGGAACCCTGCGAACCGGGCGGTTATTTTTATCTTAAATTCAATACGACTTTCAGCGTAGAATAGGACTATGCAAATGACCTTATTGGAATTGGTCGGAAACACCCCGATGGTGGAATTGAAGCGCCTCAATCCGAATCCGGGAGTGAAACTCTACGCCAAACTCGAAGGGAACAATCCCGGCGGATCGGTCAAGGATCGTCCCGCCCGCGCCATGATCATGAAGGCCATCCAACGCGGGGAACTCAAGCCCGGCATGAAACTCATCGAGCCCACCAGCGGCAATACCGGCATCGCCCTGGCCATGATCGCCGCCGTCACCGGTTTCGAGATGCACTTGGTCATGCCCGAGAGCGCTACGGCCGAGCGCGTCAAGACCATGCGGGCCTATGGCGCCATCGTGCATCTGACTCCGGCGGAAAGCGGGATGGAAGGGACCATCGACTATGCCCGCGCCAAGGTGGTCCAGGGCGGCTTCCATATGTTGGACCAATTTTCCAATCCGGACAATCCCGCTTCGCATTATGAGACCACGGGTCCGGAAATCTGGAAGGACACCGATGGGGGCGTCACCCATTTCGTATCCAGCATGGGAACGACGGGAACCATCATGGGCGTGTCCCGCTACCTGAAGGAAAAGAATTCCGCCATCCGCATCGTCGGGGCCCAGCCTACCGACGGCTCCTGCATCCCCGGCATCCGTCGCTGGCCCAAGGAATACCTGCCCCGCATCTACGACAAGACCCGCGTGGATGAAATCGTCGATGTCAGCCAGGCCAATGCCGAATTCTGGACCCGGGAATTGGCCCAGAAGGAAGGGGTGTTCGCGGGGGTTTCCTCCGGCGGGGCCATCTATTGCGCCGTCGAAATGGCCAAGCGCATCAAGACCGGCGTCATCGTTTCCATTATTTGCGATCGCGGCGACCGGTACCTTTCCGGTCACGTCTTCACCTAGGCCAGCGGGCGCGCTCCGGGAGAAGGTCTCTTTGCGACAAGAGGTATCACCGGGGTGACCTTTTACAACGAGCTATCGGGCGGAAGGGAATCGCCGTCATCGGTGGGAGGGGGCGCAACGTCCTCATGCAGTTTGCGACCGGGCCAGGAAAACATCTTTTGCATCAGCAAGTCCCGGTACTTGGCCATTTGCGCCGGCATGTTGACGTGCACGGTCTGATGCACGGCATTGGGAACCTCGAACTGGCCGACCCAAGTATCCAGAAAGGCATCGGCGGTAATCAGGAACTTGGCATCCGTATCGGACCAAATGCTTCCCGGAAGCCGCTTCCAGAGGGAGTTGGGCAGATCCAAGGTGGTTTGCACGACCTGGGAATCGTTGGGAGCGATTTCCTTTTTGGCGGGATTCCAACCCGAAAGCAAGGTGTCCGCATCATGCAGGAGCGCGAAGCGCATGCGGGACAGGTTGACCGGATGGGCGTTGGGATTGGCGACGGACACATCGAGCAGCCAATGTGTCTGGCCGGCATCCATACCGCTGAAGGTCAAGGTGAGGAAGTGATAGCGGCAGGACTTGAGGGTCTTGGCGGGGTGCAAGGTGCAGGCCGTTACGAACAGCAGGAACACCAGACCACCCAGCGCGAAATAGACGGGCCTGGACTTGAATCGATTGACTTTGTCGCTCATGGCGAATAACATACTCAAATACCTAATTAATCAAATGCCCCGTCCTCTCAGGGTCGGATAAACCAGCGGGCCGCTTTGACCTCCAGGGAATATTTCTTGAATGCAGATTTCGATGCGAGCCTGGGGGGTCAACCTAGCCTCCTGGAATCCGCCGAGTCCACCTTCATGCATGAGATGGCTTGGCATTTCCTGTTCGCGCCCAGACAGGGAGATAGCCTCATCTTGCACCGGCCCTTGCCCGGGGATTTCGTGGCCTACCTGACTTCCAAGGGCTTCGACCTCCCGGAAATTCGCCCGCATCCGGACTATTCTCCGGAGTCGATTTTTACGCCCTTCGGCTGGAACGCCCATGCCGAGGAACTCTCCCGCCGCTATCGCAATCAGCCCCCGCATCCGTCCTTTTCCGCGGTTAAGATCGCCAATTCACGCGCCTTCAGTCTGGCCCTGGAAAAAACCTGGGCGAAGGAAGAGGCGGAAGCGAGTGGAAAGGCCGATACGCTTGCCGAGTATGCTACCGAGTTCTCTTCGTTCGAGGATTGGGAGGCCCTGGAAAAATTTCTCGAAAAAAATCCGCGGCCCTCGGGTTGGGTGGTCAAAGGCGATCATGGCCATGCCGGCACGGCCAATCGGCGCATACCGGACGGGCCACTGGGATCTGAGGATCGGAAGATTCTGGCTTTAATTCTGGAGGGACATGGCAAGGTGGTCGTAGAACCTTGGCATGCGCGCATCCTCGATATGGCGGCCAGTTTCCTGGTGGAACCGGACGGTAGCATCACCGGATTCCGCGGCCATGAACTTTTCAATTCCCGCGATGGAGCTTTTCTCGGAGTCAAAATCTTCCCGGACCGGCGGCCGCCTGCCCCTTGGGATAAGGATTTGGAAAAGACCGCGGTCAAGCTGGGCCGGGCCTTGCATGACCTTGGTTATTTCGGTCCGGTGAGCATGGATGCCTATGTCCATGAAACTGATCAAGCGGGTGGCCAAGGTCCCCGGCTTCGGCCCTTGGTGGATATCAATGCGCGTCTTTCCATGGCTTGGCCCATCCACGGCCTGGCGGAAAGACTGCCGGGCAAGACCTTGCTGTGGATCTGGAGCAAGCCCCGCAAACTTTCCCTGCCGGACGATTATCGGGCGCTGGACCAAAGGTTGGGCCGATGGGCTTTCGATCCGGTGAATAAGACAGGTATCTTGCCGGTTTCCCCCCTCAGTCCAAAGCCGAAAAGAATAGGCTTCCTGTTCAGCGCGGATGGGGAAGAGGACCTCGCGTCAATGCGGCAGGCCTTCGCGACCGCCTTGGGTCGGGCGCAGCCGGACCTGAAGGAAAAATCCTGAGATGCATCTCATCGTGATTGGCGGCCCCACCGCCACGGGGAAGACGGCCCTGGCCGCGAGCCTGGCCCATGGATTGGACGCCGATGTCATTTCCGCGGATTCCCGGCAAGTGTACCGGGGCCTGGACCTGGGCACGGGCAAGGATCTGGAGGAGTTTCGAAAATTCGATCGGCCCGTGCGCCACCATCTCATCGATATCGCCGATCCGGATGAGATTTATTCGCTCTACCGGTTCCAACAGGATTGCTACGGGTTGCTGGAAGCCCTGGAGAAATCGGGACCAGGGCGGCGGGATGTGGCCGTGATGGTGGGGGGGACGGGCATGTACATGGAGTCAGTATTGCGCAGGTATCGTATCGCCAATGTTACCGAGAACCCGGCGCTCCGCGAAGCCTTGGCCACCCGCACCCAAGAGGAGCTGGCCCGGGAGCTACGCGAGCTTGATCCCGATCTGGCGGAACGCACCGATTTGTCGAGCCGGAAACGCATCATCCGGGCCCTCATCATCCACGCCGCCGGGAGCCTGGGCCAGGGTCCGGTCGAATACAGCCCGTCGCCGCCAATCGAATTCTCCGCCACGGTTTTCGCCACGGCCTGGGACCGTACAGAATTGCGCCAGCGCATCGATGCCCGCCTTGAGGAGCGGTTGCGGGCCGGCATGGTGGAGGAAGTGGCCGGCCTGATGCGCCAGGGCGTGGCCGCGGAACGGCTGCGGCTCCTGGGCATGGAGTACCGGGAAATCACCGACTTCCTGACCGGTGTCAAGGATAAGGCCAGGATGGTGGAGGATCTCCGCCATGAGATCCATATGTTGGCCAAGCGTCAGGAAACTTATTTCCGCGGCATGGAAAGGCGCGGGGTTTCTATCCGATGGTTGCGGCGCGGCGAAGGCGTGGAGACCATCCGTGAAGTCCTCGCGACTCAGGGGGTTCGGCTTGGCTGATTCCCTGAGCTTCGTGGTCGCCGTGATCCTGAATCTTCGCAATGAGCTGCTGCTCTTGCGTCGCTCGGAATCGGCGCGTCGGGATCCGGGCCGTTGGGGCCTGGCCGGCGGTCGCCTGGAAAGCGGGGAAGAGCCGATGCAAGGCATGCTCCGTGAACTCGGCGAAGAACTCGGGACCGGATTGGAACTCCGACTGGAAGCCAGCTTGGGCCCCTTGCCTGCCATCGGTCACGCAGGCGGAACCGTTCATCTATTCCGATATACCTGTCTGTCCGGCAGCCCGGAACTCAATCATGAACATACGGCCTATCTCTGGTTGGACGAGGCGACCTTCATCGCTTCCATGGCCGACCTGGATTTGATGCCCGGCGTGCAGGAGGATTTGACCTATTTCGGAATCTGGCCCGACCGATTCCGCGCACCCTAAAACCCGGATCCCATTTGACAGTCCTTGGGAACGGCGCTGTGCCGCCGCCAGCGCGAATGGGGCTTGTTGACTATATTTTGAGGTATCGAAAGGCGGAAATGACGAGCAAGTTGAAGGGGTTTCCCAAGGTCCTGCCCGCAGCGCTCTTATTGGCGGCGAGCCTGGGTCTGATCCAATGCGAGCGTACCGTCGTCTACCAGCCCCAGCGGCCGGATACCGCCCATTTCAAGGACTTCCACCTCGGCACCTATTCGAGCAAGCTCGACGAGGAAAAGGAAATCGAAGGCACCATTTTCCAGACCACCTTGTCTTTCGAGTTGGAAAGACAGGGCAATGGCTGGCTCCTCCACCGCAAGCTCGATACCTTGATTGCCCGAGGCTACCATAAATTTTCCATGCCCCAGGAGCTGGAGAAGAAAGTGGATCTGGAATACCATATGGACCCGGCCTTCGTCCCCGCGCGCATCGACGGCTACGATTCCCTCAAGACCGTCCTAGGCCGCATCCAACAGAAGGACGAGTACCGCAAACAACTTCTGCTTTCCAGTGACACCGCCCTGTATCGCGCCCAGGGCCGGGACTGGTGGCGAATGGCCGACTTCCTCCCGCGCGGGCAGAAGCTCGAAGCCAAGCAGGTTTTATCCGTGGACGGGCTCAATGCCAAGCTGGAAACCTTCAAGCTGGATTCCGCCCGGTTCAACGGACCACGTCCCCGGCTCAAGAAATCCTGCCTGGACTATACGCTCTACTATCATCGCACGGACTCTTTGCCGCTGCTGGTGGAACAGTTCTACTTCTCCTCCTTGCCCAACCGTAAATTCCGCAAGTACACGCACAAGCCCGCCGTGGTCCTGGGCACCTTACAGTATTCGGTCAACCGCAAGACCGGCCTGCCCTGCTTTCAATCGAAGAGCGAAGTGGCGGACATGAATATGGAACTGAAGGAAGAGAAGGCCGAGACGCCCATCCACCTTTATCGGTATGAAGAAGACATCTACGATTAGGTCGCGTTTTCTTCTCGGCCTAACCGCCTGCGCCTTCACCGAATATGGGAACCGCATCAACCAGGAACAGCTCGATATCGCGCGCCTGGAAGACAAGCGCCATACCCTCGAAACCGGTTATATCATAGTGCTCAACAGCCTGGAGCTGCATCCCACGGAGGAGAAGCTCATCAAGGAGCGCGATGGGATGCGCGGCAAGCTGCGCGACCTCGACTTCCAGATCGATCAAAAACGGAAATCCCTGGATCAGAGCTTCCTGGAATGGGAGCAGAAGATCGTGCAGGAGAAGGTGGAGCGCGAGATGATCGACAAGGAAGTCCAGGAGAACAAGGGCAAGAACGAAGACGTGGAGTTCGAGAACAAGTAGGTCAGATCCCGTAGACCTTCCGCGTATTCTCCCTGGCCGCCTGGTACACGGTCTCCACATCCATCCCTTTCAGCTCGGCGATTTTCTGCGCGATGAGCGGGATATGTCCGGGATGCGCAGGCTTGCCCCGATGGGGGATGGGCGCCAGATAGGGCCCGTCCGTTTCCAGCAGGATCCGATCGAGGGGCGTGGCCTTGGCCACCGCCTGCAACTCCAGCGCATTCTTGAAGGTGACAATGCCCGTGAAGCCCAGGCAGAGGTTCGGGAAATTTTCCAAAAGCTTTTCCGCCATCTCGGGCGAAGAAGTAAAACAATGCACATGCACCTTCCAAGCCTTGGGGACTTCCGCCGACATTATGGATAGGGTATCCTCCTCCGCCTCCCGGGTATGGATGATGAGGGGCTTGCCCATTTCCACGCCCTTCCGGATTTGACGCGCGAAAACCTCGCGCTGGATTTCCCGGGCGGAAAAGTCATAATGGTAATCCAATCCTATCTCACCCCAAGCCACGGTCTTCGCGTCCGCCATGGCTTCCAACAGGCTCGCATCGAGTTCCGCAGTGTAAGCCTGGGCCTCATGGGGATGGATGCCGAAAGCCCCGTAGACGCCTTCGTGGCGCATCAAGTCCAAGGTGGCAGGGATGGAACGGGGATCACAGGAAATGGTGATGCAGCCGCCGAAGTTGCTCGGGAGGAAACGGGAGCGAAAGGTGGGATAGTCCGGGGCCTCGAGCTTTGCAAGGATGTCGTCCAAATGACAGTGGGTGTCGATATAGTCCATCCGGGAAAGATATATTTATCCCCTGTCCGGATTGGCCGGCAACTAGCAGGAGGACGACGTGCACGGAATCGAGAAAAAATTGGAAACCTTGGGCCTTAGGTTGCCGCCCACGCCCGTACCGCAAGGCTCGTATATTCCCGCGGTCCGCACGGGCAATCTGGTTTTCGTTTCCGGCCAGCTTCCCATGCGCGACGGCCAGCTCATCTTCAAGGGCAAGGTCGGCAAGGATTTGGACGTGACCCAGGCCCAGGAAGCCGCGCGGCTCTGCTTTCTGAATATCCTGGCGGCCTTAGGCACGGCGGGCATTTCTCCCGACCAGGTAACGCGCGTAATACGCTTGGGCGGATTCGTGCAGAGCGTGGACGGATTCACCGAACAACCCAAGGTCATCAACGGGGCCTCGGATTTATGCCGCATGGTTTTCGGGGATGCGGGCATCCATGCCCGGGCGGCTGTGGGCGTGATCGCCCTGCCCCTGGATGCTGCGGTCGAGATCGAAGCCTTGTTCGAAGTGGGAGGCCCGAACCTCCCTAGAGAATAGGCGAAACCTTCAGCAGAAGGTCGGAACCTTCAGCAGAAGGTATTGAAGGCTTGGGTCATTTCCGCGGCGATGTCATCGGCGCTGCGGCCCGCGATATTGTGGCGCTCCAGCATGAAGACCACTTCTCCGTCCTTGAGCAAGGCAATCTGCGGGGAGGAGGGCTGGTAGCCGACGAAATAGGAACGGGCCCGGGAAGTGGCCTCGGCATCGTTGCCGGCGAAAACGGTGATGGCCTTGGTGGGGAGCTTTTTATGCTGCATGGCCACGGCGACCGCGGGGCGGGCATTGGAGGCCGCGCAGCCGCAGACGGAATTCACGACCACGAGCAAGGTTCCCTTGGCATCGGCCAGATAGGCATCCACATCCTTGGCGGTGCGGGTTTCCGCGATGCCGAGATCGGTCAGTTCCTGGCGCATGGGGGCGACTAGGGATTCATCGTACATCATGATTGGTTTCCTTCTTAATTATACACGACTTTAGTCGACAATATAAAAAGTTTTATCAGGCCCTGTTTGCAAAGCTTAATCGCGATCCGTGGTTTGGAAGTTTGAGACCTCTTCTGAGCCTTAAACGGCCATTTCCGGCTTTGGAAAGGCCCGGAAGGTTTCCAAGGCGGTAAGGCAGCTTTGGACCTGAAGGCCCTTCTTATCCTTTTTGGCCTTGGTCTCAATCTTGGGCAGCAGTCCGAAATTGAAGTTCATCGGCTGGAAATCCGGATTCGGGTCGGTCAAGTGTCGGGTCAAAGCGCCCAGGCAGGTGGCCTCCGGCCAAAGGAAATTCGCTTCGCCCCGCAGTTCCGCGAGCAGCATGGACGATGCGTACATGCCGGTGCCGATGGCTTCGGTATAACCTTCGGCCCCCGTGATCTGCCCGGCGCAATAGATGCGCGTGCCCTTGATACGAAGCGAGGGTTCCAGGACTTGCGGAGCGTTGAGGAAGGTGTTCCGATGCATGGCGCCGAAGCGCGCGAAGGCCGCATTGCGCAGCGCGGGCACCAGGGCGAAGATTTCCTTTTGCGTGCCCCATTTCAATCGGGTCTGGAAGCCCACCAGGTTGTAGAGGGTCCGTTGCCGGTTCTCGGCGCGGAGCTGGATGACGGCGAAAGGGTTCTTATCGTTACGCGGATCACGAAGTCCGATAGGGCGCATGGGTCCGTAGCGCAAGGTTTCGGGACCGCGGCGGGCCATTTCCTCGACCGGCAGGCAGCCTTCGAAAAGCTGGCCTTTCTCGAAGGGCTTGGGTTCCACGGTATCAGCCTGCCGCAGGGCTTCCACGAAGGCGAAATAGGTTTCCTTGTCCAAAGGGCAATTCAGGAAATCGGGCTCATCTCCCTTGTCCCAGCGGTTCTTGGCGAAGGTCTGCTCGAGGTCAAGGCTGTCGAGCTCCACCACCGGGGCGATGGAATCGAAGAAGTACAACCTTTCCGATCCAATCAGCGCGAACAGGGCTTTGGCGAGGCTGTCCGAACTCAGCGGGCCGGTGGCGACGACGGTCAGTTCGTTGGGATCGAGGGCCGTGACTTCCTCGCGATGGAGGGTGATATTCGGATGCGAGCCGATGGCCTTTTCCACGGCTGCGGAAAAGAGGTCGCGATCGATGGCCAGGCTTTCGCCGGCCGGCACGCGGGCTTCCATCGCCAATGACAACAGGCGCGATCCCATCAGCCGCAGCTCTTCCTTGAACAATCCATGCGCCGAGGTATGGGCCATGCCCTTGAAGGAATTGGAGCAGACGAGCTCGGCCAGGTTGCCGGTCTTATGCGCGGGCGTGGAAACGCGGGGGCGCATCTCCCAGAGGTCCACGTGCAGGCCTGCATCGGCGAGCTGCAAGGCGGATTCGCAGCCGGACAGGCCGCCGCCAATGACTTTCACTGTTGTCATGGAAAATCTGCGGTCATGGAATTCGCGTCCAGGGAAAACGGGGTCAATGGGAAACGCCGAGGCCCTGGGCCTCCAAGCTTTCCGAAAAGGAGCGCAGGACCATTTTCTGGATCTGCTCGCGCTTGGCCGGAAGCGAGGTCAGGAAGGCGCAGTTCTCGATCAGCATTTCGAGTTGCGGCGGTCCGATGAGACCCAGGCGATACAACTCCAGCAGATAATCATAAGCATCCACGGAAATGAATTCCCGTTCCATGGGATGCAGGACCCGGATCTTGACCGGCGATTGGCGGCTCTGTTCCGCCTGGGAATTGGCCCAAAAGATAAGAGCGTCGGCCGTGGTCTTGCTGAGTCCGATGCACTTCAGGTCCGATGCCAGATTCGCCCAGGCGGGAGCGGAAATCCGCGCATTGCGCGAACCGGCGCGCTCCGCCTTCATATGCAATAGCAGCGAGTCGAATATCTTGGACTGGAGCTGCGGGTTGATCTCTAGCATGTCAGGGTCGGTTCTCTCGTATCGGTTTCAATGGCGGAAATGCCGGGTTCCCGTAAAGACCATGGCTATGCCCAGCTTGTCGGCGGTGGCGAGGACTTCCTGATCGCGCAGGGAGCCGCCGGGTTGGACGATATAACGCAGGCCGCCCTCATGGGCCGCCACCACATTGTCATCGAAAGGGAAGAAGGCGTCGGAAGCCATGACGCAATGCGATAAGGCCTCGTGGATATAGGCTTCCACGGCCTCTTCGCCCTTCACTCCCTTTTGATCGGCTTGGCGCCGCAGGTTCTCGCGGGCGCGCGGCTGGCAAAGTTTCAGGTTGGAATCGATGCGGTTGGGCTGTCCGGGACCCATGCCGAGAAGTTGGAATCGTCCCGGCGCGTATTCCTGGCCGATAACGATGGCATTGGATTTGACATGCTTGCAGGCTTTCCAGGTGAACAGGGCCAAGGCCTTGAGGCTTTCCGGGAAGATGGTCTTGGTGGCGCTTTCCCATTTTCGGTTGAGTTCCACATCGCGATCCTGTACCAGCATCCCGCCGAGAATATGTTTGTAAACCTTTCGGTCCTGGGCGGGAACCAATTTGCCGATGTCCAGGATACGCAGATCCTTGCTCTTCTTCTGCAGGTAGTCGAGCGCGTCCGGCGCATAGCCCGGGGCCACGAGCACTTCGACGAACCGGCCCTTGAGTTTTTCGGCGGTAGCCAGATCCACGGTTTGGGAAACGGCGATCACCGAACCGAAAGCCGAGACCGGATCCCCTTCCCAGGCGGCTTCGAACGCTTCGGCCAAGGTCGCGCCCGTCGCGTATCCGCACGGGTTCATATGCTTGATGAGGGAAACCGCAGGCTGGCCATGGAGCTCGCGGACAGATTCTAATGCGGCATCCGCATCCACGAGGTTGTTGAAGCTGAGCTCCTTACCGTGCAACTGCTTGGCCGATCCGATATTCGGTTCCCGGGCCGATGCGCCTAGCGCGGACTCCTTTTCCAGGAAGAAGGTCGCCTTCTGATGATCGTTCTCGCCATAGCGCAGGGTCTTGCCTTGCGCGAAGGAGAGCCGGAGCGCCGGGGCGCCCGTGAACCGGCCGGACAGGAACTCGTCGATGGCGGAATCGTAGTCGGCGGTGTGGCGGAAGGCCTTCAGGGCCAGCAACTGGCGCGTTACGGGGGAGGTATCACCCTCGCGACGTAGCTCCTGGGTTACGGAGGCGTAGTCCGCGGGATTGCAGACCACGG
>DAINDC010000129.1:1980-13012 GCA_036732085.1 Fibrobacterota bacterium | reverse complement strand
GTTCGACGGACAAGCCGAAGCGGGAAAGCCGAATCAGGTGCGATTCAGCAGGAGCGGGGCATCCAAAGGATTGCTTTTCTCAAAGCTTGAATTTAATGGGCATACCCGCCTGACAAGAATGTTATTTGTCGATTAATAGCCCGCAGCCTTCGCCAACAAAAATTTTAAACCATAAGAGGATATCATTAATAACAGACTCTCGAACTTCAAATTGATTGGGTGCCTCGCTCTCCTAGCCCAAGCGCCCTTCTCCATGGCTGAACCCACTAATGTGGATCCTGTCGAAACCGAGAATATCGACGCCAATACGGAAATCAAGATGACGTCCCCCACCAATACGTTCTACGGGACCCGTGGGCTGTCCCAGACATCTTCCGCGGAGGCATTGGGAGAGGGGCGCCTGATTTTCGGATTGCAAGGCTCATTCTACCAGCAGCAGAAGTTGTTTTCCGGCGGCCCGAACAAGGATGCGAATATTTTTACCGGCATAGGCGCGGTATCGCTGGGCATCAATCGCCAGATAGATGCCTTCGCCTCCTTGACCGGGTTCGGATCGACCGATTATGTGAGTAATAGGGCTTCCGGCCTCGGATCGCTGGGGGGCGGATTCCAGGGAACCCTTCCCTTCGAACCTTCCACGCCCATCCGTATGGCGGCCCAGGTGGGCATTTATCAAGGGTTATCAGGCAATAGCATCAATTCCAACCATGCCGACGGCTACAATTATTTCGAGACCCGCACCGGTCTCGATTTCATGGCCAAGCTGATTCAGTCGCTGGTCCTGGGAAATGAAAACCAGGCCTTCAAAATGCATTTCAACGAAGGCTTGGTGACTTCGGCCGAATCCGGCACGGACGCGCTTTTGCTCTTCGCGACCGGCGCGCAATTCAACGTCAGCAATACCGTATTGGGAATGGAGCTCAATGCCAGGACTCCTATCAATGAAATCAATATCGCCTCGGACCCGCTGTGGATGACGCCCTCGGTGCAGTTCCGCACGCCCTATGACATCAATGTGACCGTGGGCGGGGATATCGCGCTCTCGTCGGACCGTTCCATCCCGGCGCGCGCCCTGGAACCCTATCGCCTCTTTGCCGCCATGGCTTTCACGTTCGATACGGAAGCGACCAAAAGGCAGCGGGCCAAGGATAAGGCCCGTCGCGAAGCTATGGAAAGAGGCCAGATGCAAAACGACAACCGGAAATTGTCCGATAACCTGGTCAAGCAATCGAAGGAAGATTCCCTTGCGCAATTGCGTCAGAAGGGACAATCCGATTCCGCGGCGGCTGTCATGTCGGAGAAGGCTCGTCAAGACTCCCTGCAAATGGCCGGCAAGGCCCATCAGGACTCCCTGGTCTTGTTGGATTCGCAACGTAAGTTGGCGGAAGAGAAAGCCAAGCGCAGCGATGCGGAAAAGCAGCTGCTTTCCACGGGACTTTTGCTGATGGATGCGGTCTATTTCGAGACGAACAAAACCGAAATCTCCATCAATTCCAAGCCGTACCTGAACATCATCGCCAAGATGTTGACGAAATATTCCAAGCTGCAAATCGAAGTCTCCGGTCATACGGACGATGTCGGCAGCGATGCCCGCAACCTCACCTTGAGCCAGGGCCGTTCGGAATCCGTAGCGGCATACATGGTTCAGGCCGCTCCGGAATTGAAGAATATGTTGACTGCAAAAGGTTATGGCGAATCGCAGCCGAAGGCGGATAACAAAACCGCTGAAGGCCGCAAGCTGAATCGCCGCACCGAGCTGCAAGTGCTCAACAAGGAAGTGCTCAAGGAATACAATCCTTGATTCCCCGAGGAGCGTTACCCGGTAATGCTCCTTCGCACAGGTAAGCAAACAAAGTAATTGGGTCTTAATAAGGCCGGGAAAGTGGTTTCACAAGTGAAGCAAACGGCCAAACGCCTGGAGTTCGTGAGGGGTGACGATGTCCTCTCCGCCTATTTCAACGACATCAAGAAAATCAGAAGCCTGAAAATCGCGGAAGAGCAGGCCTTGGCGGTGCGCATCCAATCCGGCGACAAGCACGCCATCAAAACCTTGGTTGAGGCCAATCTCAAATTCGTAGTCGCGGTCTGCCGCAATTATAAATACCAGGGAATGCCCATGGGCGACCTCATCAGTGAAGGCAATCTGGGGCTTATCCGGGCGGCCCGGAGATTCGATGGGACCATGAACTTTAAATTCATTTCCTATGCCGTATGGTGGATCCGCCAAGGCATTCTCACCGCCCTCGCGGAACAATCCCGGGTGTTGAATATCTCCGCTGGAAAAGTCGGCGTCATCCACAAGATTGGAAAAGTGGGCCAAAAATTGGCGCAGACCTTGGGACGTCAACCTTGCATGAGCGAGGTGGCCGATAAAATGGGCATGACGGAAAAAGACGTGGACGCTAGCCTTTTCCTGGCCATGCCGCCGAAGTCATTGAGCCGCCCGGCAGTTGGGGATGAAGACGGCAACTTCGAAGAGTGTCTTTTCGATGAGGATGCAGTCCGTCCCGACCAGGCCGCGCGGCGATGGGTGGTCGCCAAGAATATGGAACGGATGCTTGGACCCTTGCCGGATCGCGAAAACCAGATTCTCAGGCTTTTTTATGGCATCGGCATTCAAAACACGTTGACCTTGAAGGAAATCGCCGACCGGTTTGAACTGACGCGCGAACGCATCCGCCAAATCAAGGAGAGCGCCTTGCGGAAGCTGAGACATCCATCCAAGATCAGGGAATTTGTCGCTTTGCGGAATTGAACAGTCTAGTCGAATAATTCATCCACTGAAAAAATTAAGGAATCCTAAAAATGCTTACCACTATCGCCATCGTACTTATCGTCCTCTGGATGCTGGGAATGATTTCATCCTATACCATCGGTGGCTTCATCCACATACTACTGGTTGTTGCCGTGATTCTGATCCTGCTGCGCGTCATATCGGGAAGGAAGGTGATATGAAAATAAAGGTGCTGCGGCGAATGTAAGGCTTCTGGCACAAACCGCGGTCGCGCTCGACGCAAACGAACTGGTGGCCCCGGCTCTATAAGGAACGGATTTCTGGCGCAACGGCGCCCGCACGATGTCGCGCACTTCCGGCCGGTTTCATGCCCCCTGTCTGGAGTGCTCGAGAATTTCCCGCACCTTCCGGGCCAGGTCCAAGGGGCCAAATGGCTTGGCGAGGAAGTACTCGGCGTTCGCCAGGGCCTCCTGTTAGTCTCCCATGTCCTTGGAATAGCCGGAGGTGTACACCACCGGCAAGGCGGGGCGATGCAGCCGGATATGTGTGGCCAGCTCCCGCCCGCCCATGTCCGGCATGATGAGGTCGGTGACCACCAAGTCGATCCGCGTCTCGCTCTGCTTGAGCAGGTTGAGGGCCTCCACGCCGTTGCAGGCCTCCAGCACCTGGTAGCCTTGGGCCAGAAGCGCCTGCTTGATGTATTTGCGCACCGTGTCCTCATCCTCGACCACCAGGAGGGTCTCGCTGCCCCGATAGGACTCGGGCTTCTCCCGCCCCGCGGCCTCCGCCGAGGCGAGCGTCCCCTCCCGCACCTCGGGGAAATAAATGCAGAAGGTCGTGCCCTGGCCCGGTTCGCTTTGAAGGTCAATCCCCCCGCCCAGCTGCTTCACAACGCCGTACACCACCGAAAGTCCGAGCCCCGTTCCCTTGCCCACCGCCTTGGTGGTGAAGAACGGCTCGAAAATCTTGGCCTTGACTTCCGGCGTCATCCCCGTGCCCGTGTCCGTAACCGACAGCGCCACGTACCCTCCGGGGGGCGCGTCCAGAAGCGTGTTCTTCGTGGGCTTTTCCAGATGCACCCGTTTCGTCTCCACGAGGATCCGCCCTCCTTTAGGCATTGCGTCCCGGGCATTGACCACCAGGTTCATGAGAATCTGCACCACCTGGCCCTTGTCCACGTTGACCGACCCGGCATCCGGACTGAGGCGGGTCACTATCTCGACGTTCTCCTCGATGAGCCGGCGCAGCATGCCCTCCATCTCCGCCACGAGGGCGTTGAGGCTCTGGACCTGGGTCTTAACGGTCTCCTTGCGGCTGAAGGCGAGCAATTGGCGCGTCAGGCCCGCCGCCCGGTCGCCCGAGGAACGAATGGCTTTCAAATACTCATAGTCCGGGTTGGTCGTTTCCTTCCCCATCATTACCAGCTCGCTGTAGCCGTTGATGGCCGTCAGGAGGTTGTTGAAGTCGTGGGCGACCCCGCCCGCCAAGCTGCCGATGGCCTCCATCTTCTGGCTCTGCCGGAGCTGCGCTTCGACCTGCTTGCGTTCGGTCATATCCACGAAGGTGGCGAGATAGCAGGTGTCCCCGCCCAAGACCATGGTTTCGAGGGACGCCAGGAGCACCTTCGCCTCCCCGGACTTGGCCGCGGCGGAAACCTCCTCGTCGCGGAACAGCTCGCCCGCCGCCAGCCGCTTGCCCGCCTCGCCCAGAAGGTTCATGAACCAAGTGCCCAGCTCCATGGCATAATGCCCATAAATCTCTTCCGCAGGATACCCGAAGAGGCGGAGGAACCGTTCATTGGTGTCCACGAAAGCCCAGTCCTGGCTGCGAAGGACGGCCATGGGCGTGGGGTTGCTCTTGAAGGCCTTGGAGAAGTGCTCCTCCGAGGCCTGGAGGCGGCCCTTCTCCTGCTCCAGATCCACGAAGAGCCGCGCGTTCTCGAGGGAGATGGCGGCCTGGGAGGCGAGGACCTCGAGCGCCGTGACGCGACTCTGGGTGAAGACCCCGGGAGCGAGGCTGTTCTCCAGATACAGCACGCCGAGGAGGCGCGCCTGCTTGAGGAGCGGCAGGCCGAGGATGGATTTGGAGTGCTGCCCCTTTACGTATTCGTCTTCGGTGAAAAGCCCCTGGGAGGAGGCATCCTCCAGGATCACGCGCTCCCGGGTTCGCAGCACATACCGGAAGACCCCGTCGGCAATCTGGCCGGGAAGAAGCGGGGTCCGGGGCTGCCGGATCGCAAGCCCCTGCCGGCCCAGCCCCGCTTCCGCCTCGACGACAAAGCCGTCCCCGGCGGGATCGTCCCCGCTGGGAAGGAGGAGCAGGCCCCGGTCCGCGCCGGCATGGTCCATGACGAGACCCATCAATTTTTCCACGACCTTTCCCGGCTCTATTTCCCCGGAGACGGCCTGCGAGGCCTTGACCACGTTCGCCAGGTCGAGTTGGCTCAGCGGAGCGCCAAAGGTGGCGGTGGGCCCGGGAGGGGCCGGCTTCTCGATGCCGGGATAGAGGCGGTCGAGCTGGGCGACCTTGGCATGCGCGCCCCAGCGCAAGTAGCCGGCGCGGGCGTCGCGCAAGTGGGCGTAGGCGTTCTTATCGAAGCCGCGGTCCAGGTAGAAGCGCCCCGCCAGCTCGCAGGCCAGGCTTTCCAGGAAGAGGAATCCGTTCTCACGCGCCGAAGCGATGGCCTGGGCATAGGCCTTCATGGCTTCCAAGTCCCGGCCTTCCAGGCGGGCTTTCTCGGCGACAACCAAAGCATGGCGACTCAGGAAGGTTTCCGGGCAATTGTCGGCCCAGTACTTCAGCTGGGCCAGCAGCTCCTCCAGCCTGTGAGCGAATTCCGCCTGCCGCTCGGGCGGAACCTGCGGAGAGAGCGCCGTCAAGGTGAGGGCATGGTAAAAGCAATGGGTAGCATTTAGAAAATTGATGATCGGTTGCTTCCCTAGAAACTCCCAGACCTGGTTGGCATGCTCCAGCGCCTCCGCGAACTTCCCGAAGGTGAAAGCGGCAACCAGCTTTATAGCGTGATAGTAGAAAAACCCCGTTCCCAAGTCGGCCTTATGGAAGGCCTCGAAACCATCCTCCTCCTGGAAGCCCCCGTCCTTGAAGCTCGGACGGTTTGTCCCTGCAGACGCAGGTAGAACTGCTTGTACAGGCGGAAAATCCGGGAGAATATCTCGTGATGGATCCGGTCCGCGAGGGCACGGTACCTCTCGCTGGTTTTTAGGGCCGCGCCGATGGATTCCTCCGACTCCAAGCCGAACCAGATCGCCTTCAGCGCATTATAGAGAGCGTAGGGATGATCGCCGGCCTGGAGCGCCGCCTCGACGCCCTCCTCCAGAATTACTCTGCAGGCCGCGATGGGGCGGGCCCAGACACCGACATTCCCCCCGTGGATGAACAGCAGGGCCGCCTTCCGGGTGATGTCGCGTAAGCGTGCATTCAGCGCCAGGGACATCTCGGAGAAGGCCAGGGCCGAGGGGATATCGCGATAGGGGCCCACCAGTAGGGTTGCATAGGAGCTGTATGCGTGGCAGGAGGAGGCCGTGTTGCCGTGCCTGAGGGAGAGCGTGAGTCCCTGCAAGACAAGCCAAGGATACAATTCCGGCTTCGCTTGAAACGACGGCGACAAGGTGTCGGCAATCAGGTCGAGGCTCGCCCGCACGCGGGGATCGGACACCTCCGGCGCCAGGGCCAGGTCGGCAATGCGCCGTCCGCCCAGGAGGGCGGGCACCTCCGCCTGCTGCGTCTCCACGGCCTTCCGGATGTCCTCCGCCGTATCGGGAATGGCGAAGCCGAGCAGGCGCAAGGTTTCGAGCCCGGTCTCCAGCGCGTCCCGATACCGACCCGAGGTATCGTAGAGCCGGACCCGCAGGCTAAGCACCTTCGCCCGGTCCAGATCAGTCCGGGCTTTCTCGAGGATTTCCCGGAACCGCGCGTCCGCCTCTTCGAAGCGGCCCACCAGATACTCGCATTCGGCCAACTCAAAACCTGTCGCGAACGTCTCGGCATAGTCCGTGGTCCAGGGATCCGCGGGCAAAAGCGCGCTCGCCTGGGCCAGGTATTCCCGCGCCGTCGCGTAGGCGATGGCGGCCTTGGACCTCCTTCCCGCCCGGAGATTGAGGCGGCGGACCAAGTCCCGTTCATCGGCGTCCGCAAGGAGGTCCGCAATGAGGTCGAGGCCGCGGTTGAATTGGTTGACCAGCTCGAACACCTCGTCGTCCCCGACCTCTTCGGCGGTCCTTTCCGCGAGCAGCAGGCGACCGAGGCGGAGGTGCTCTCCGGAGCGCTCTGGCGGGTCAATCGAGGCGTAGGCAGCTTCCCGGATGCGGTCATGGACGAAGGCGTAGCCGCTTTTCTGCCTTAAGAGAAGCCCGGCCCGTTCCGCCTCCCGGAGCGGGGCGCCTCCCTTGTCCTTTGCACCCCCCATGACGCGGGAGAGGACGCTCTCCTCCGCATGGATTCCCAGGCAGGATAGGACCTGCAGGGTCTTCCGGCAA
Organism: Fibrobacterota bacterium; assembly: GCA_036732085.1. GTDB lineage: Bacteria > Fibrobacterota > Fibrobacteria > UBA11236 > UBA11236 > Chersky-265. The sequence continues at coordinate 5,782 of DAINDC010000129.1, read as the reverse complement.
GAGGCGGTCAGCCGGTGCAGCCTGCCCGCCAGGAGGTCCAAGACGTTGTCGGTATAGCCCTTGGCGCGAATGCGCTCCAGGTCGAAGCTCCAGCCGCCTAAGTCCGGAGCGAACCCGAGCAGGCGCTCCTCGTGCAAAGCGGCCAGGAACTGGAGCGCGAAGAAGGGATTCCCTTCGGTCCTCTCCAAGACCAGGCGCGCCAGCGGCTCTACCCGGTCCTTGGGGGAGTGGAGCATGTCCGCCAGCAGGGAGACGAGTGCCTCCCCCGTGAGCGGCCCGAGGACAATGTCCTCAACCAAAACCCCGGACGCGCGGAGGGAGTCCAGGGTCGTCCGCAAGGGATGACCTTCGTCCACCTCGTTGCCCCTATAAGCGCCCAGGAGGAGGAGATAGCGGCGCTCGGGCTGGGAGACGAGCTGCGCCAGCAGCTCCAAGGTGGCCGGGTCCAGCCATTGCAGATCGTCCAGGAACAGGACCAGGGGATGCTCTTTGGTCGCGAGGGCGTCCAGGAACTGGTTGAAGATCATGAGAAAGCGGTTCTTCGCCTCCTGCGGACCCAGCTTGGGGATCTCCCCCTGAGGTCCCAGGAGCAGCTCCAAGTCTGGGAGGATATCCGTCAACACCCGTCCGTTGGGACGCACGGCTGCCTCGAGCACCCGCCGCCATCTTGCGATTGCCTCTTCGCTCTGGACCAGGAGCTGCCGGATGAGGTGTTGGAACGCCTGCGCCAGGCTCGCATAGGGGATGTTCTTCTTCTGCTCGTCGAACTTGCCCGCGGCGAACAGCCTCGGGGCCTTTTCCAGGTCCCGGCGCAGCGCGTCCACTAAGGAGGACTTGCCCGCTCCCGGAGGCCCGGACACCAGGAGAAGTTCGGGGGCCCCGCCGGAGGCCACCCGCTCCCAGGCCGCCCGGAGCGTCGCCTCCTCCGCTTCGCGGCCATACAGCTTCTTAAGGGGCAGCGGGCGGTCGGGAATATCCTCCTGACCGAGGGGAAAGGCCTCGATGCGTCCTTGGGCCTCCCACTCGGTAAGGCCTCTCCGCAGGTCCGCCTCCACGCCCAAGGCCGTCTGGTAGCGCGCCTCGGGCGGCTTCGCCAAAAGCTTCATCACCAGATTGGAGAGGAGGACGGGGAGGTCCGGGTCCACGTCCGCCGGAGGCACGGCCTTAAGGGCCAGATGGCTGTGGAGGAGCTCCGACGGGTCGGTGGCGGTGAAGGGAAGATTCCCCGTCAGCATTTCGTAGAGCACTACGCCCAGGGAGTACAGGTCGCTGCGGGCATCGAGGGGCCGGTGCATGCGGCCGGTCTGCTCCGGGGCCATATAGGCCAGGGTGCCGGAGAGGGTCTCTGGGGGCCCGCTTTCCGGACGCTCACTCCGGGAGGAAGCGGCGAGGCCAAATCCCATCAGGGCGGCCGTGCCCGAGGCGGGGTCCGCCAGGATATGCGTCGGCTTCACATCCTTGTGGAGAAGCCCCTGGGCGTGGACGCGGGACAAACAGGCGGCGACGCCTAAGGCGACGCGCAAGCTCTCGGCGACCTTGAAGCGGCGGCTCGGGAAGGCATCGAGGGGCCGGCCTCCCGGATCCTCCAGCAGGAGCACGGTCCCGCCTTCCGGGCGCACCAGCGCCAAGGGGCGTGCCGCCCAGGGAAGCTCCAACTCGTCACGTAGGGCATGCTCCCTTTCGAGCCTCGCAAGCCATTCCGAAGTGGGATGTTCCGTGACGGAAGTGACAAAGAGAACTGCCTGTCCGTCCTTGGCCCTCCGCCCCCGGAACAGGGCGCCTTCTGCGTCTTCCCGCAGTTTTTCGCAGATTGAATGGCCTGGAGAGGCCCTCTCCAGGAATTGTCTTACGTCCACCCCAGAAAGCCTCCGGAGACAACACCGGACAAGGTGTTGAGGGCGCGGTTAGAATGCGCCATAGAAGTAACCTACCTTTATTTGACATCCAGGCCGACGTCAAAAGCCTTCGGCGCTGCCCGCATCCGAGAGCCCATTCGCCCGCTGGTTTCCGAAAAAATTCGCTACGAATATTACAAATCGTTTTTCGCCCTCAAGGGAGGGGGAAAGCCCGGGCCCGCGGGAATGCGGGTTCCGGGAATCAGGAGGAAGCCGGGAACACTTCCCAGAAGCAGCCCTGTTGGATCACGATCCAGAAATCCACAAACACTTTCACGGCGCCCTATGCACTGCCAGATGGGTATATTCTTTGATACGACAATAAGTTGGGTGAAGTGCGACACTGATAAAAAGCGCGCCGATAAGCTGAACCGATTGCGGGAGCAGGGAAGTTATGACCCTCTTTTTTAAACGATTCTCAAGATTTTCATCCTGGTTTCTGATTTGCCTGGGCCTGCTTGTCCTCGGAGGGTGGTTTTTTCACTCCGGATTCTTGAAGAGCGTGATTCCAGGTTTTGTTCCCATGAAACCCAATACAGCTTTGGGCCTCATCGCCCTCGGGTTCTCTTTATGGGCGCTGACGCCGGAACGTCCGAAGCTCTGGCGGGTGGAGGCCGGCGTCGCTTCAGCCTTGATCACAGCCATGATCGGCGCCATTACGGCTTTTGAATATGTCGCCCATGTGGACTTGGGGATTGATCAAATCCTGTTCCCAGCCGATCCGGGGACTTTGCCCATCCTCTATCCAGCCAGGATGTCCCCGGTTGCCTCCCTTGAATTCATGATGGCGGGGACGGCGTTGCTCACCTTGAATTTCCGAATCCCCACTTTCCAGATCCTGGCCGTAGTAATGAATGGGATCGCGACACTCGCTCTGTTGAGTTTTCACAGCGGCGCGAATTCGGCATATAGCTTCAAGCCTTTCGCTTCCCTGGCTATCCATACGGCTTTCGCATTCTGGCTGGCCAGTCTCGCAATCTTGGCGGCCAGGCCGGACCGGGGATTCATGCGAATCGTCATCAGCCAAACCGCGGGCGGCTATTCAATGCGAAAGCTTTTATTGATTTTGCCCGTTTCGCTTTTCCTGATCCATTACGTGGCCGAATTCGGATTGCAAGCCGACTGGTATGATGCGCCGTTCGCTCTCGCTGTTTCGGGAGTGATGGGCATGTGCACGTCGGCCTTATTGATTTTTTTCGAATCCATCTCGCTGTACAAGACGGATTTGGCACGCGCCCAGGCCGAAAGCGAAGTGATAGGTTTGAACCGGGGACTGGAGGAAACGGTTCGGCGCCGCACGGAGGAATTGCGGCGCGCCTTGGATCAAGTGAAGCAGTTGAAAGGCTTGTTGCCGATTTGCGCCTGGTGCAATAAAATCCGCGGACAACAGGATTCCTGGAAAACGGTGGAAGAATATATTTCCGAGAATACGGAAGCCACCTTCACTCATTCCATCTGTCCGGATTGCCTCGCTAGAGAGTCGGCGAAACTTTAGGTTTCGCCCGGGTCTTTAGGCGTATCTGCAACTCAGTCACATTTTCCTTCGAATCCACCGACACCCATTTCTCCAGCGGGCCCGTGAGCGCATTCTGCGTTACCTGGAAAAGCGCGCTCTTGGGCGAAGGGTTTGGTGAGTCCGACCCCGCGTCGGATTGTGGCGGGACCTCGCTTTTCGTACATTAACTTATGATATCGATCACGAAAGATATCATAGATTAAGTGCCGACCACGCCATGGTTAACGCCGAACAATTTCTCGTTTTCGTGCTTGAACAACGAAGGTTCGCCTTGCTCTTGCCTGTCGTTGAAACCGTCACCCGGATTGTTGAAATAACCCCGTTGCCTAAGGCGCTGGAAGGCGTGCGAGGGATTGTTTCCCTCCATGGTCGAATCATCCCGGTCCTGGAC
>DAINDC010000129.1:0-1970 GCA_036732085.1 Fibrobacterota bacterium | reverse complement strand
GTCCTGGACCTCCGCAGTCGCTTCGGCCTCCCGGAACGCGAAACCGGCCTGAGTGATTGCCTCATCGTAGCCCGCACATCGAAACGGACCGTGGCCGTAATCGCGGATTCGCTGGAGGGCCTCGTGGACGGTTGTGCTCCTACCACGCCCTCCGTCGATATCCTTCCCAAAATGGAATACCTGCAGGGCGTGAATCAAATTGGAACGGACATCCTTCTGATTCAGGATTTGGAAGGGTTTCTTTCCCCATCGGAAGAAGAGCAGGTCGCGCTCTCCTTGAAGGCGCAGTTATAGCGGCGGGGCGATATGGAAGCGACTCTCAATCCCACGAATCCGAGTCCGCCAAAACCCCGGCTTTCACGAGAGTTCTTGGCTGAATTTTCGAAAATGCTGGCCATGCATTTGGGCCTTAATTTCTCCTCCGAGCGTAGCGTGGAATTGGAGAGGGGGGTGCTCCTGGCCGCTCAGATGTTTGGATTCTCCGATGCCGAAAAGTGTCTTGCCTGGATTTCCTCTTCCGCTCCGAGTCAAGGCAAAATTCAAATCCTGGCCCGCGCGTTCACCGTCGGCGAAACCTTCTTCTTCAGGGACAAGCCCTGCTTCTCCGCACTCGAGGAGCGGGTTCTTCCCGCGCTAATCGTAGCCGGCCGTGCCAAGGGCAAGCGACTGAGGATATGGAGCGCGGGCTGTTGCTCGGGAGAAGAGCCGTATTCCATCGCCATTTTGTTGTGCGGCCTTTTGCCGGACTGGGAGGATTGGGATATCTCCATCCTGGCCACCGACATCAATCCGGAATTCCTGGCCAAGGCGAGAGCGGGGTTGTACAACCATTGGTCCTTCAGGAATGTCGAAGATTCCCGCAAGACGGCTTTCTTTCGCGCTGCACCGCAAGGACTTCTGGAGCTGCTTCCCAAGATAAAGAAGAGGGTGAACTTCGCATATTCCAACCTTGCAACGGGCCCTCCGGATGTCCTGTCCAAACAAGCTTCTGGCCTCGACCTCATTCTTTGCCGCAACGTGATCATGTACTTGACGGATCAATGCGCGCGCAAAGTCACCGCGGATTTTTTCCAACTGCTCGAAGAAGGAGGATGGCTGATTGTAGGGCCGACGGAAGGAGCCTCGACCCTGTTCTCCCAATTCGCCGTCCGAAGTTTCCCCAATGTGATTTTTTATCAAAAGCCACCGACTCAAAGCCCACAGAACATCGTGCCCGAGAAGCCGGTGAACACCCTACCCACGATCCAAGCCGACGACGATTTTTCCGCCCTGCTTTTGTCGGCAAGGCGCTTTGGCAACGAAGGGAACCTTGTCGCGGCGTTGAATTTGTGCAACCACGCCCTGGATCTCCATCGACTCGACCCTACGCTCCATTATCTTCGCGCGCTGATCCTTCAAGAGGATGGAAAAGCCGCGGAAGCAGCCAAGTCGCTGGAGCGTGGGCTTTATCTGGATCCGGACTTCGTCATGGCGCATTATGCCTTGGGCAACTTGGCTTTTCGGCGAGGGGAACGGAAAAAATCGATCCGGCATTTCAAAAACGCCGTCAGGCTGCTGACGGATCTCCCGGAGGAACAATCCGTACCGGAATCGGATGGTGTGAGCGCCGGCAGGTTGCGTGAAATCATGAGGACTTTGGCGAAGGCGAAGGCCCGACAGAAAGGAAAACTCCCGTGGACCCATCCCGGAATAAAGTGGAAAGGATATTAAAGGAGCGGGCGAGGGCATTGGCTCGCATACCGGAAACGGTTCGATCCGCCCAAGGGGGTCTGGACGTTCTCGCATTCACCCTCGGAAAAGAACGGTTCGCATTGGCATCGGTATTCGTCCAGGAAGTCCATGCCATCGGACCGATCACTCCCGTTCCCTGCACGCCGGCTTTCGTTCTCGGGATCGTCAATCTGGGCGGCCGATTTTATTGGCTATATCCGGATTTCCCAATGTTACTTGTAACCTCCCAGGTACATTTG
>DAINDC010000128.1:0-13055 GCA_036732085.1 Fibrobacterota bacterium | reverse complement strand
GCGGAGAGGAGGCCGACGACCAGATCCGGCATGGCCGGGACCGGAACCTGTTCGGAAGGAATCTGGGGAAGCTTTTGATTTGCGTCCTGGATGCAGCATCCTTGATGCTGATCGGAGGCCTGGTCCGGGTTTGGCTTTTCCTTTTCCGCGGATCCGGCGGCGGGCCGCGGGCAGCAGGAATGGGAGGCTGCCTCCGCAGGCGGGCTCGTAGCGAAGGCGGTTTCCAGGAAGTGGCCGAGCTTCTGATTCACCAGGCAGCAACTGAAGACCTGGCTGGCGAGGAAAATCACCATCAGGAAAGAGGAGAAGATCCCGCGGTAGCGGTCCATTCCAGTGCTTGCCATAGTCATAATATACCACTTGCGCATGCCAATCGTCCCGGCAATATAAATGGATCCTATTGGCAAAATGACAGTTTCCGAAGGAAAAAAGGTTCCACCTTCCCTGCGATGGCCAAGTCAGGCGTTCCGAGGCCGGGTTCCGAAGCCAATTTTCCGGTTCCCCGGTTCAGTCGTCCGGCCCCGATGCGATCCGTGCCGGGACCACGGTAATGCGCATGGTACTGGAAACACCGGGGTAACCTATCACCTCGGCTTTGACCCGGGTCTTGCCGGGGCCCATGGGCAGGATGGTCTTCCCGTCCGCGCTGATGGCGGCGATGTCGGGATCGCCGCGACTCAGGATATATCCGTTGAAGGCCGCTTCCGGGGGCGTGAATTCGAGTTGGGGGGCAGCCGCCGCATTGCCCACGGCGAGGCTCATCGGCTTCGATTTCAGCTTGACCGGCGCAGGAGCGACCGCGACCGAGAACCGGACCCGCTTATCGCTGCCGTCCAGGGAATGGGCTTCGATCATGGTGATCCCGACAGCCGCCCCGAAGAGGGAGCCGGCGCGGACTTCCGCCACTGCGCTGTTCAGGCTCGAAAGTTCGACGGCGCTATTGGTGGCATTGGCCGGAAGGACCAGGATCCATGGTACGATGGAAGCGCCCGGCAGCAAGGTCATGTCCGGGGCGAAGAGGGAATCCACCAGGATCCGGATCGGACCCTGGGTATCGGGTTTGGATGCGGTATCATGCTTGGCGACCGTATCCGCCGGCGGCCTGGAAATCGAATCGGGAACGAAATTATTCGGCGGCCCGGTCAGGTCGGGCCGGCTGAAGTCGCGATTACACGTGATCAGGGTCGCGCAAGCCAGGATCAAGCCCGGCATGCGGTTGCGGAAGGATCCGGTGGGACCCGATGCCGTCCGGCTTAGAATGCCCACACCGCCATCCCCAAGGCCAGGCTGACGCCTCCAACCAACCCGTAATTCCGGGCCTGCGAATCTTCCTGATTCACGCGCAAGCGCGCTTGCGAAGCCTCCTGCTGGGTCGGGGCGCTCCGGTAGGCCTGGAAATCCGCGTCCGCAGCCTGCTTGGAACGGAAGGCCAGGTAGCCGAGCGCGCCGCCGGTGGCCAAGGCCAGGCCCACGGAGGCGAACTTACCGAAGGCCCTCCAATGCGGATGAGACTGAGATGGGCGGGCCGGCGCGTTCGCCCGGGTCATGTCATTGCCCAGCACGGTCAGGAATCGATCCTCGATCGGGAGCAGGTTCTCGAAATCCCGCGTCTGCCGCGTGGGCCAATGCCGGATCAGTTTTTTCCCCGCCACATCGTAGAGGGACATCTCCAGCTTGTATTGCCCGTCGTCGGAATCAACCTGGGTCCAGAGAAGGTAGCGGACACCCATCTTGGCGCCGAGCGAGAGCATGTCTTCGCCCTCTCCGTCCGCGGAATGGCCGCGGAGATCCAAGGCGCCCAGCAGGTCGCTGAGTTCCGCCGGACCCAGGAGATCATAAGCCCGCGAAGCATAGGCCCGCGACAGGGCCCTCTGCAGGGCGATATGGGAATAGAAGGAGGGCCGGCCCGCGTCCATGACGGCCAGCAGGCCCAAAGTGGGCTGCCGGCGCAGCATCAGGGCGGAGGGATCGAGTCCCGTGACCGCGAACGCCATGCCTTGCTGCAAGGCCCGGCCGTAGCGATCCTTGTTCCGCCGCGTCGCGTCGCCCACTTGCGTCCAGACTATCTGGGAGGTGGGCACGTGCACCAGGCTCAAGGTGTAGGTATAGGAATCGAGCAGGCTGGCTATGGTTCCGATGAGGACGAACTCCGACTGCAAGGCATTGCCGGCATCGAACCCGCATTGGAATTCCGTGCAACCGGAATCGGGGTTGATGCCGTTCTCGCGGAGCGTGCGGTATTGGGCCTCGCCGGGATTGACCTTCCAGCGGGCATCCTTAGCCAGCGCCGCGCGCAGCAAGGAACCCGTTTCAGGATCCGGAAGGTCGTTGGCGAGATCCACCGGGTTCAAGACCGCGATCGAATGCGGCCTCGGCCGGCGGAGTCGGGGTGGGCGCGGTAGCCGTGATGGGCGCCCAGCCACCCATCAGAAGCAGGGCGGCACAGGCCGGGGCCAGTCGGAAAAGATTGCAGTAATGGGATAGCATTCGCACGTGCGTTTCCTTGGCCTCTGGAAGGGGGTCGAATCGGAATGGGCACTGATAGGGATCAAAAATTCTCGCGGGCCTTACGCAACCTTCGAAATCGGGGGGCTTCCTCCCGCTTCGGGGACCTTCGCCCCGCTTCGGGGACCTTCGCCCCGCTTCGGGGACCTTCCCCCTGCTTCCGGTCCTTGAGAGGCTGAATCGGTCGTGCAACTGTAAAATGTTGCGATGTTTCGCCGGAGCAGGAACCAACCCGTAACCCCGATTGTCGTATCCTGTCGGCCTTTTTGTCAGGGTCGAGGGTTTTCTAAATTAATCGATTCGAATCGTCCATCATCCCGTTCCGAAATTCCGGAAGGAGCCCAGTTGCCGAAGGCCGCTCACCCATCCATCCTCCTCCTGCTAACCGCCCTGTCGGGACTCCTCGTTTGCTGCAAGCCTAAAGACGCCCCTTCATCCGCCAACGCTTCCGTATCGAAGCCCGGCCCCGGAGGGCCGCCCGGCGGCGCGCCCGCCCTGCCCGTAACCGCCAAGGTACTCCGGCAGGAACGCATCGACAATAGCATCAGCAGCACGGGCACGGTGATGGCCAATGAGGAAGTGGAGATCCGCAGCGAAATCGCGGGCAAGATCCGGCGCATCGCGTTCCAGGAGGGCGGCAAGGTCAACAAGGGCGACCTGCTGGTCAAGATCGACGATGCGGAACTGCAAGCCAACGTGCTCAAGGCCCAGTCCCAGCGCAAGCTCGCCGAGGACAATGAATACCGCATGCGCATGCAGCTCAAGATCGAGGCGGTGGCCCAGAAGGATTACGACCAGGCCCTGAACGAACTCAACCTCGCCAAGGCCGGCGAGCAGCTCCTGCGCGCCCAACTAGAGAAAACGGAATTGCGCGCCCCGTTCGCGGGCGTGGTCGGACTCAAATACGTGAGCGAGGGCGCCTTGCTCGGGGCCTCCACCCGCATCACCACCTTGCAGGAGATCAATCCGGTGAAAGTCGATTTCTCCATTCCCGGCAAGTATGCGGGCTGGGTCAAGGCCGGCGCGCTCATCACTTTCACCGTGCAGGGCTCGGACCGCAAGCAGGCGGGCAAGGTCTATGCCGTGGACCCGAAGATCGATCCGGATTCGCGGACCTTGCATCTGCGCGCCTTATGCGCCAATGCGGACGGCGTGATCCTGCCCGGCGCCTTCGCGGCCGTGGAGATTCCGCTCCAGGTGATCGATTCCGCCCTGATGGTGCCCACCGAGGCCATGACCGCGGATGCGCGCGGCCCCAAGGTCTTCCTCTACCATGGCGGCAAGGCGGATCCCATATTGGTCGTGGCCGGGCTGCGCACGGATGCCGCGGTGCAAATCACCCGGGGGTTGAAGTCCGGCGATACCGTGCTCACCTCCGGCCTCATGCAAATCCGGCCGGGCGCGCCCGTAACCCTTTCCAAGATCGATTGAGCGGCCCCTCCCGCATGATCTGGAGCCCCGGAAAAATATGAGCCTTTCCTCAGTCAGCATCCGCCGTCCCGTCCTGGCCTCGGTATTGTCATTCCTCATCGTGGTATTCGGCCTCATCGGCTACGCCTACCTGGGCGTGCGCGAATTCCCCGCCGTCGATCCGCCCACCATCTCCGTGACCACGGCCTACCGGGGCGCAAGCGCGGACATCATCGAATCGCAGATCACGGAACCGCTGGAGGAGTCCGTCAACGGCATCGCCGGCATCCGCACCATCGTCTCCACCAGCCGCGATCAGCAGAGCACGGTCACGGTCGAATTCGAGCTGGGTTCCGATTTGGACGCCGCCGCCAACGACGTGCGCGATCGCGTGTCGCGCGTGGTGCGCAACCTGCCCGTGGACGCGGATCCGCCCACCGTCGCCAAGGCCGACGCCAATGCCTCCGCCATAATCATGCTCACGGTGCAGAGCGACCAGCGCGACATCCTCGGGGTCAGCGCCGTGGGGACGCGCATCAAGGAGGTCCTCCAGACCATCCCCGGCGTGGGCGCCGTGGCCATCTGGGGCGAAAAGAAATACGCCATGCAGCTGCGCCTGAACCCGGAGAAGCTCACGGCCTACGGCCTCACCGTGCTGGACGTGCGCAATGCCGTCACCGCCGAGAACGTGGAGCTGCCATCCGGAATCATCGAGGGGAAGACCACGGAGCTCACGGTGCGCACCACCGGCCGCCTGAATACTCCCGAGGACTACAACAACCTCATCATAAAGGCCGACAACGGCCAGACCGTGCGCCTGCGCGACGTGGGCAAGGCCGAGCTCGGCGCCGAAAACGAGAAGACCATCCTCAAGAACAACGGCGTGCCCATGGTCGGCCTCGCCATCTCCGCGCAGCCGGGAGCCAACAACCTGGCCATCGCCGAGGAGTTCTACAAGCGCCTGGAGAAGATCAAGAAGGACGTCCCGCCGGACATCAAGCTCAAGCTCGGTTTCGACGCCACCAGCTTCATCACCAAATCGATCTCGGAGGTGAAGGAGACCATCCTCATCGCCTTCGCCTTGGTGGTGCTCATCATCTTCTTCTTCTTCCGCGACTGGCGCACCACCTTGATCCCGGTGCTGGCCATCCCCGTGTCCCTGATCGGGTCGTTCTTCATCATGTACTTCGCCGGGTACAGCATCAACGTGCTGACCTTGCTGGGGGTGGTCCTTTCCATCGGACTGGTGGTGGACGACGCCATCGTGGTCCTGGAGAATATCTATGCCAAGATCGAGAAGGGCATGGATCCGCGCGAGGCGGGCTTCAAGGGCGCCCAGGAGATCTTCTTCGCCGTCCTCTCGACCACCATGGTGCTGGCCGTGGTCTTCCTGCCCATCGTCTTCCTTCAGGGCTTCACGGGCCGATTGTTCCGTGAGTTCGGCGTGGTGGTGGCGGGATCGGTGCTCATCTCCGCCTTCGTCTCCCTCTCCTTGACGCCTATGATGACCACGCGCTTCATCAAGCATCGGGAGCGCCACGGGTTCCTGTACGAGAAGACCGAACCGTTCTTCGTCTGGATGAACGATCTCTACCGAATATCGCTAGCCGCCTTCCTGCGCCAACGGTGGCTGGCCTTCGTGATCCTCGCGGCCTCCCTGGGCATCCTGGTAGGGCTGGGCTCCCTGCTCAAATCCGAAATCGCGCCGATGGAGGATCGCAGTGCCATCTCCATGAGCATCACCGCCCAGGAAGGCGCGTCCTATCCCTATATGGACGCCTTCATGGACAAGCTGGCCAAGGTGGTGGGCGACAACGTCCCGGAAGCCAATGTCATCCTCTCGGTCACTTCGCCCGTGTTCGGGGCCGCGGGCTCGGTCAATTCCGGCATCTTCCGCATCTACCTCAAGGATCCCAGCGAGCGCAAGCGGTCCCAGCTCATGCTCGCGGACATGCTGACGGCCAAGGTCAAGACCCTGTCCGGGGCCCGCACCTTCGTCACCCAGGATCAGACCATCTCGGCGGGCGTGCGCGGCGGCCTGCCCGTGCAGCTGGTGATCCAGGCGACGGATTTCGACAAGCTCAAGGAAGCCTTGCCCCGGTTCCTGGAGGAGGCCCGCAAAAGCCCGGCCTTCGCCATCGTGGACGAGAATCTCAAGTTCAACAAGCCCGAGCTGCGCGTCGACATCGATCGCGAGCGTATGCGCAACCTGGGCGTCAACGTCCGCGACGTGGCTTCAGCCCTGCAATTGGCGTTCAGCGGCATCCGCTTCGACTACTTCCTCAAGGACGGGCGCCAGTACCAGATCATCGGCCAGGTGGACAAGGAATACCGCAGCGAACCCTCCGCCCTCAAGGACATCCAGGTTCGCAACAAGTCCGGCCAGCTCATAAGCCTCGACAACCTCATGTCCTACAAGGAGCAGATAAATCCCCCGCAGCTGTTCCGTTTCAACCGTTACGTGTCCGCTACGGTCTCGGCTGGCCTGGCCCCGGGCGTCACCTTGGGCGAAGGCATCCAGACCATGCAGGCCATCGCCGCCAAGGTCCTGGACCCGAGCTTCGCCACCGCGCTGTCCGGACCCTCCCGCGACTTCGCGGAAAGCTCGTCGAGCCTCCTGTTCGCCCTGGGCCTGGCCCTGTGCCTGGTCTACCTGGTTTTGGCCGGGCAGTTCGAGAGCTACCGCGATCCGCTCATCATCATGTTCACCGTGCCTTTGGCCCTGGCCGGCGCCGTGCTCTCCCTTTGGGTTTTCGGCGCGACCCTGAACATCTTCAGCAAAATCGGCATCATCATGCTCATCGGCCTCGTGACCAAGAACGGCATCCTCATCGTCGAATTTGCCAATCAGCGCCGCCATCAGGGCCTGGGCCTCCGGGAAGCGGTGCAGGACGCGGCCGCCTCCCGGTTCCGTCCCATCCTCATGACCAGCCTCGCCACGGTGCTGGGAGCCTTGCCGATCGCCCTTGCCCTGGGCGCGGGTTCGCAGAGCCGCAAACCCATGGGCATCGCCGTCATCGGGGGCCTGATGTTCGCCCTGATACTCACCCTCTACGTGGTTCCGGCCATGTATACCTATCTCTCCAAGCGCGGAGAGCTGCCCCCGGAGGGCGAATGATTTCCCCGATACCGACCCCGTTCCCGTCGAAGCCGCTTCTCCCGATGGTTTCGTTTTTTTTATTGGCCGCCGCGGCTGCCGCGCAGTCCGCTCCCCTGCTATCGCTGGATGCGGCCCTCCAGGAGGCGCTGGTGCGTAACCGCGTCTACCGCGTTTCCGACATCGATGCGCGCGTGGCGGAATCGCAGGTGTCCTGGGGCCATGCGGGCGCCCTGCCCAAGGCGGACGTCACCGCTTCCCAGGTACGTAGCGTCAATGATACCCGTCAGGAGCGCGTGGGTTCCGCCGCGGAGGTGAAGACGGGAGCGGAGGCCACGGCCACCGCCGCCGGCATCAACGGCGCCTGGACCGTTTTCGAGGGGCTGTCCTCCCTGGCCGCCCATGACCGCCTCGCCTCCACGGCCGCCTTGGCGGGGGAGCGCCGCACCCAGGTCCGGCAGGACGTCGCGGCCCAGGTGATCGTGGCCTATGTCGACGTGGTGCGGCAGCGCACCGTGCTGGCCGCCATCGATTCCGCCGTCGCCCTCTCGCGGGAACGCGTCAAGATCACCGAGGGGAAATACGGCTTCGGATCCGTTTCCAAGCTCGAGCTGCTCCAGGCCAAGCTGGACCTCAACGAGGATCTATCCAACCGACTCAGGCAGGCCGCCACGCTCGCCAAGACCCGATTGAACCTGAGCCGGGTCCTGGCCCGCGACGACAGCGCCGCCTTCGAGGTGGAGGATTCCATCCCGCTCGCGCCGACTCCCGCTGAGGAGGGCCTTCGCAAGGCCGCCCTGGAGCAGAGCCCGGCTCTCCGCCAGGCCGCGCAGGGAAGGAATCTGGCTTCGGCCGGGTTCCGGGAATACCGCGGCCACCTGTTCCCGCAGTTGGGCCTCACCCTCGGCTACAATTACAACCTCGCCGAATCCCAATCGGGCTTCATCGCCTCCAACGAAGCCTTGGGGCTCAGCTACGGCGTGAACGTGAAATGGAACGTCTTCGACGGGTTCGTGGTTCCCGCGGACTACCGCGCCGCCCGCGCGGCCGAGCGGCGCGCCGACCTCGTCTACGAGGACGCCCGCGCCCAGTTGGAGACGGCGCTGGCCCAGGCCGAAGAGGATCATCGCGCCAGCCTGGAAGTCCTCGCGCTGGAGGAGGCCAACCTGGGCGTGGCCAGGGAGAACGTCGGCATCGCCATGGAGCGGATGCGCCTGGGCACTATCGCCTCCCTGGAGCTGCGCGCCTCCCAGGAGAAATTCGTGGATGCGGAAACGCGCCTCGTGACCGCCCGCTTCGAGACCAAGCGCGCGGAGGTGGAGATGCTCCGGCTGGCCGGACGGCTGGTCCCGATCCAGCCATGAAAAACCTTGAGGTCCCCATCTGACGGCATACCCGCGCCATTCCCCCGCCAAAAACGCATATTTTTTGGCTTGCGCTCGACCTTGCGAATATTAACCTTGTCCCCGGCAATTTCAAATTCGAGATTAATTACCATGCCCGCAAGAACCATTTTAACAAGGAGATTCCCTTGAGCGAACCCAAAGGCTCTACGGATCACGGCAAAGCGGCGGTGCATGAATCGTCCATGCCGGTGAGGGATGCTATGGAAGGCGCGGTCGTCATGGTCGCCACGGCACCCGATGCGATGATCGCGACGGAACCCGTGAAGAAGAAGTTGGCCGGTCTCAAACCCAAGAAGGAAAGCCGGGCCTCCGAACGCTCCCTGCGATTCCTGGGTGACGATGCGGGATTGGCGGCTTACCTCCGGGAAATCGGCCAGAATACCAATCTGTCTTTGGCTCGGGAGGCCGAGCTCGCGCGGGCCATCCGCGCCGGCGACAAGGAGGCTCTGAATACTTTGGTCCAGGCCAACCTGAAATTCGTGGTCGCCGTCTGCCGCAATTATCAATACCAAGGGCTTCCGCTCGGCGATCTCATCAACGAGGGGAACCTGGGCCTCATCCGCGCCGCCAAGCGTTTCGATGAGACCATGAATTTCAAATTCATCTCCTATGCCGTCTGGTGGATCCGCCAGGCCATCCTATCGGCCCTGGCCGATCAGTCCCGCGTCATCAACATCCCCCCCAGCCGCGTGGGAACCATCCACAAGATGGGCAAGACCAGCGTGAAGCTGGAACAGAAGCTGGGCCGCGCACCCACGGTGGGCGAACTGGCCGAGGAGATGGGCGTAGGCATCCATGAAATCCATGAAAGCCTGCAACTCTCCTCCTCACCCATGTCCTTGGACGCGCCCGTCAAGGATGGGGAAGACGGCCGGCTCGAGGACGTGCTCGAGGACCATAACGTGGAGAGTCCGGACAAGAGCACCATGGCCTTTTCGCTCCGCGAGGAGATGAAGGACATCCTCTGCTCTCTCGATGAGCGCGAGGAAAAAGTGGTGCGGCTGTATTACGGCATAGGGCTCGAGACCACCTATACCCTCGAGGAAATCGCGCAGCGCTTCAACCTTACGCGCGAACGGGTCCGGCAAATCAAGGAGAAGGCGCTCAAGCGGCTCCGTCATCCGTCGCGGATCGCGAAGCTCGCGCGCTTCAAGGCATGATGGGGATGCAGGCCGGGAATCATGATGTCGGGACCGGAAAAGGTTCAGCCGCTTCCGGTCCCGAAGCGATCACCATCCTTTTGGTCGATGACGATGTCTCGGTCCGGGCCCTGGTCGAGGCCACCTTGGCGACCTATGGCTACAATTTCCTCAAGGCGATGGATTCCGATCAGGCGCTCCGCATCAGCGATGCGCATGAAGGCCCGATCCATCTCCTGATCGCGGATCTGGTGATGCCGCCGTTCATGAGCGGGAACGAGCTCGCGAGCTGCATGCGCCTGATGCGCCCGGAAATCAAGGTGCTCTATATCTCCGGCTATTCGGCCAATGACGGCGTGGCCGACGAGGTGGGGGATTCCTCCGCGGAATTCCTTCCCAAGCCGTTCACGCCGATGCTGCTCCTGGAAAAGGTGGCCCGCCTGGTCGAGAGCGATTCCCTGACCGGTTGATCCCGCGCCTTCCAACGCGCCGCTTGCTCGCGACCACGATCAGCCGTCCGGTCCGGGCGCCGCCTTCCTCCGGCCCGCTTCCATCCCAATCCCCATAGGCCCTTTCCAGCCCGAAGCCGGCGGATGCCAACAAGCCGCGGACCTCGAGCAGGTTGTAGGCGCGGACCGACGATTCCAGGCCGCAGGCGGGCAGGGACCCGGCCGCTCCGGGCAACCGGGTGAGGCGGACCGAAACCCTGCCGGTCGCCGGATCGAAGGCCGTGCGGGCGCGGATGCCCATCCCGGCATGCGTGCGATGGCCATCGTCACCGGCTGGCAGGCCCTCTCCCACCAGGTTCCAGGCCCGATCGCGATCGAAGACATGGAAGGCCAGGAGGCCGCCCGGCGCCAGGGTCTTGCGCATGTTACGGAGCCAATCCAGGGTCTCGGCATCGCTTCCGTATCCCAGCGCCCGGACCGCCGCCACCGCCCGATCATGCTTCCCTCCGGCCGCCGACCGCGGCGGGACCGATCCGCCCGCGTCCACCCGGTGCCCGATGCGGGTCAACACGCCGGTTACCTCCGGATCGAGGCCGCCTTCCGCGAGGATGCGATGGTTCCCGACCAGATACAAGGCATTGATCAGGAAGGACGCCAGGATTCCGGGTTCCGGGGCGAAAGGCTTTTCCAGGGTCCGCTCCGCCCAGGCCTCGCGGCTCATCGCTTCCGGGACCATGGGGCTTGGGACCACGAGGCCCGGGGCCACGGGAGAAAAATCGGGCGCTTGAACCTGAGCCTGAACCTTCACTGCCAACCCTGTCGTCATCTGAAACCTCCATGAAACAAAAAAGCCCGAACTTGTGAAACAAAAAAGCCCGCTCTTGGGGAGCGGGCTTCTGGTGGAAAGGAATATGGACCTTTCGTTTACAGAAACCCGCTCTGCTTGGTTTTCGCCTTTTCCGCGCGCACGGTATGCACGTTGGCGCATACGCACAGGACGTCGCGCGAGGCCATTGAGCCGCTGCGGGAACGCCAGGTGGACGGGATTTGAGGAAGCCGGGTCATGTACGAAGTATACACAAAAATGAAATACGGTCAAGAGGCCGTGTATGTCCGTGCACGATTACCTTTGATGCTTCGGTCAAAGGGATTGATTCCCGGGAACTGCGAATGGATATTTTTCGTAATTATCGTAATGCGGGGTAAAACATGCTTTGGATAATTTGCGGATTGCTGCTCATACTTTGGCTGACCTTGATGGCGACCTCCATGATGATGGGAGGGATGGCCCACTTGCTCTTGCTGGCCGCCATCGCCCTGGTGCTTTTCCAGGTCTGGTCCCACCGGAACCTGGAGGCCTGAGAAACCGGATGGCCTCCAGGCAAAGCCGCCGTCAGCGGCGTGCGGACTTCATCCATCGGATACAGGTTTCGAGTTGTTCCCGCATTTCCGCTTTGCTCGCTTGGAGGCGCCGGCCATGCCCGGGCAGCACCCAGGAGAAGGGGTAACCGCGGAGTTTCTCCATGGACGCAATCGTTTCCGTCCAAGAATGCCAGCAGGCGTCCCGGAACGCATACAGGTGGCCGCGGCTCTCCGAATAGGCGAGGTGATCCCCGGTGAAGAGGAATTCCTCCCGGTATAGGAGCACGGCGCTGCCCTCGGTATGGCCGGGCACGGGTATGCTGCGGAGATCGGGCGCCAACTCCACGGACGACCCTCCTTCCAGGATCCGTTCCACGCTGCGGGTGCCCGCGGTCAGATCGCCCGCATGCAAAATGCGTTCGCAGCCGAACCGGTCGTGCCAAAACTGATGATCCGCCACGTCGTCGCCGTGGGTGAGGAACAGCCACCGGACCCCGCCCAGGGCCTCGATGCGCGCGGCCAGGGTCGGGCTTTCCCGCGGCGAATCCACCAGGACATTGCCGTCCGGCCTGCGGATGAGGTAACTTGCGGCGCCGAAGGACTTGGGGCTATGGTAACCGCAATAGTACACCTCGTCCGCGACCGGGATGGGGAACTCGCCGCGCACGGCGGCCATTTCCGGGGCCGCATGTTCGGTGCCGATGGAAGCGGTGGGACAGGCCACCGCGGCCCGCAAGGCCCGGCGCCGCGCTTCCTCGCTTTCGGGCTGACGCCCCACGGCCGATTGTCCATCGGTCTCGACAAAGGTTTCCGGGGCCAGCCAACGGCAGGTATCGCAATCGATGCAGGTTCCGTCGACATAGAATTCGCCAGGTGCATTCGTGGACAGGCGGCGTTTGGGATTGGCCATCCCCATAAAATACCACTCCCGGCCGATCCGGATTCGGAAAGATTTTTCCTTACCGCTTTCGGGAACCTATCTTACGGAAGTATCGGCCATGGGGGACGTCCATGGGGAAAAAAGGAGGCAGGCATGGAAATGTTTGAAAGGCAATCGATTGCCAAACAAGGGACTTTATTCCTCTGGTGCCTCGGCATGCTCTCCCTCGCCCTGTGCACGGCGGCTTTGCTGCTGCAAGGCTGACGCCTAATTTCGCGGCGAGCGATGCAAGACCCGCCACCCAGGCTATAGGGCAGGGGGCAGGCGCGTGAGGCAAAAAAACCTTGGCGATTTGGGACTGGAAAAGGAAATATCCGAAATTGCGACAAGACCGGATCCCTTGGTCTTAAGCGGTGGGGTTGAGAATTCCTTTACTGCACAAATATTCACTAAACTCTCTTCCCGGTCCGGGCTCTTTTTTACCTTATATCCATGGCCGACAACTACATACGCGTGCGCGGGGCGAAAGCCCACAATCTGAAGAACGTCAACGTCGATATCCCCAAGGACAAGATGGTCGTGATCACGGGCCTTTCCGGATCCGGCAAATCCTCCCTGGCCTTCGACACCATCTATGCGGAGGGCCAGCGCCGATACGTGGAATCGCTTTCCGCCTATGCCCGCCAGTTCCTGGGCCTGATGGAAAAACCCGATGTCGATTTGATCGAAGGCTTGTCGCCGGCCATCAGCATCGACCAGAAATCCGCCGGGCACAATCCGCGTTCCACCGTCGGGACGATCACGGAG
>DAINDC010000127.1:5421-13087 GCA_036732085.1 Fibrobacterota bacterium | reverse complement strand
CGGCTACTGCAGCCCGGCCGAGTACGAAGCGAGATGGGTAGCATAAACTGTCCGGTTCAGAGGGAACAGTTCAGCCTTGTTGACCATGATGAGGAACGGGATTTCGTTAAGAACAACGGAGAGGTCACGCAAGAAGCACGTAAGCGATTGGCTGCCATCGATACATCCTCGTGGGATGCAATGTCCCTCAAAGATGGAAAGCTGATGGGTGTGGTCCTACTTATCCCCGCTTCCGCACCCTAGGTCATGAACATGCCCCGAACGCTGTACTAATCAGTTTCGGACGTTGATGGCTCCATGCTCCTGAGTGGCCGCCTCCACCGGCTGGGTCAGCTTATCGTATTGGGCCATGATATCATGCAGGCGCAACATTCCGATGATTTTGCCTTCCGGACCCAGGATTGGCAATTGGGTGGCGCCGGACTCCAGGAAGACGGAAAGAGCCTGATGTAAATCCATGGTGGGCTCCAGGAAATAATCATCGGTCATCAAATCCCCGACCAGGACAAGATTTTCCGTCAGGGATTCCGCAGCTGCAAGATGCAGGCTCGCGGAAGAGACAAGCCCGACGATGGACCCGCCGTCATCGGTAACCGGAAAGACATCCCAGTCCGAAGAGCGGATCTTGCTAAAAGCCTCGGGTACCTTCCAATTGGCATGTAGGATTGGAACGTCCATATTGACGGTGAAAATGTTTTTCAGTGACACATGCTTGAGGACGTCCACTTTAAGCGCGTGCTCGTGCACCGGCGAAGAAAACTTGTTATGCCTTTGACTTGTATAAAGGGTCCACTTACGTGATAGCGCGAGATGTAAAGTCGAGGCGATGAGCAAAGGTGGCAGCAAACCGTAATTACCGGTGATTTCGCAAACCATGATTAGACCGGCAAGGGGAGCTTTCGCTGCTCCCGCGAAAAAAGCGCCCATGCCGACCAATACGTATGAGCCGGGATTGGTAACTAAAGCGGGATGAATCCGCTGTAATCCGAAACCCACGGCGCCGCCGAGCATGCCACCGATAAACAAGGACGGGCCAAAGACCCCGCCGGAACCGCCGGACCCGATGGTAAGAGAAGTGGCAATAATTTTCACACATGCGATGAACAATAGCGTATGGAAAGCGAAGGAGCCGGATACGGCATTGGAAAGATAAGTCCAATTCGTCCCTGCCGCCTGTGGGCAAATGTAAGCCAATAGACCTACCATCAAGCCACCGATGGCAGGTTTCAGGAAGTTCCGGATTTTTAATTTGCCGAAGAAATTCTGGGTTTTCTGATACAGATTTACAAAGGCCCATGAGAAGGGTACGCAGATGAGCCCGACCAAAGCGAAATTGATCAATTCGGCGATGTTGGCAAAAGGCAGATGAGGAAAATTGAGATAAGCGGTATGCTGATGGGTAATCAAGGTAAAGCACGAAAAGGCGACTACGGATGCAATCGTGAAAGGAAGAAAGCCTTGCGACTCGAAATCCTCTTTGTAAACGATTTCGGCCGCAGTGAGAGCCCCTCCCAGCGGCGCATGAAAGATGGCGCCGAGTCCTGCGGCGGTTCCCGTCAAGAGTAAAATGCGTCTTACGCGATCGGGTAATCCGAATATACGCCCGACCAGAGATCCCAGTGCGCCACCCATTTGCGCTGTTGGGCCTTCGTAGCCTGCGCTTCCGCCGCTGCCCAAAGTGAGGATGGACGCGAAGAATTTTACGACGGCCGTGCGGAAAGGAATCTTGCCGCCTCGGTTATGGAAAGCGTCGATAAGGGCATCGGTACCGGTGCCGGCCGCATCGGGTGCCAAACTATACACCAATATGCCGGATAGCAATCCGCCCACGGCTGGGACCAGGAAGAAAAGATAATGTGGAAGGACATGGTTTCCGGTAAGCGCGAATGGAAATCCAGCAAAGCGGACCAGAACAAAATGCTGGACGATTTCCAGGGTTATTTTAAAAAGCGCCGCCGCGGCTCCGCCCAGTATTCCCAGAAGTACGGCAAAGCCGAGCAGGCCCCCCGTTCGGTGCCAGTATTGTTGGAGTAATAGGAATTTCCATCTCTCAGGGGGTAAAAGTTTCATTCTAAATGGTCCGGTTTTTAGATAAAGTAGAGTTCGGTCCAGAGCAATTCCGGGAATTTTTGGAATTAAGCATGGAAAGTGTTCAAATATAGTTAAAGACATGAACCATTAAATTTGGATCTCGCGCTCGCATAGTAATGGCCCTGGACGTTCCTTGGGCGCGTCCCCCAAACGTACCTAAGTCTTGGAGTACGAACGCTATTATGAATTACGGGGAACCTTGATCGGCTTCCTGGAAGGGGATGGAAAGAACCCCAACTAATTCGCTGAGAAGCCATTCAGGAGGATTCTGACCTCCTCCACATTCCGGAGGGAATAACGCGCATGGGAAAAGCGCGAACCGACCCGAATGGTCACCGCTTCCACGGGTAGGCTTCGAAACATGTCCTCGTCGGTTTGGTCGTCGCCCATGGCCAAGATGAAATCCGCGGGTTGCTTTCCCAGAACATTCATGATGGCTGCACCCTTGTGGACGCCGGCAGGTCGTACTTCGACCACCTTGCGTCCCTCCAGAACCTGCACTTCAAAGTTGGCCGTGTATTGCACTAGGTCGTCCATAAGTTCCTTGGCCCGTGAGGCACCCAATTCGGGATCCGCATTGCGATAATGCCAAGCCAGGCTGCTTTCCTTTTCTTCAACCAATGAACCGGGCAGTCGATCCACATAGAATCGCAGAATGGGGCGCAAGGTTTCCTTCCATGCATTGGAGGCCGGTTTCAGCGCTTCCCAATTCCCACCCGGAATACGTAGCCAGGCTCCGTGTTCGGCGATTAGACCGATGGGCAGTTGACCGAACCAGCCTTCCAACGCCGGGCGGTCCCGCCCGCTGACCAGGTAAAGAGTCTTTCCGGAGCCGGAAATTTTCCTGAGCAAGAGGAGCAAATCGGGATCCGGAACTGCAAGATTCGGCAACGAAGCGAATGGAACCAGGGTGCCATCGTAGTCCAGGAAAAAGATCGGGTTCTGGGCATGACGACACGTTTCCCAAACCGATCGGATCAGTTCGACTGTAAGGTGATGGGTCCGCAGGCTTCCTTGTTGAGCCTTGACGCGATCCAATCCGGTCATGAAGCTCTCGGCCCAATGGCGGGCATCATAGGTGCGCAGGCGCTCCCGCATGGGGCGATTGCGCCGGACTCGATCCGCTTCGGGCAGGGTCAGAGCTTCCAGAATGGCCTCGGCCATCTCTCCGCGGTGGTTCGGATTCACCTGGATCGCTTCACCGAGTTCGCGGGCCGCCCCGGCCATTTCACTGAGGATTAAAACCCCCGTTTCATCCACTTGGCAGGCCAGATATTCCTTGGCCACCAGATTCATGCCGTCCCGTAGTGGAGTGATCAGGGCCACGTCGGCCAGCCGGTAATACGCGACCAACTCCGTAAAATCGAGGTGCCGATAATGGTACAAGATCGGAACCCAGTCCGACTTGCCGAAATGCCCATTCAATCGCCCCACCAGTTCATCGAGCTCCCGCTTCATGACATTGTATTGCGGAACCTCTTCCCGGGAAGGCACCACCGACAGTACAAAGGTTATCCGGCCCATCCAGATCGGATTCTGATGAAGGAATTCCTCGTAACCGTTCAATCGGTGCAGGATTCCCTTGGTATAGTCCAGTCGGTCGACCGAAAAAAGAATCCTGCGATTTCCAAGTTCGGCTCGCAACTGGTCACAGCGGGTCACTACGGTTGCACTTCGGGCCTCGTTTTCGAATTTGGCGAAGTCGATGCCGATTGGAAAGGTATCGGCGCGACGGAATTGTTCCTCCATTTTGATCTGCCCGAGGTAATGATCATATCCAAGGGTGCGGAAAACGCAACGAAGAAAATACTGGGTATAATCATGGGTGTGAAATCCTACGAGGTCGGCGCCCAGCATGCCCTCCAAAATTTCGCGGCGCCATCGACCCGGAAGGAGTCGGAAAACCTCGAAAGAGGGAAAGGGTATATGGAGAAAGAATCCGATTTTATGATCGGGCAGGTGCTTGCGCAGTAAACCGGGCAAGAGCAAGAGCTGATAGTCGTGGATCCAAAGCGTATCGCCAGGTTTCACGACCTCCAAAATGGCCTCGCAAAACCGCTGATTCACAAGTTTGTATGCCTCCCAGAAATCGGGATCGTAGGAAACAAAGCTGGGAAAATAATGAAACAGGGGCCACAAGGTGCGATTGCAGAAACCGAGATAGAACCGGTCCATCTCCATTTTTTTGAGGAAGACGGGCCAAGCTCCATAATCTTTGAGGGCCAATTTTTTCACGGCGGATTGGTTTTTGGAATCCACTACCGTACCGGGCCAGCCTATCCACAGAAACTGGTGCGGTGGCTTTTTTTTATGGAACAGGCTTTTCAATGCGTTGATCAATCCGCCGATATCCGACCTGGTTTCCTGATCTTGAATTTTGCCTTCAAGATATCCCGATAAGGCGGAGATCAGTCCACCCGAGCTCGGAGCAAAGCTGAATTCTCCGTTCTGTTCGATACAGGAAAACGGCAGGCGGTTGGAAATGACAATCAGTCTGCCCATAATTCAAATCCATCCGGGAATTTTTTTCCCGCGAATACAGGTTTGAAGATAATTACGGGATCGGTTCTGCGGCCTCAGGCTCTACGTTTCCGCGATTCCCGGAACCATAAGCCTCCGAGCAGAGTCATCAGAATGAGTAACACCGCCACTCCTCCCGCCCGCATGAAATTTTGCGCGAACAAAACGTAGCCTTTGGCGTTTGGATCGTAATGATAGCAGAATGTGAGGAGTTTATCACCGATGGACAAGGCTTTTCCCTCGGAGGCATCCAATAACGCAAGGCGCAGGTCATTGGGGGGATATTGGACGCCATAGAGGTAACGGCAGATTTTTCCTTGGGGGGACAGAGCGAATATTGCTGCCGTATGGGAAAATTCGTCGGTTCCTTTGTTATATCGGTAATTGAACCCGATGGCTTCGGCCACACGAGTAATCTCGGCTTGCTTGCCGGTGAGGAAATGCCATCCCAGGGCCGCCTCGGGACGCCCTAGGGCTTCGATGTGAGTTTTCTTCTTGGCCCGTGCCTGTTCCGGACCTTCCTTGGGATCCATGCTAATCGTCACGACTTCAAATTCCTTGCCGGGAGTCCAGGACATTTTTTTTATGCCATCGACCATTCCCGCCAGCACAAGATTACAAAGCATAGGACATCGATAATATGCGAAATTGAATAAGACCGGTTTTGTTCCATGGAAATAATTGGAGAGCCGGATATCGCGTCCATCTTCGTCGCGAAAATTGGCGTCAAGAGGGATGTTGCCTTCGAGATGATCGTCGATTCCGACGTCCAACAGTGCGGGGGGTAGGGCCTCACCGTTCGGTTGTCCGGAATCCGAAACGACGCCGAATTCATCAGAGAATGACAGGAGCGGTAACCCGAGGGCAAAAAAAAGGGGGAGGAATGGTCTTTGGCGGAACGATTTCATTAGTTAATAGTATTTACTAATATTTTGATCGGGTGGAAACGGTCGAGGAACGTCCGACGGAGGCGGCAGTTGATTTTATGGCGGGTCATCAAGGCGGTTTTAACAAATCCTTTCCTGGTGATGGCAGGGTTTCTTCTTGCGGGATACCTCGCCTGTATTGAAAGGGATGATTCGAAGGCTTCTTTTGCATTTTGCGCGGATTCGGGGAAAAGATTCCGGATGGCTCCCAAAATCTATGGGAATTATTCGTTTGGTCACGGTATTACCTTGAACCGGTATTCAGCGGACAAGGCCGTAGATGGCTCAATGGAAACCAGGGTCCCCTTGCCTCCAAAGAGATAGGCCACGAGCGAGTGCAAACCTAAGGTAACCTGTAAATTACCGATCAGGCCCGCGGATAAATCCATCCGCAACCTGGATTCCTCCCTACCTCCCCCATGCGAGGCCCCGATGAAATTATTCCAAGCTACATCGGCTGTGAAGGCGTTATTGCGAAGCGCCTTGGGCCAGTGGCTTCCCAGGACCTTGGCGATATCCTGCCTGCCTTCCATTACAAACTCCGCTCCTACGTCCCAGCGTACGGTATCCACGGTGAACACCTCCGGAAAAGGCGCAAAGGGATTCGGGTCGGATGCGGTGATGGTTTTTTCGCTGGCCGCGCCCAGTTTCAAAGTCCAGGCGCCGAGGCCGGACTGGAGGCCCAGGGAGCCGCGAACCCTTACCGGCCACTCCTGGTGCCTTTCGCCCAGAACATAAGTCTCATAGGTGCCTGAGGCATAAGGTCGTATCGTGGGGCGGGGACCGATGCTGTAGTCAAGTCGGAATCCCAGCAGGTTGCTTCCGACTTGGTCATTAACCCTGGAGTAATCCGCTTCCGGGGATAAGTCGATACTTTGGAGCTCGTTGTAGAGGCGCAGGGGAGTGCGGAGGGCCAGGTCCCAGGTTGATAAAGGTTTTCCCACATCGCCCGGAACGGAGTTGACACTATCCCCGTTCCAGACATGGACTTTTCGTTGCGAGGCATCAAGGGTCATCAACCCTGCCAGCCGCCAACGGTTTCCTAGACCATGGAAATTCCAAGAGTTCTGATTGCGATCCGCGAGATCCCCCCGGATTGCTTCAAACAACGGCTCCGGCCAGAGCATGGGTTGGTGTTCCGGGATCGGCTCCAGATCTTGGGGAAAAGTGCGGGCGACTTCGGACTCCGTGAGGCCCACGGTATAGATTTCCTCATCGTCAATCGGACGGCTTCCCACGACACCGGAACAGGCGAGGTCAGGGCGCTGCCCAAGGGATTTGAGTTCCGAGCCGTTGATGCGTACGATAAGGATATCCGGAGAGGAGACAAGCATTTTATCCAGGTCGCGAGCCCTCACGTCCTCTGGCAGGGCGATGTCCTGGATCAGGGAGCGCTCGATACAGGCCGCCTCGGATCGGATTCGTTCACGAAGCAGCGAAGCCGCGGTTTCAGCTTGGTGCTGGGCGAGAGGTCCTTTCATGGAACGGATAATCCCCTCTGTACCTTTAAGGTAAAGGGCGGACCATTTAGCAACTAGGCTCGTCATACGCCGTATATGAAGTGAGTCAGAGGGTTCCGCGCGGGATGAATCGATTCGGTAGGAAAATCCGCCGTCCGGAAGAACGGTCAAGTCTCCGAATCCTTGCATCAGAGGTGGTATGTGTACGATCCATCCCCCGTTGCTCAAGGCTTCCTGGATTACGGGGCCTCCTTTGGCCGATCCTACCGCGAAGATGGCGATCCCCGGAATATTGAGGATGCCTGGGTGGCGGCTCAGGAGATTCTCATCCACCAAGCAGATTCTCACCCGTGTTAAATCCCTTTTCTCGACGGCGATGCAGGAATCCAAGGCTTTTTCCGGATCTTGAACGGAAAAATTTTCGGGAAAGTCTGTAGGATCGTCGCTCGCGTCCGGGTCAACCAGGGAGTAGACGCGCAGTTCGTGGCCCGCCCGGCTCACGGAATAGGAAGTTGCAAAAGGGGAAGGACCGGAGTCATCGTGCAGGTTGGAAGCGAGGAAAACCGTCGGTGTCTTTCGTTGCAGAATCGCTAGCGCATCCTTGCCCATGAGGAAATCCCGCCTCGTCACCCTTTTTGCCGAGGTTCCGGACTGGAGCAAGATTTCGTT
>DAINDC010000127.1:0-5411 GCA_036732085.1 Fibrobacterota bacterium | reverse complement strand
CTGCCATAGCTGTATCGGGAAAGTGCTCCAGGAAAAAAGGTGTTTCCGCAATCCAATGAAAGCGTGTTAGGATTTCCGGCCTTGGCTGCAATATGGGCCCATCGACCGAGGTCCAGGCCAGTGGAGGCCGAATCCGTGGATTCGGATGTGAGAATAGGAAGCCGACCCCGCGCGTCATAGGTAAAAAGAACCCGAAGCGTGTCGATAACAGGGGTGCCAATGTGTTTCGGTGTATCAGCCGGTATGGCGGCAAGGCCAATCCGAATCCCAATCGACAGCAGTAGAATAACCAGGTAGGCCCCAATCATTGCTTGCGGGCGGCTGTATCGGATTCCAGAGCGGTATTCCCAGCCGTGCGGGGGATAAATAGCCTCAGATGTTCCAACTCCCGCTGGTTTTCGGAAAGCCGCCGGAACAATTCATCCTTCATACGCTCAGTGGCGAAAAGTTCGCGATCGTACTGGGCCCGCTCTTGCATCAATGAATCTTCCAACACTTTGATGCGGTCATTGCTATTGGCCGAGGACTTGGCCAACTGCGATTCGATCAATTGGATACGTCCCTTCAAGGAATCCGACAAAGCGACAGCAGCCTGCGCCAAGGAATCCTCTTCGGTCTGGAATCCATCTTCAAGTTCCTCAAGCGAATCGGAAAGGGCGACCGCTTCAGCCTCGAATTGTCGTTTCAATGCTTTGTGCGCCGTGCGTTCCTCATCCGCACGCTGGCGTTCCATTTGGAGCGTTTTCCTTAGGGCGGCCAAGTCGCGTTCCGATTCCACATTTTCTTCATGGAGAATCTCATTTTCCCGGGACAGAGCATTGATGGTGGCCAGACGAAGCTTGTTCTCCTTTCGCAAGTCGCCCAATTGGATTCGGTCCTTACTGCTTGCGCAGCCCCAGAGAATGATTCCGGAAATGGAGATGATCAGAAGGTTGTGTTTCATTGGACTTGGTCGCTGCTCAAGTAAGGAGTATTCATCTATCCCGGTATCTCACGGTGAAATCAAAAATACAAATCTAACCCATTGGAGAATTGTCGAATACGGAAATGACGTGATACTTAAGGCGCAGATCGGAGGGCTATCCAATACATTCCGAGCTTTTGCATGGCTTCTAGGATCTTGAAAAAACCGATAGGTTTCGTGATGCAAAAGGTCCTTGGTAGATCCAGTTTTCGAAAAGCCTCCTCCTCCTCCCGGTTGCCTGCTACGACTATCAGGGGGATATGCTTCAGCGAACCTTCGCGGCTTTGAAGTACCAAGTTGTGACTTTCCGTGACGCCCATCCCAAAACTCAGAATTATCATTTCCGGAAAATCCTCTTCCGAGTTGGGTTCGGAGGATTGGAAGGCTGCAAAATATTTCGAGGCCTCCTTGGCAGTTTGTAACCGTATCACGAGATTCGCAAAGTGGTACTTGGATAGGATGTGGACGGTATGGGATTCCTCGGAGGCGTCGTTGGTTACAAGTAGGATTTTCGACTGTACAATTATGGGCATGATTTAGACCGCCGAACGGCTCTCCTCAACGGACCTGATCAGAACCATGATAGCAGGTTTCTTGGAAATGATGGACCTGCAAAAGGAGAGTTCGACAGGCTGGCGTGGCCCCTTCATCCTCTGAGCCATTGTCCACATTTTGAAGTGGGCGGAATGAACGGATCCATGGATGCCTTGGTTCAGGTGGGTCGATATTTTTTTTAGGGGTAACTCTGGACATAGGTTGATAATGGGCGTGCCGATGATGGAATCTTTTGGATTGCCAAAGAGTTCCTGGACCGCCGAATTGCAGGAAACGATTTCCAGGGAACCGTTTAGGATTAGGAAGGGTGCGGGTATGAATTCCACAAACTCTGAAAATTGGGCGATGGGATCGAATCTCTCGTTTTCCGACTCCCGGAGCTGCGCGTCCCTCCATTCCAAAGTTTCCGCCATCTCATCGAAGGCACGCGCAAGGTCGCCAAGTTCCCCCCGATCATAGGACAAGGAAGAGCGAGCACTGAGATTGCCAGAGGTGAGGTCCTTCGTGGCTGTGATCAACACCCTGATTTGTTTGAGCAGGAAGACGTCCGATCCAAACCAACTCGCCAAGAGCGCCAAGAGCGACACGAACCCCAGGGCAATCAATTGTTTTATCAGGGCGCGGTTAGCGGGGGCCCAAATCTCCTCCCTGCGGATGCCGACATGCACCACCATATCCGCACTGCCCGCCACTGGGGCGTTGGCGTAAACACGCTTTATGCCATCAATTCCATTCGCAATCGTCACGCCTTCATCCATCCGATTACTTTGGAGTCCTTGCGTCATTGGATACGGCTTTCCGACCCACATGTCCGGGTCGGGGTATCGGGCCATGGCCTCACCACTTCTGTTCGTCACTGAAATGGCGTAGCCAGGCGGCAGTTGGGACGTTTTTGCCAATGTATTGAGCCAATCAAGGTCCATGACCGCGAAAAGGATGTGTCTTTGATGCGTGCCCTTGGATGTGATCGGAAGCATTAGGATGATGGAAGCATCTTTGCTTAGTTGGCTATTGAAGTCGAAACCCACGGTATAGACCGGATCGGCATGAAATGCCCCGAACCAATTCAGCTTATTTAGATGTGCTCCTTTTGGGGGTGGCTGGGCGCTACACATGATTTGGCCATCCGGACCGCTGACGCCAAGGTTTGCATATACTGTGGACTGTTTCAATAGATTGGAAAGGATTTCCTCGCAGGAACCCCTGGCTGAGTGTTGCGTCCCAAGAAGTTCAGCGGTGGCGGTCATGAACCCCCTACCTTCCGATATGTCCCTCTCCAGGTTGCTGGCCAGAAAGCTGCTCAGTCTGAGAGCATTTCCTTCGATCTCTACCGAGATCTGGTTCTTTCGTTCCGCAGCCGAGTAATAGATAAGCCCGATGGCCGGAATAATTGCCAAAAGCACAATTGCCATTATCCGAATGCGGATTCGTGTAAATACCGCAATCACGAGTCAGGTCGCCGTTTCCGAGAAATTCTTAAAATCATGGTATTTATATATATGATTAATTCAGTAAACCAAAGGTGATATTTCTTTCCTGCTAGCCAGAGGTCATTTCTTGCAGAAGGGAGCGGACCTCGAGAAAGTCCCTCAGATTGTAACCCGCAAAGGAAGCTTTCATTCCAACCCTGATGGTATTGGCCTCCGAAGGGAGGGATCGGAACAAGTCCTCGTCGGTGACATCGTCCCCTACAGCCATTGTGAATGCTGGGCTCAAGGCTTCCCTGCAAAACACCGCCGCTGTTCCTTTGTTTACTCCGGCGCATCGAATCTCTACGACTTTTTTTCCTTCCAGAACTTGGACATCCAGATTAGCGGTGAATTGGACCAAGGTGTCGATCAGTTCTTTGGCCCTTTGCGATCCAAGGTCGGGATCGGCATTTCTGTAATGCCAAGCTATGGAAAAATCCTTCTCCTCCAGGAATGAGCCCTCCAGGCGTTCCACATAAGCGTCAAGAATGGGAAGTAGCTTCGGTTTCCAAGTCACCTCCATGGGTTTCACGAGCCTCCAATCGGATCCCTTTTCGCTAATCCAGACTCCGTGTTCGGCGATGAGTCCGATGCCAAGCCCACCAAACCAGTTCTTGAGAATATCGCGCTTCCGGCCGCTGATGATGAAGAGATGGTTTCTATCATCACGTGCAAGTTTTTTCAGTAAAAGGATCAATTCTGGATCCGGAATTGCCAACTGTGGATGCGAGGCGAAGGGAATGAGCGTCCCGTCATAGTCAAGTAGGATGAGTCGGCTTTCTGCGGCCATATACTCCGTGATCAAGGATTTCCTGGGCTCATAGCCGAGGTGCTTGACGTTCAACCTTTTTTCGAGTGCCAGGACTCCTTCCAGACCTTTTTGAAACTCGGTTGCCCAGTGTTTCGAATCATTTTTACGGAGTCTTTCCTGCATGGCCCGGTTCCGCGAGATTTGCTCCTCACGAGGCATCTCCAGTGCTTGGCGGATGGCCTTCGCTATCTCGCCTTTATGGTTGGGGTTGATGACCAAGGCTTCGCTGAGTTCCCGCGCGGCGCCTGCCATTTCGGAGAGAATGAGGACCCCGGTTCCATCTGTCTTGCTGGCGATAAATTCCTTTGCCACAAGATTCATCCCGTCGCGAAGAGGCGTAAGTAATGCGACGTCGGAAACGGCATATAGCGCCACTAGGCTAGGGAAGGGCAGGGGCCTGTACTGGTAAACCACGGGCGTCCAAAGGGCATTTCCATGTGCGCCGTTGATTTTTCCCACGGTCTCATCGATCTCCTTCTTCATCTTCTGATATTGATCGACCTCCTCCCGGGATGGGACCACGGCCAGGATGAAGACCACTTTGCCGGACCACTCGGGGTTCGTCTCCAGAAAAGCCTCAAAGCCTTTAAGGCGGTGAAGGATGCCTTTGGTGTAGTCCAGACGATCCACCGAAGAAATGATTCTCATCCCGGCCAGCTTGGTTGAAATGGCTTGGGCCTCCTCGACCACGGCGGGTTCGGAAGCGGTTTGTTTGAATTTCCCATAATCAATCCCCAGGGGGAAGGTGTCTGCGCGCACCACGCGACCCTCCATGGAGATCGTGCCGAGAGTATGCTCATGGCCAAGGGTCCGGAAAACGCTGCGGAGAAAATACTGGGTATAATCGTGGGTATGAAACCCTAGCAGATCGGCGCCGAGCATCCCTTCCAATATCTCCTTCCGCCACTCGGATGGAAGCAAGCGAAATATCTCGAAGGAAGGAAAAGGAATATGCAGGAAAAAAGCGGTGGGATGGCCTGGTGCGCGGTCACGTAGGAGCTTTGGAAGCAGAAGAAGCTGGTAATCCTGGATCCAAAGTGTGTCCCCCGGTTGGAGGATGGCGAGGATGGAATCGCAATATACGATATTTGCCCTTTTATACGCCTCCCATAAATTCTCGTCGTAATGGGTGTAGGAAGGGAGATAATGGAACAGGGGCCAAAGCGTACGATTGCAGAATCCCTGATGGAGCAGGTTCATTTCCTCCGTGTGCATCCAAACCGGGTGGGCACCAAATTGGCTGCGTGTCTGTTTGGTGAATTCGTACTGACGTTGACCTTGCAAAAAGGTTCCGGGCCATCCGACCCATATGCATTCGAATCCCTTTTCTGCTTTCCGGGATTCCAGATAGGACCCGAGAGCGGTAACCAGGCCTCCGGGACTTTCCAGGAGTTCGAACTTTCCTGAATTGTCTGACAACGTGAAGGGCAGCCTATTCGAAACGATAAGCAAACGCGGCATTTTTTTGTTCTCCTTTTCATACTGGCCGCGCCCCTCCCTTAAGAGGGGACCGGACGGTCATCGAGGAAGGTATATTGTATTAACTATATGACAATTAACGTAACTGCTCAGGGTGAAATGGCTGAAATTGGGGTGACCCCAACCAGGGCTT
>DAINDC010000126.1:5171-13094 GCA_036732085.1 Fibrobacterota bacterium | reverse complement strand
GTCGTGATGCTCGAACCGTTCAAGCTCGACGGGGAAGTGGTCAGCTCCTCGGCCATCCGGACCCATCTGGAAGCCGGTCGCATCGAACAAGCCAACCGGCTCCTGGGCCGCCCCTTCGATTATGCCGGGAAGGTGATTCATGGCGATGGGCGGGGCCGGGGCCTGGGCTTTCCCACGGCCAACCTGGATCTGCCCGTTTCCAACAAAGCCATGGTCGCCTATGGGGTCTATGGCGGCAGGGTCCGAATCCGGGATCGGGAGCTTCCCGCCATCGCCAATATCGGCATCGCCCCCACCTTTGCCGGAAGCGGATCAGGCCAGCCGCTTAAAATCGAAGTGCATATCCTGGATTTTGCGGAAGACCTTTATGGCCAATGGGTGGAATTCGCATTGCACTTCCATGTCAGACCCGAAAAGAAATTCGCATCCGTGGAGGAACTGCGCCTGCAAATCACCCGGGACATCACCGAAACCCGGGAGCGATTGATAGGCAAACTGTCCTAATCCGCCAATTTCGCTATTTTTAAAGCCTTACCACGCTACCTACTCAAAATAATCAAAAACTTAACCCTTCTCCTGGCACCCCGATTGGGTCCTCGGGTGAATATATTTAAAGGGACTCGGTCGGATGGGCCACAGGGGTCGAAGTCAAATTCGAAGTGGTCAGCCGACTCTGAAAGGGAAAAGAAAATGGATAAGGGATTGAATAACGGACTCGTGGACGAGGACTCGAACATTATCGTGCCTCTGGTTGTCATCGCCATCGTCGCCGTGGTGATCATGTTGATAGCCGGGCTGTTCATGCCCACCACGAATTGGGTTCTCTGAACATTTCCAGTATTTTCTGAATGGGCCATGGGCTGCCACTTCCCGGGGTGGGAAGGATGCAGCCGACCCATTTCCGCCCTCAGGTCGCAACCCGTAAATGGCTGAAAATCACGGTGTTCACTCAGAATCCGATGAAATAAATTGGCCAAAAACCCCGCCAGAAATTATTATTCCACCCTCTCGTAAGCACCCGGTCCAGGTTTTGCAACCTAAGGCTGTTAAGGAGCGCGAGGCGGTTTTTGTAAATTAATCAGCAATACAAGCAATCAGGCAAGTAGAAGAAAAGCAGAAAGCGACGAAGCAGTATGGCAACCATGACCAAGGAAATCGCAGCGAAGACCATCACCACCTATGGCAAGGATGCCAAGGACTCGGGCAATCCCAAGGTCCAGGTGGCGTTGCTCACGCATCGCATCTCAGAAATCACCGAGCACCTTAAGGTCCACAAGAAGGATAAGCATTCGCGCCGCGGCCTCACGACCATGGTGGCCTATCGTCGCCGCCTCCTCAACTACATGGTCAAGACCGACTTGGAAGGCTATCGCGGCCTGATCAAGCAGCTCGACCTGCGTCGCTAATCCTTCCTCTTTTTCCCCTCTAGATAAATCGACCACGCGCGGTGAGTGCCGCGCGCCCACAACATACGGGAGCAGAAAATTCCATGGCAAAACAAACCGTTACCATTACCTTGCCGGACGGCAAAAATATCATTCTCGAATCCGGTCGCCTGGCCAAACAAGCTGGCGGCGCCGTCCTGGCCCGCATGGGCGATACCGTGGTCCTGTGCACCGTCTGCGCCGGCCCGGAAGCCTTGGGCGATTTCTTCCCCCTGACCGTCGAGTACCGCGAGAAGGCCTATGCCGCCGGAAAGATTCCCGGCGGTTACTTCAAGCGCGAAGCCAAGCCCAGCGACAAGGAAGTCCTGACCTGCCGCATCATCGATCGGCCGCTGCGCCCAATGTTTCCGGACGGCTACAAGCGCGAAGTGCAAATCGTTTGCCAGGTCCTTTCCGCCGATGAGAAGTTCGACGCCGACACGCTCGCCGTGATCGCCTCCTCGACCGCCATCGGCTTGTCCACCCTCCCCTTCGAAGACCAGGTCGCTTGCGTCAAGGTCATCGGCGTGGGCGGCAAGTACATCGTCAATCCCACCTATGAGGAAATCGAATCCGCCGACATCGAACTCATCGTCGCCGGCACCTCCTCCTCCATCTGCATGGTCGAAGGTTCCGCCTTTGAAGTGGCCGAAGACGTCATGGTCGCCGCCATCCTTGCCGGACACGAAGCCATCAAGGTCATCGTCAAGGGCCAGCAGGACCTCATCGCCTTGTTCCCGGTCGAGAAGGACGTCTTTGTCCCCAAGGCCCAGGATGCCGACCTGTTCAAGAAGGTCGAAGCCATCGCCAAGCCCGTCCTCAACAAGATCTTCCACACGCCCATGCTCAAGAAGGCCCACTACGCCGCCATGAAGCAGGTCAAGGCCGACGTCCTCGTCGCCCTGGGCGACGAATACAAGGATCGCAAGGGTGAGGTCAATGAAGCCGTCGAAGCCATCCAATGGAGCGACATGCGCGAGATGGTCCTCTCCGAGAAGCTCCGCATCGACGGACGCGGCCCTTCCGATATCCGCGACATCGTCATCGAGACCTCGGCCCTCCCCCGCACGCATGGCTCCGCCGTGTTCCAGCGCGGTGAGACCCAGGCTTTGGTCGTCTGCACCTTGGGCACCAAGAACGACGAACAGCGCGTCGAGTCCCTCCAGGGCGAAACCTACAAGAACTACATGCTGCACTATAACTTCCCCGGCTTCTCGGTCGGCGAAGCCAAGCGCATGAACTCGGTCGGACGCCGCGAAGTCGGCCACGGCTTCCTCGCGGAACGCGCCCTCGCGCCCGTGCTGCCCACCTCCGAGAGCTTCCCCTATACCATCCGCCTCGTCTCCGACATCCTCGAATCCCATGGCTCCTCGTCCATGGCTTCGGTTTGCGGCGGCACCCTCGCCCTCATGGACGCGGGCGTGAAAATCAAATCCCCCGTGGCCGGCATCGCCATGGGCATGGTCTCGGACGGCACCCGTTTCGAAACCCTGTCGGACATCAACGGCACGGAAGATCATCTCGGCGATATGGACTTCAAGGTCTGCGGCACCGAGAAGGGCTTGACCTCCTTCCAGATGGACATCAAGCTCCGCGGACTCACCACCGAGCTCATGCAGCGCGCGCTGAAGCAGGCCAAGGAAGGCCGCCTCCACATCTTGTCCAAGATGAAGGAAGCCCTGCCGGCCACCCGCGACCTCAACAAGTTCGCGCCCGCCATCCTGCAGAAGAAGATCCCGTCCGACAAGATCAAGGACCTCATCGGCCCCGGCGGCAAGGTCATCCGCGGCATCCAGGAAAACTCCGGCGCCACCTTGAACGTGGACGATCAGGGCAACCTGACCATCTCCGCGGCCCATCGCGGCAATGCCGTCATGGCGCTCAAGATGGTCAACGAGCTCTTCGCCGAAGCTGAAGTGGGCAAGATCTACCGTGGCAAGGTCAAGGGCATCGCGACCTTCGGCGCCTTCGTGGAAATCCTGCCGGGCAAGGAAGGCCTGGTGCATATCTCCGAGCTGGCCCCGAACAAGGTGGACCGCGTGGAAGACGTGCTCTCCATGGGCGACGAAGTGGAAGTGAAATGCATCGGCGTCGACCCGCAAGGGAAGATCAAGCTGAGCCGCAAGCAGCTTCTGCTCCAGCCCCAAGCCTAAGCGAATCGAACTGAAGGGCGCGGCATACTGGCCGCGCCCTTTTTTTTGCCCCTACTTCAGCGTTCACCTCATCCCGGAGTTCCCATCCCGGAAACCATGGCTTCGCGCAAAATCACGCACTTCAACATCAAGACGACGCGCCTGGAAAACGGCGTGGTGGTCGCCTCCGAATCGCTTCCGGCCGTCCGCTCCGCGAGCATGGGCGTCTATCTCGATATCGGATCCCGGGACGAGGAACCCAAGACCAACGGTCTGGCCCACCTCTTCGAGCATATGGTCTTCAAGGGCACGCCCAAGCATGATGCGCTCTCCATCGTGAAATGCTTCGAGTCCACGGGCGGCCAGATCAATGCCTATACCTCCAAGGAGCAGACCTGCTTCTACGCCAAGGTCGTGGATTCGGAAGTCGCCTCCGGCCTGTCCATGCTCCTGGAAATGGTGCTGGACTCCACCTTCGACGCCACCGAACTGGGCAAGGAGAAGGATGTCATCATCGAGGAGATCAAGGGCGGAGAGGACAATCCCGAGGATTATGTCTACGACCTTTTCTCGCAAGCCTATTTTGCCAAGCATCCGCTCGGCTTCCCGATCACCGGCACCGCCCAGACCGTGCGCGGCCTGAGCCGGACCCATCTCCTCAACCACCAGAAAAGGACGGCGCATAAGCTGCCGCTCTATGTCCTGGCGGTGGGGAACGTCTCCCATACCGAACTCGTGGACGTGACGCGCAAGGCTTACGGGCTCTCCCGCGGCAAGTCCAAGACCGCGCAACGCGGACCTGCCGACGAAGCCTCCCGGACATCGCCCCGCCGACCGGCCGCCGTGGCCAAGACCCGGCACCTCCTAGAGAAGCGGCCCGTGCATCAGGTGACGGCCATCCTCGGCGGACCCGGCTATGCCTGGGATCATCCCAATCGCTACGCCCTGCTCCTGCTCAACTGCGTATTCGGCGACGGCATGAGCTCCAAGCTCTTCCAGAGCGTGCGCGAATCGCTGGGCCTGGTCTATACCATCTATTCGAATCCCGAGTTCCTGATCAATACGGGATCCTACTCCATCG
Source organism: Fibrobacterota bacterium (assembly GCA_036732085.1). Lineage (GTDB taxonomy): Bacteria > Fibrobacterota > Fibrobacteria > UBA11236 > UBA11236 > Chersky-265. The sequence goes on along the minus strand of DAINDC010000126.1, from coordinate 8,457 downwards.
GTTTCGCGACCGAGCCGAAGGACCTGTCCAAGGCCATCAAGGAAATCAACAAGCAGATCGTGGCCCTTAAGCAGGACGGACTCAAGGCCGAGGAAATCGACTTCGCCAAGAAGAACATCCGCGGCAGCATCCTGCTCGGCCTGGAATCGACCAGCACGCGCATGGCCAATCTGTCGCGCCAGCTCATGTACGGCCAGCCCGGAGAAACCATCGAGAAGATCCTGGCCAAGCTGGATCGGGTCTCGAGCGCGGACATCCGCAAAGCCATCGACGATGTCTTCCGCGTGGATCAGTGGGCTTCGGCGGCCGTGGTTCCTAAGAAGGCGGACATCTCCATTTCCAGGCTCCTGGAATTCTGATCCCCTGAAACCCTGAAGGCCCCCAAGGTTTAGCAATCCCTACGGAATGGGGACGTGTCGCGAGGCCGGAACGGCGCGTCGGGCACCCCGGCCTTTTAAATGTGTCCCGCGCTCCTGCGCAAGGCTTCCATGGCCTTCGCCTGGCCCAGGCTGTCTTCCCAATTCATGGAAGGGCTTTGGCATAGCCCCAGGTTTTCCGCGACGTCCAGGGCCTCCCGCGCGAACAAGGCGATGCCATCCCCGGCGCGATAGGTTCCCGTCTCCCCGCTGTGGAGGATGAGGCGCACCTCGGCCCCATCCGCGGGAGGATGCCAGGGTGTGGGAATCTCGATGCGGCCCTTGTCGCCATGGATGATCGCCGCATGCGGCTCCGCGAGGCGCATGGCGCATTGGAAGGTCGCGCGCACGCCCCCGGGAAATACCATTTCCGCCGTGGTCACTTCATCCACCCCGATCTCCGGACCCATCCGGGAAGTGGCCTGGACGGACACCGGTTCGGATCCGGTTATCATGCGGCTGAAGGAAAGGCAATAGCAGCCGACGTCCAGGAGCGCGCCGCCGCCCGTTTCCCGGCTTTGCCGGATATTCGCGGGCTGGAAACCCATGTCATAGCAGAACGAGGAGTGGACGGAACGGACTTCGCCGATGGCGTCCTCGGCGATCAGGGCCTTCACCATTCCCCAGACCGGGTGGCAGCGGTACATGAATCCCTCCATGTAAAAGACGCCCGCGCGCTTCACGGCCCGGATCACGGCCTCGCATTCCGCCTCGTCCATGGCGCCCGGCTTCTCGCAGAGGATATGCTTGCCGGCGCGGGCCGCCCGGATGCTCCATTCCGCATGCATATTGGTTGGAATCGCGATATAGATCACATCCACACCCGGATCCGCCAGCAGCGCATCGTAACTTCCATGTGACCTGGGGATCCCGTGGCGGGAGGCGAATTCCGCGGCCCGGCCGGAGTCGCGGCTCGCCACGGCGGCCACCTCGATGCCATGGGCGCGGGCATCCGCGGCGAACTTGCGGGCGATGCCCCCCGAGGCCATGAGCCCCCACCGTAGCGGGCTTCCCGTCGATTCCATGTTCCGCATTCCAACTCCCATCGGCCGAATAATTCCCAAGCCCGCGAATTTCTTTTCGCCCGCACGTTAAAAATTGTTGATTAACATGTGACACCGAATCACAAAACGAACTTGGACGGAAAATTGGGCGCAAAGCCCCGATTCCGCGTACAACTCCAGGGTAGTGAATTTAGTTTTCCTGAGAAGCATTCAACCGGGGCGTAACGAAATTCATCTCCCCATCCACTCCCAAACAAGCGATCCAACGATGAGGAAAACCCTATTCACCGTCCTATGCGCGCTCGCCGCGCTCGCTTTCGGCGGCTGCCTTTTCGGAGGCGAGGGAGATGTCGCGACCGCGGCCAAGACCGACTCCACCGGGACCGTCGCCAAGATCAAGAAACTGACCCCCGGCGTCTACGTCGCCAATTATCCCTGGCTCGACAGCAACATGTCCCCGCTCGAATCCGAATTCATCCTCGACTCCAACGGGTCCTTCCGGCTCTTCTGGATCCAGGACAACGAGGCCTTCGACGATTTCCAGGGCAACTGGTCCCAGCACGATTCGAACCTGTTCTTCGGAAATACGAAGCTGGGCCGCGCCCAGAACGGCATATTCCACGACTTCAAGGCCATCGAGGACGATACCAATGCCGTGCGCGAGGTGACCGACACCTCTTTCATCCGCCGTGAATACGCGCCGGTCCGCCAGAAGCCCTTATGGATCAGCTATATCCTGCGCGCCTTTCCGGCCCTCAAGAACGGATCCTACCTTACGGTCAAGACCTACCCGAAGGATTCCACCAGCACCCTCGATGTGAAGTTCAAGATCACCTTGGACGGTTCCAAATATTTCTTCGATGTCGTCGAGGACACCTTGGAATCCTTCCAGGCCTCGGCCAAATGGTATCAGGTGGGTTCCTTCCTCGCGACCGAGGAAAACCTGCAGCGCCAATTGGATTCCACCATGACCTTCCCCGCGGTTTGGGATACCTTGGGCGGCCTGATCCTGACCCGCCTGAAAACGGTTTCCGATACGAGCTTCCGGCTGTGGAGCCCGGAAACCTTCTACGACACCGCCAGTTGGGATCCCTACCGCCGGCTCTGACCCGGTTGGTCGGAACCGACCAAGTTGGCTTCCGGGAGCCGGACGTGCTATAGTTAGGGCATGCGAACTTCCCACCCGGCCGGGGCAGGCTTCCTGTTCCGCTCCAGCTTAGGACCGGCCTTGGCTGCGAACCTTTCCGCCTTGGCTCTGGCTCTGGCCCTTGTCCTTTCCCTTTCCATAACGGCTTGCGCCCGGCATCCGCCCCTGACTCCCGTTTCCGCCGAGACCTTGGCCGCGCGCCTGGCCAATGATCAATGCTATCGGCAATTCGGCGAGCGCCCCTTCAAGGCCGAGGATTATGCGGCGGAATTGACGGACGGGCGCTGGCACTGGGGCACGGAGAATGGCGGGCCCGTGGACGGATACGAGATCGAGGTTTCTTTTGCCCGCGACGGCGGCGACAAGCATATCGTAATCCGCGGACGCGACCGGGAATAACGTTTTAGAATCCGGGGCCCGGGGCCGGACGTTCTAGAATCCGGGGCCTCGGAAAAAGCCGCGCGCCTGCAAACCTAGGATGGCCGCGAGGAAGGCCGCGAAAAGACCCGAGGCCACGTACTTCACCGCCATCACGCGGCCATACTCCTCCGCAGACACGCGCAGGTTACGTATCACCTGCCATACCCCCAGTCCGGCGGCGGAGCCCAGGACCAGGAAGCCCCAGCCGAGCCTCGGGTCGATGCGGGACATCCCTCCCGCCAGGAGGAGCACGCCCAGCGGGAACAGGTGGCCGAGGATCATCAGCATCAGCCCGACGT
>DAINDC010000126.1:2752-5161 GCA_036732085.1 Fibrobacterota bacterium | reverse complement strand
GCATAGGCCAGCCGCACGCCGGGCAAGCCATAACGCGCCGTGAAGGTCCGGTCGCGCCGCTCCAGATCCTCCTCCACCTGGTAGACCTGGGACATGGGGAACAGGCTGACGATGAGGCAGGCCACGCCCAAAGATCCCGCGAGGGATGCCGCGGAGAGACGGTTGCCGCCCCGGTGCAGGTAACCCAGGAGGAACCCACAAACGCCCGTCCCGATGCCTATGGCAAAGAGACCCAACAACGGCCGGCCTTTCCAGCGGATGCCCGGCCGGCTATAGCACCAAAACAGCGCCATGGCCGCGGCATAGGTCGCGCCGGATGCCGGCGAGACCCGGGCCGCCAGACCCAAGCCTATCACCTGGAGGATCCAGGAGGCGGGCAAGGTCCAGCCGGCGAGCTTGGGGGGATGGCGCATGCCGCCGATCGCCCCCTCGTCCTTGTCCCAAAAGGAATTGTAAACGGTGACGCCGCCGAAGAGGAGGATATGCACGTTCAGGAACTGCAGCACGAATGCGCCGCCGCCCGCGCCGCCGGAAAACACCGCGCCCGCGAGGAAGGCTCCCGACAGGATCAGGAACTGATAATGTAATCGCAAGTGGGCCAGAAAGGACTTGATCTCGGAGCGCATCCGCATCACCGCAACCTCGCGATTAAAAAGAAGTTCCGTGGTGACTTCCCGGAATGCTATTAATAATAAAACCTCGGCCGGGAGCGCAAGATTAAAAGGCCGCGCGGCCGAAAACGAGAGCGGATATCTCATTGTGCTTATTGAAGTTGGTGTTATATTTTTTCGGGCTGGATTCATTCCATACCACATCTAGCTGAGGTTGAAATGAAGAAAATTTCCCTGTTCGCCCTATCGGCCCTCCTTGTCACGTCCGCATCCGCGACCCTGAACCGGGACGGAGTCGTCGGCATCAACAAGACCCTTCAGAACGGCAAACTCGGAGTGGGTGTGCATTCCCAGGTGGTCGACGATCAACTGGTGGTCAAGGACGCCAAAATCACCCAGGACGGCCAGCCGCTTGATTTGACGGATTACCTGACCTTGAGCTCGAGCGTCTTCATGTCTCTCGGGCTCGGCGATTACACGGATATCGGCCTGGCGCTTCCCCTCTACTACGAGAAAATCAAGAGCAGCCCTTCGGTCCTCAATCTGGATCAGCAATACCAGGGCGACCTGCGCTTCCGGCTCAAGTTCCAATTGCCTATCAAGGACCTGCAGGTGGTGAGCATGGCCCTGATGCTCGGAGGCACGGCGCCCACCCAATTCGATCGGCACGGCATCATTCCGCGGGAACTGGAATACATGACCAATGACGTGAACGCCTTCAACGAAGGCTCTTCCCCATTCGGCGCGGGCAGACCCACCTTCCTGGCCGGCCTGGGCCTCACCCTCGACCTCGGGCAGGTCGCGGAAGAATTCCAATTCCTTTGGCATTTCAATGCGGGCGTCCGCAAAACCAATATCAGCTCGCAGCCGCCTTTCGACGACATCCTCTTCTGGTCTTCCGCCGCCGAGTATGAGGCGGGATCCTTCATCCGCTTCTACACGGAATTCTACCATGAGAGCCGCTTCAACAAGCTGGGAGACGATGAGTTCGCGACCGAACCCACCACTTTGACCTTCGGAGGCGTGGCGCAGACGCCCGTGGGCATCGACTTCTACGCGGGTCTGGTCATGGGTTTCAATACCGGCTATATCCCGGTCCAGTATAAGGTCGACGGCGGGCCGCATCTGCAAACCTTCAGCATCAAGGGTTCCCCCGATCTTTCCATGATGTTCGAAATCACCTGGGCGGGATTCATCCTCAAGCAGGACAATGATCACGACGGCATCCCCAACAAATACGACAAGTGCCCGAGCGAACCGGAGGACAAGGACGGCTTCCAGGACGAGGATGGCTGCCCCGATCCCGACAATGACAAGGACGGCATCCCCGACGTCAAGGACAAGTGCCCCAATCAGCCGGAAGACAAGGACGGATTCCAGGACGAGGACGGCTGCCCCGATCCCGACAATGACAAGGATGGCGTGCCGGATATCCTCGACAAGTGCCCCAACGATGCCCAAGGCGCGAACGGCAAGGATGGCTGCCCCAACCTGGACCGGGACAATGACGGCATCCCCGACGTTTCGGACAAGTGCCCGAACGAACCGGAGGACAAGGACGGCTTCGAGGACGAGGACGGTTGCCCCGATCCCGACAATGACAAGGACGGCATCCTCGACGCGCAGGACAAGTGCCCCAATGCGGCCGAAGTCGTGAACGGCTTCGAGGATCAGGACGGCTGCCCGGACAATATCCAGGTGAAGGAAGTGGTGAAGACCATGGTCCTCAAGGGCGTCAGCTTCAAGACCGCCTCCTCGGAACTGACTTCGGAATCGTACCGGGTGCTGGACGATATCG
>DAINDC010000126.1:0-2742 GCA_036732085.1 Fibrobacterota bacterium | reverse complement strand
TGATATCGTGGCCCAAATCCAAGGCAATCCGACCATCCAATTCGAGGTGGCCGGCCATACCGACAAAAAGGGCAATCCCACCAAGAACCAGATGCTCTCGCAGGCGCGGGCGCAATCGGTCGCCAACTACTTCATCCAGAAAGGCGTGGACCCGAAGCGCCTCAAGGTGATGGGCTACGGATCCTCCCGTCCCATCGCGCCCAATACCTCGGCGGAAGGCCGGGCCTTGAACCGACGCGTGGAGCTGAACCGGATCAACTAAGCCGGGCCTCAATCGAGCCGGGCCTCGCTAAGCCGGGCCTCGGAAACGCGGCGACGCGCAGCCGACTGCTTTTCCCATTGGGCGGGCCTCTCCAGGGGGCCCGCTTTTTTTACGCCTGGAACTTTTCCACCTGGCTTTTTTTCACTTCGCTTTTTTCATCTTGCTTTTTTTCACTTTGCGGAAAGGACCGGTACCGCCGCCAAGACCCGGCCTTCCGATCGGAGTTCCGCCCAAAGGCCGCCCCGGTGGCTTCCCAATTCCGTCCGGGCTATGCGCAGCGAACCGGCCCGCAGGCTTCCGCGATAAGCGGTCCGGCCTTGAGCGTCCAGGAGCGCGGCCTCATAGGTAGCTTGCGGGTTACTGTAGGCCGACGCCGGGAATTCCATCCGGATGTCACCCGACTCCGCCCACGCGCGCAAGACGAATCCTCCCGCATGGGCCGCTCCGGGCCGCACCGCGATGCCGCAGATCTGGGTCGCCTGCCAGGCGGGATCCTTCCCCGTCGCCCATGCGGAAACCTGCGCGGAAAGGTTGCAGAGCAGGTTGTCTTCCAAACCGACCTTGGGATGGATCAGGCTGGTGATGACTTCGGGAAGGCCCGTCATGAGGTTGCCGCTCAGATCGAGGCTGTCCAATTGGTTCATCGCCGCGACCGCGCCGGGAACCGTGCGGAGCCGGTTGCCGGAAACATTCAGGTATTTCAGGAAGACGAGGTCGGCCACGCCCTCGGGCAGGGTATCCAGCAAGTTACCGGAGAGCAGCAGGTATTCGATATTCGGCAAGGTGAAGAGCTCGGGGGGCAGAGCGGGCAGGGAATTACGGCCCAGGCTCAGGAAGATGAGGTTCGACAATTGGGCCACGTGCGCGTCCAGCCTGGTGATGCGGTTCCCGCTGGCATCGAGCGAGACCAGTTGGCCGAGGTTCCAGATCTCGGCGGGCAATGAGTCGATGAGGTTGTTGGAAAGGACCAGGGACTTGAGGTTGGTGATTGATCCGATCTCGGAAGTCAGCTTCACGATCTTCCGGCCGGACAGATCCAGGGACACGATGCGTTGGGACGCATCAATCGTGGCTACCGCGGACACCGGTAGCGTGTCGAGCGAGTTCTCGTCCAAGAGGACGCGCACGGCCAAGGTATCCAAGGCCAGGCTCTGGGCCGATACCGGATGAAAATGGAAGGCCAGGATGGCGAGAGGGGCGATCAAAAGGCGGGCGGAGAAAGATGGATTTTTTTTCATGGTTCTCAATTATAACGCAAAATATTTTGCTTCTGTCCTGTACGGTTCCGTACGGTCCTGTCCGCATAAGTGCGCCCCAATCGGTACTCTCCAACCGATTCCGCCCAAGTAACCATTCTGAATCGCGTGAAATCCGGATACTCCATGATTGGCTGAATTGGCACCTCCCTTGCTTTACCTGGATTCGCCCCAAGAGTGGGCGGTCAAACCCAAACAGGAGTCTCCTCATGACCATGAACAAACTTTTCCTCAGCACCTTGATGGCCGGATGCCTTGCCGTCGGTGCCTCCTACGCAGCTACCACCCCCACCACGGGCCCCTCGGATGCGGACAAGGCCAAGCTCGAAGAGCTCAAGGCGAAACTGGAGGTCCGTCGCGAAGGTCTCAAGGCCAAGCATGACAGTCTGAGCGCCGAGCAGAAAGCCGAAATCGAGAAGCGCATCGCCGCGCATAAGGCCGATGTAGCCGAAGACAAGACCGAACGCGACGCCATCCGCGCCCAGGTCAAGACCCTGTTGGACGAATACAAGGACAAGATCAAGGCCGCCGCCGATTCCAACAAGGCCGGCTTGGCCAAGGAGCTGGGCGATAAGCTGAAAGCCATCGCCGACAAAGCCCGCGCCGATGAGAAGACCGAGTTCGACGCCGAGAAAGCCGCCCGCGCAGCCGACATGGACAAGAACAAAGCCGAATGGGAAAAGCAGATGGCCGCACACAAGGCCGAGTTCGACGCCAAGAAGCTGGAAATCGACGCCGCCAGGGACGCCTTCGAGAAGGCCCATGTAGGCACCCTGCCCGGGCCGGTTTTGACCGATGCCGAGAAGGCCGCCATGCAGGCCAAATTCGACGAATGGCTCAAGACCCACACCGCCGGCCATGACTCCTTGATGGTTTTCCACTAATAGCTGAAGCGTGCCAGGGCCGTGCCCGGGACCCTTCCCGGCGCGGCCCGCATTCGCTATCTTGAAGCCCGGGAGATTCCCGGGCTTTTTCATTTCCACCTTTTTATTTCCATCCATGAAACCCCTGAAAATCATACTGCCCGTCCTCGCCCTCCTCGCTTTAGGTTTGGAGGCGCCGGAAGCCAAGCGGGCGCCCAAGCGCGTCCGCAACGCCGTTCCCGCGGACTGCAAAGTGATGGCGGACTCCCTCCAGAAACTCTACGAGGCCGGGGATCCCGCTTATCTGACCTGGAACATCTCCCCCAAATGCGATTCTTCCCAGCTCTACACTGCGTATTAC
>DAINDC010000125.1:8613-13121 GCA_036732085.1 Fibrobacterota bacterium | reverse complement strand
TCCTCGCGGAGTTCAATCTCCTGGGCGATCCGGCCCTGCATATGTCTTTCCCCTCCAAGGAAGGCGCTCTCACCCTCAAGCCCCAGGTGCTGGCGGGCGCGGATGAATTGCATGCCAAGGCCGTCTCCCTGCCGCTCGACCAGGCGGATGGCGTGGCCACCCTCTACCTGGACGACTCCCTCGAAAGCGACACGCCCGTCAAGATCAACCAGGGCGGCTTCGAACTGGATCGGAAACTCAACCTGCCCCTGGGTTCGATCCAGAACGGAAAGGTGGTGGTCCATTACTGGAGTGAAAAACAGGCGCATGTCCTGTCCGCCCCGTTCTCGACCTTGGATTGGCTCATCGACTCGGTTTCCATCCGGCCCGCCAATGCCGCCCCGGGCGACTCCGTGAAAATCAGCCTCAAGCTCAATACCTCCTATGCCAAGGTCGCCTTCGGAGCGGGCATCGCGTCCTATGTCATCGGCGGGGACGTAGCGCCCCTGTTTCCCGGCGAGAACCAGAGCGGATTCAAAACCGACGATGGGATCCACCTGGAGACGGCCAACTGGGTGGGCCTTCCCCCACCTGCCGGTGACCTCGCCAATCCGCGCTTGTATCTGGCCTTCCGGCTCAACGTGCAGGTCTTGGACGATCAAGGCCAGCCCGCCCAACCGATCGCCAACCTGAGTTCGCGGACCTACTCCCTGCCGCTATCGAACCTCGCGAGCCTGGAATTCGCCGATCAGGCCTTCCACCTTCCCATCCAGGATAAGCTCGGGGTCTGGGTGGCTTTCCATAATAAGGGATTGGGAACGGCGACGGGATTCAAGGTGGCCATGGCCCGGGATGCGGAAAATCCAGGACCGTTCATGGATACCCTGACCTATGGCGGCAAGCTGGCTTTCGGGGGATTGGATTCGCTCTTCTTCGCCCTGTCCGATAGCATGCTGGCGGGGAAGCGGCTGCGCGTCGCCCTCATCGCCTCGCGTGACGGCGAGCTGGCCGTCAGCAAGAGTTCGCAGGATACCGTTTTCAAGATCAAGACCACCAGCCTCTCTTCCGTTTCGGATTCGTTGCGGCTCGACACGAACGGAGTTTCCCTGGTCCTGGCGACGGCCGCCTCCAAATCGCACCGGGTCTTCTCCCGTAACGTGTCGATTACCTCCCTGCCCGCCCATCTCGCCCCGCCGGACGGGGTCATGCCGTTCACGGCTTACCGGATCGAAACGGATTCCTCCACCCAGGGGAATTTCGAAATCGGCCAGGCGGTGAAATCCCCCTTGCCCAAGACCGCCGCGGCTGCGACCCGTCCCTACTGGCATTATCGCGAAACGGCAGGCCAGACCTGGCTCAAACTGGATACGCTTCCCGGCGTCGCTCCGCCCTGGACCGCCCGGGGCTTGCGCAGCGGCCTGTACGCCCTTCTGTTCAACAAGGATGTCACGGCTCCGATCATCCAATTGAGCAGCCGCGGGCAGGTCCTGCTGCCGGATGATTTCGTGCCCCTGCATACTCCCATCGACGTGACCATCCGGGACGGGCAAGGCATCGACCTCCTCCTGCATCCTCCCACCTTGACCAGCCGCATGCAGGTCCTGGACAGCCTCAACCATGTCCAGGAATCGGGCAACCCCTTCCCCACCTTGGCCCGCATAAATTTCCTCCCGCAGCATAAGGCCGCCCGCGATTCCCTGGAAGTGTTCGCCGCGGATGTTTCCGGCAATGTCGCGCGCCGGACCCTCGTGTATCGGCTGGGAGACGACCTTTCCATCCGCGACCTGGGCAGCTATCCCAATCCCTTCGCCGATACCGCCACCTTCGTTTTCAGCCTCACCGATTACTGCGACAAGGTCGACCTCAAGGTCTACTCCCGCGCCGGCCGCCTGGTTCGGACCCTCGGGGAGCGGAATGTCGTCGGCTACCAGGAAGTGGTTTGGGACGGCCGCGCGGAAGGCGAACGGGACATCGCCAACGGCCTGTATTTCTTAAAGGTTACAGCCAAGGCCGGGGGCAAGGAGACCTCCCGGATTTTCAAGCTGTTCAAGAAAAAGAGGAAATAGGCGGACCACTCAATCCCGATGCGAACAAGTATCTTTATTTGCCAGCATGATCCGCGATCCTGAATATTCCGACAACGACGAGAACGACAACGACCACGAGACCGAAACCCAGTCCGGCGCCGATACTGAAAATGAAAACCTGACCGGGGACGATTCCGAGGAAGGCGAAGCCTCGGACCAGGTCATCGCCGATCCGCTCTCGCCGCTCGCGCCCGGCCTCTATCTGGTGGCCACGCCCATCGGGAACCTGGAAGACATCACCTTCCGCGCGGTGCGCATCCTCAAATCCGTCGATCTCATCCTCGCGGAGGATACGCGCCATTCCCGCGTCCTCCTTGGACATTACGGCATCTCCCGGCCCTCCGAAAGCTATAACGATTTCAACAAGGAAAAACGCACGCCCGCCTATCTGGAAAGGCTCAAGGACGGCCAGCGCCTGGCCTTGATCTGCGACGCGGGCACGCCCGGAATCGCGGACCCGGCCTTCAACCTGGTCAAAGCCGCCCTGGCGGAAGGGGTGCGCGTCTTCCCCGTGCCGGGCCCCTGCGCCATGGTGGCCGCCCTGACGGCTTCGGGTCTGCCGACCGATCGGTTCGCTTTCGAGAATTTCCCGCCCAAGAAATCGGCCCAACGCCTCCGCAAGCTGGAGACCCTCAAGGAGCGCTTCGGCGGCGAAGAGCAGCACGCGCCCACCTTGATGTTCTATGTATCGCCGCATCAGATCCGCCAGTTCCTGGAGGAGATCGGAAATGTGTTCGGTCCCGACATGCATGTCGTACTCGCGCGGGAACTGACCAAGAAGTTCGAGGAATTCCTGGCGGGTCCGGTGTCCAAGCTGCGCGAGCATTACCGGGAAAGGACGCCCAAGGGAGAATTCGTCCTGCTCCTCCACCCCCAGAACAAACGGTAATGCCCAGGTTACCCCTATGGCTCCGGTTGGGGCGTCCCCGCTGGGACTTGCTGGGATGGATCGCCCTTGCCTCCGTCGCCTGGGCCCTCTGCTATCCGCCTTTCCCCCTGGGGCCGCTCGCCTTCCTGGTACTTGTCCCGGCCTTCGCCGCCACCATGCGCCTGAGCCTCAAGCAGGCCTTCTGGTACCATTTCGGCGCCGGCATCCTCTACAACACCGTCATGTACTGGTGGATCTACAACGTGATGAAGGTCGGCCCGGCGCTCATCATAGGCTTCGGCCTGATCCTGCTGATCCTCTTCCTATCGACCTTCAACGGCCTCCTGGGCTGGCTCTTCCGGTTCCTGGCGGGAAAGCCCTACGGACTCGCCGCCTTTCCCCTGCTCTGGGGCGGCGTCGAAGTGCTTCGTACCCTGGGCGAGATGTCCTTCCCTTGGAACGACATGGGCTATGTCCTCGGCAGCCATGCCAGCCTGATCCAGGCCGCCTCCTTCCTGGGCATTTTCGGACTGTCCATGGCCGTGGTCGCCTGCAATTGCCTCGCCTTCGCGGCCTGGCGGGGACGCGGGAAGACCCGTCTCGCCTATGCGACCGTAGCAGCGGCGATACCCCTCTTCCTGGTCGTCCAGGGCCGGATTTCGCTGTCCCGTCCCGATCCGGCCGCGCATGGCATGCTGGATATCAGCCTCGTGCAGCCGTCCATCCCCCAGACCAAGAAATGGGACGAGCATTATTTCCAGGACGTCATGCAGAAGACCTGGGATACCATGGAGGGCGACGGATCACCCGCGCCCATCGCGGGCAGCGATCTGGTGGTCCTGGCGGAAACGGCTGTTCCCGACTTCCTGCGCAGCCGGAGTGAGGTTTACGGGAAGTTCCAACGCGCAGCCCGGGAGACGGGAGCCGATTTCCTGGTGGGCGCGCTCGACTTCGTCCCCGACACCAAGCCGTACCATGCCTATCTTTTCTACAACTCGGCCTTCCTGTTTCCCAGCACGGGCGGCAAGGACAGCATCCAGCAATATTCCAAGCTGCGCCTGGTACCCTTCAGCGAGCGGCTTCCCTTCGACGATGTCTTTCCCATCATCAACTATGTGAACCTGGGCGAAGGCGATTTCTCACCCGGCGCCGACTATGCGGTCTGGCATCGGGGCGTCAACTATTCGCCGTCCATCTGCTATGAGATCATCTATCCCGATTTCGCGCGGGGCGCCCGCCGACGGGGCGCGGAACTGCTCGTGAACATCACCAATGACGGTTGGTTCGGATACAGCAACGCCCCGTTCCAGCATGCCAATATCGCGCGCTTCCGGGCCGTCGAGGTGGGCGCGCCCATCGCGCGCTGCTCCAATGCCGGCATCAGCATCTTCTACGATTATAAGGGCCGGATCCTCGGCAAATCGGAACTGCAAGCCCAGGTCGTCCTGCGGCACAAGGTGCCCATCATCACCAGGGATACCTGGTATCTGCGGCACGGGGACGCGGTGGAGACGGGCTTGGCCTGGTTCTTCCTCTTCGGATTCACGGGCTGCGCCGTCACGGCCTGGCTGGAG
>DAINDC010000125.1:0-8603 GCA_036732085.1 Fibrobacterota bacterium | reverse complement strand
CGCTGATTCGTTACCGTGGCCCGGGTTCCGGAATTCAGGATTCCGGTTGGACTTCCAGATTCAGTCCCTTGCGGACATCCTTCCAATAGCGGATCATCTTTTCCTTGATGGCATCGCCGGAACCATCCTTGAGCGCTTCCTGCAAGGGTCCCACCTCGACCAGGCGATTGTTCCCGCCGCCGCATTCCACCAGGCCCACCGGGCCCCCGGAATAAATAAGGTTACAGAAATTGAAGGAACAGCGAACGAAATGCCGTCCCGAGATGGAAACGTTTTCGGAAAGGAATTCACGGCCTTGCACGATTTCCAAACCCGGATCGGGCCGGAGGGAGTCGTCGGCGGATTGATGCGGTCGGGCTTCCTGATTTTCCATGCTGATACCTTTATGTGATGTCGAATCTCGAATAGCATCGATCCGGGAGACGCCGATAGCCCAAGCCTACGGAAACCGGCGCTCGCGCACGGCCCGGCAATAGTCTCCCGCGCCCTTCAATGCCGCTTGGCGGACTCCCGCAAAGGCTTTCGCGAAAGGCGGGAGGTAACCTTCGCCCAAGCCCAGGAAATCATGGAGGACCAGCACCTGGCCGTCCACCTCCTTGCCCGCTCCGATCCCGACGGTGGGCACCGGTACCCGGCGCGTTACCTCCGCAGCCAGATCGAAAGCCATATGCTCGAGCACCATGCCCACGGCCCCGGCCGCGACCAAGGCGTCCGCCGAACGGAGGACCTCATCGCGTTCCGCGGGGGCCCGGCCCACCTGCTTGAACGACTTGGCTGTCTGGGGCAGCAGCCCCAAGTGGCCGAAGACGGGAATGCCTTCGGAGGTCAGGGCCCGGATGGCTTCCAGCTTGGCGCCTTCCAGCTTCACCGACTGCGCGCCGAGATCCAGGAAGCGCCGGCCGTTGGCGACGGCGGTCCGGGCGTCCGCATCGGATCCATACGGCATGTCCGCGAGGATATGGGTGTCCTTGGCGCCCCGCGCCACGGCGGCCACGAAAACCGACATGATCTCCATGCCCACATCGCGCGTGGAGGGCAAACCCAGCACCACGTTGGCCAGGGAGTCCCCCACCAGGATGACGTCCACGCCGGCTTCCTCGAGGATGCGCGCGAAGGGGTAATCGTAGCCGGTGGCCATCACCAAGGGCTCTCGCTTGAAACGACCGAAGTCGCTGGCCGGGATCATGGAATAAAATTAGTTAAAGCGCCCCGTTTTCACTTTTACCACTTTCGCGGAAAGCGCGTCCCAGCCCTCGTCCTAATCCGGCAAAATGGGCGCCTCCCTGAGCTTGCGCGCCAGGTCTTCCCATTCGAGATCGTGGCCGGGTATTTTCCCGGGATCGAAAACCGCCAGAATTTCCCGCGGGGTCAGCGCATCCGGACCCAACCCGAGGCATTCCGCAAAGAAACCGAACAAGCCCTCGCGCCCGTGCGCGCGCGTCCGGATGGCTTTCAAGGTGAAGGCCTCATTGGCCGGAGAGCTGCCGGAGGATTTGGAAAGCTTCTCCCCTCCCGGCGCCAGCAGCAATCCATGGTGTCGGAAGCGCGCCGAAGGAAAAGCCTTGGCCCCCAGGCAGCCCGCCAGATAGGCCTGGGCCGCGGTCGACGGCAGCAGGTCCCTTCCCCGCACTACCAGATTGATGCCCAGGATCTCATCGTCCACCACGGATGCCAATTGGTAGGCGGGCTCGCCGTTCCGCTGCCATAGCACGAAGTCCCCGATGTCCTCACCGGGGTGAAAAGCCAAGGACCCGATGGCCTCCTCCGCCAGGGTAACATCGGTGTTAACTGGGATCCGCAGGCGCAGGGCGGTTTCCGCAGCGGGAGAGGTAATGCCCTTGCCGGAATGCCAAAGACCGGCCGGGACCACGGGCAGCCCCCGATCGCGGCAGGTGCCAGGATAGATACCCGCACTTCCCGCGGCCCGGGATGCGCGCTTCACCTGTTCACGGCTGCAGGCGCAGGCATAGACCAAGGGACCCTCGAGCGTGGCTTGCGTTATCAGCGCTTCCAATGCGGTCCGGTAGGACTTGCGGCGGAGGCGCTGACTGTAGGAGGAATGGAATTCGGCCGGGCTCCGCGGACCGGAATCCCAATCCAGGCCCAGCCATTCCAGGGAGGCGAAAATATCCTCCAGGTATTCCTCGCGGAAACGGGCCGCGTCCAGGTCGTCGATGCGCAGGTGGATTTTCCCGCCCCGGCTGCGGGCCAGGAGCCAGGTCAAGAGGAAGGACCAGGCATTGCCGGCATGGAGGTAACCGCTGGGTGTCGGGGCGATGCGCGTCCGGACGTTCGCGGGCACGGCCTCGGATTCGATATCCAGCACGGACGGACGGGTCGGCTTGCCCGTCATGGATGCAACCGCGGCCTCATGCCGCTCCCAGCATCTGGCGATAGAATTCCAGGGATTTGATCGGCCGCGCGCCGCCCGCATGCTTGCCCAGGAAGGCCAGCAGGAAAGACTCGGCCTGCAGCTCCTCGTCCCGCGGGAGCCGTCCGGCGCGGATGCCCAGCAGTTGCACGCGATCCAGCCAGCGCAACAGGCGGATGGAAAAAGTCAGGCCGCCGCCGCCCGCATCCGAACAGGCCGAACAGAGCGGCCCGCCCAGATCCGGATCCATGCGTACCCGCAAACCCAGATCCTCGCGGCCGCAATGGACGCATTCCAGGAATTGGGGGCTGAAGCCGGAGACCGCGCAGAGGCCGAGGAGGAAATCGCAGGCATGCGCCACCGGGTCCAGTCCTTCCGGCAGGGCATGCTCAAGCTGGTCCATGGCCTCCACGAGCAATTCATAATGCGGTGGCGATGCGGCGGGTTCAGGCATGTACTTGGTATACAATTCCATGAAGACATGCCCCAGGGATTGCCGGGCCGGATCGGATTTAAGCTTGGGGAAATCCCGGAGGAGGCTGACCTCGAGGAGGGTCAGGATGTCGGATTTGGATTTCTCCGGATAGACGAATTCGTTAAGCGTGAAGAAATCCAGGAGGCCACGGTATTTGGACTTCGGCCTTTTCGCGCCCTTGGCGATCAAGGTGACGAGACCGGATTCCCGCGTGAAGACCTTGAGTATCAGGCTCGTCTCCGAGAAGGGGATCTTCTTCAGGATGAGACCGGGGGACTTGATGGATGCCATGGCTCCCCTACCTTATTCTCCGCGGGCTCCGGATCCTCGGCCCTTCAGAGACCATACCCGATGGACCATTCCGTCCGGGCCCCGGCGGGCAGGATGGTATGCTGATAGGCTTCGAGGGAGACCGTGCGTTCATTGGACCAAATCGGCATCCACGCCAACGGGAAACGGCATTCGATCTTGACCTCTCCCAAGGCCGGATGTTTCTGGTGGATATCGATGGGATATCCGAAAGGGAGATTGAGCAATTGATAGCAGCCGGCTTTCCAATCGTATTCCGGAACGCGTTCCAAGGTGCCCTTGGCATTCATGCGGAAGCCGCCTGCATTGGCCAGATAGCCAGGCAAGTCGCATTCCACCGAGAAGCGGCAAATCTCCCAACCCGCATGCGGGAAGAAGGGATGGGCGAACCAGCGCAAGGGCAGATCGGTCTTGCCGAGGTTTTCGACCGAGGTGGCGGAAACCAGATTGCGGCCTTCCAGGGAAACGCGGCGCGTGAGGCGCAGATCCCATTGCCGGAAAGTCTGGCGCGAAGCCATGGTGCAGGCCCGCGCCGAGCGGTCGACATCCCAGCGGGCGAATTCGATCACGTGGAAATTATTGCGCACATGGAAAGGCTTGACCGGGCTTTCCCGCCGCACCACGCCGACGCCGATGACATAAACATCGCCGCCCACCTTGACATCGTCCTGGCCCAAAGCGATTTCGAAAACCTCCGGCAGCCCCTGGCCATCGAACCCGCGCGGGTTGGGATCCGGATACCGGGGGCCAACGAACAGTTCGCCCTTATCGGTATCCGTGACCTGCCAGATATAGCCGCCCACGCAATACCGGGAACCCAAACGCGGTTTGTCGGCCACCGGATCCAGGATGGAAACGGATAAACCGGATTGTTCGATTTGGAACATGGAGGCCCTTCCTCTAGGACAAATTAGGAATTTGCCGTCAGTCGTTTGAGCATCCCGGCAAGGAAGTCCAATTCCCTCCGGGTCGGTTGTAACCGTTGCCAAAGGATGCGGATATATTCCCGCTGGGCCGCGTCCTTGCCTCCGCGGAAGCATCCCCGTTGTTCCAAACCTGCCAGCAGGTCCCGTAAGATGGCTCCATTTTCCTCCCGGCTGGGCAGCCCGTCAGGAGCCTTCGCGTCGGCATCGGCGGTGGAGTTTGATTCGGGATCGCCCTGGGAATGTGCGTTGAAAGCGTACAGGGCGATGGCCACGGCATGGGATAGGTTGAGGCTCAAGACCTCATCCGGCATGGGAATGCGCACGAGATGCGAAAGCGCCAAGGTCTCCTCACGGAACAATCCCTGGGACTCCCTCCCGAAAACCAAGGCCGTGGTCAAGTCATGGGGCTGCGGATGCCAAAAGGCGACGGCCTCTTCCAGGTCCAGGATGGGCTGGGCCGGTTCCCGTGTCCGTCGCGTGAAACCGAAGGCGAAGCCGCAATCCGAAATGGCGGAGGCCAAGGTCTCGAAATGCCGGGCCGATGCGAGCACGCTGGGAGCGCCCTTCGCGGTCTTCCTGGCCGCCTCGCCGCCTTCGATGCCGGGACTGCCCACAATGCGCAAGTCCGCGATACCGTAACACGCAAGTGTCCTAGCCACGAAGCCCACGTTGGAGGCCTGCTCGGGACCGACCAGTACGACGGCGATTCGGGATCCGGAAACCGGATCTTCGGATCCGGAGACCGGATCTTCGGATCCCGAACCTGGAACGCAGTTCGTTCCCGGTCCGGCTTCCTGTCCCGGGTCATCCGCAGCGTTCAGGCTCGCATCCGCATTCAAACGGGTGGCTCTATCCAGCGTCCATGTTCCTTGATCAGGTTCACCAAGGCCTCGGGAGCTTCCTCTTCCGGGATGTTTTTGCGCACGCAGTCGCGACCCACGTAGAGGTTGACCTTGCTGGGAGCCCCGCCCACATAGCCGAAATCGGCATCGGCCATTTCCCCGGGACCGTTCACGATGCAGCCCATGATGGCGATGGAGATGTTCTTGAGGTGGGCGGTGCGGCCGCGGATCTTCTGTGTGGTGGTCTGCAAGTCGAACAAAGTGCGGCCGCAGCTGGGACAGGCCACGTATTCCGGCTTGGTCTTGCGCACGCCCGCGGCTTGCAGGATATCGTAACCCAGGTGCATGCAGGCCTTGGGGCCCGCCGGGCCTTCCACGTGCAGCATATCGCCGATGCCGTCCACCAGCAAGGATCCGAATTCGGCCGCCAGGCGCATGTTGCCTTCGGGCGTGCCGTCGCTATGGCCGCGGAGGATGATGGGGTCGGGGCGTTGCTTGCGCGCGAGCCAGGCGGACAGGTGGCGATAGCGCGCCACGATATTCGCGGCCGGGGCGCAGGACCAGAACAGATGAGGCAGGCCCAGGACTTCGGCGGGCAGCCTGTCCAGATGGGCGGGCTCGTCCACCCGGATTTCCAATTGGGAAGGCAGGTCGCTGAGGCCGGCCAGGACGCGCGTACTGGAAAGGGCCACGGCCGTATGCTTGGTGGCGATGGCGAATTCCACCGCGGCCGGCTCCCAGATGGTCGGGATATCGGCGCGGGTAGCATGCGAGTCACGGGTGCTTATGAATTCGATTTTCCGATCGCCCTTGGGCACGGCTTCCGAGGCGGGATCCGAGGTACCGATGGCGAGTTTTTCCCGGCCGCCGATGGCAAGACCGCCCAGATGCAAAACCGGCACCTCGCGGCGATTGAAGGCGTAGAAATCCAGGTTCTCCGGCAGGGAGAGGCACGCCTCCAGCTTGCCCGTATCGCAAATTCCCACCAGGGCCTTGGCCACGGGAATCTCCTGGATCGGATCCTCGGTCAGGGAGACGCGGACCGTATCGCCGATGCCGTCCAGCAGTAAGGCGCCGATGCCGACGGAGGATTTGAGGCGTCCGTCTTCCCCATCGCCGGCCTCGGTCACGCCGATATGGAAGGGATAGGGCCGATGATTCCGCTCGAGCCGGGCGGCCAGCATCCGGTAGGCTTCCACCACCACGCGGGGATTCGAGGACTTCATGCTGAAGACCACCTGGTCGAAGCTTTCCGTCTCGCAGACCTTGAGGTATTCCAGCGCCGATTCCACCATGCCCTCGATGGTGTCGCCGTACTTCCACATGATGCGATCGGAAAGCGATCCATGGTTGGTGCCGATGCGCAGGCAGACGCCGCGATCCTTGGCGAGGCGAACGAGCGGCGCGAAGGCGTCGTAGACCTTCTGGACGCCGGTGGCGAAGCTCTGGTCATCATACTCCCGCATGGTCGCGGCCTTGGAGTCGACGAAATTCCCGGGGTTGATGCGGACCTTCTCGACCCATTTGACGGCTTCCATGGCCGCCCGCGGTTGGAAGTGGATGTCCGCGGAAACGGGAACGTCGCAGCCGGCGGCCCGCACCTTCCGCATGATCTCCTCCAGGCATTCCGAATCCTTCTGGGTGGGCGCGGTGATGCGCACCAGCTCGCAGCCGGCCCGGGCCAATTCCAGGGTCTGGAAGACGGTGGCGTCGATGTCCTTGGTATTGGTCGTGGTCATGGATTGGATGAGGATGGGCGCGTCCCCGCCGATGTATCGGTTGCCGACCTTGACCTTCAGGGTCTGGCGGCGCCTGGGGGCGAATCTGTCGGCCATATAGGCCAAATCCGTGGTGGAAGTTAGGGCAGCAATGCCGGCGATGCCACCGATGGCTGCGGG
This sequence comes from Fibrobacterota bacterium, assembly GCA_036732085.1. Taxonomy (GTDB): domain Bacteria; phylum Fibrobacterota; class Fibrobacteria; order UBA11236; family UBA11236; genus Chersky-265. Next base: position 1,782 of record DAINDC010000125.1, on the reverse strand, counting down.
TATTTTGGCGGATGCGTTGGTTTGGCTCATGGGACCATAAAAATACTCATTTCCGGTCTGGGGCGGCGATGGCCCTTGCCCGTAATGGGCCCGCGAATTAATATTTATCCAAATGGTTAAACCAAACAGTTTATCTAAAAAGCCAAGGCCGGTTCCTTCCGCCAAGGCCAAATCCCTTCCCGCCAAACCGAAGCGGGCCCGTCCCGCCGGTCCTCCCGCATCGACCGTCGCAGCTCTCTCCCTCGGCTCCCTAGGCATAACTGGGTCCGGGGGTTCCAAAACCCACCTCCGCGCGGAATCGGGCGATACGGAAAAACGCATCCTCGCGTCGGCCCGCAAGGAGTTCATCGCCAAAGGGCTCGAGGGCGCCCGGATGCAGGTCATTGCCACGGAAGCCGGCGTGAACAAAGCCCTGCTCCACTATTACCATCGCAGCAAGGACAAGCTTTATCAGAAGGTGCTGGAAGATACCATCGGGACCGTCTGGGGGAAACTTCAGCAGGAATTCCGGCGACAGGATCCCGCCAAGGGCCTGGAACCGCTGGTTCGTACCATCGTCTCCACCTATATCCGCACCCTCCGTTCCAATCCGGATTTTCCGCTCTTCGTCTTCCGGGCCATGTCCAGCGAAGGCCAAGCCGTACAGGCCGCCCTACAGGAACTGGTTCGGAACTTCAAGGACGTGCCGGCCACCCTCATCGAAGCGTTGAAGGAGGAGATCAAGGCGGGCAAGATCAAACCCGTCAATCCGGTGCACTTCCTGATTAACTTGATGGGCATGACCATCGCAACCTTTCTCATCATGCCCTTGGTCCAAAAGCTCGGGCCCGCCTTGGGCGTCCGGATCGATTTCGACGAGGAATTCCAGGAGGAGCGGATCCGTTCCATCACCGACACTTTATTCAACGGCATCCGGATCAAGAGGGGATCATGAATCCAGCGCGAGCCATAGTACGTATCCTGTCCATGACCGTCCTCGCCGCGTCCCTTACCGGCCATGCCCTCTCCCTGCATGAGGCGCAGGAGATCCTGTTCCGGAACAATCCCGATCTCGCCGTCTTGCGCTTGGAGGTCGAACGCGCGGAGGATCAACTACAGGAGGCCCGGGCCGCATGGCTCCCTTCCCTGGACGCGCTCGCGAACTACTCTTATGTGACCGAGGTGAGCCGGCTCCAGATCACCTTGCCCGTGGGCGCGGGCGGCGGACTTCCCATCGACCGGGCCCTGGGGGATCATGACAAGGTGGAGTTCGGACTGGACGCCAGCTATCCGATTTTCACCGGCTTCGCGCGCGGGCGAAACGTGGAATCGAAAAGGGAAGGCGTACAGTCCAAGGAAGCCCAATGGCGGGGCGCCAAAAACCAGGTCTCCCTGAAGCTCGCGGCGTTGTACTATGCCTGGCAACTGGCGCAGGTGCAAACCGCCTACCAGCAAAAGGTGCTCGAGCATTCGCTGGCCCTGCAAAAGCAGTTGGAAGATTTCGTGCGCGCGGGAACGGGGGTCCGCAGCCGGGCCTTGGGCGCGGAAGCCAAGGCCAAGGCAGCCGAAGTGGATTTATTGGCCGCCCGGAATACCAGCGATTCCCTGCAATATGAATTGTTGGATTTCCTGGGTTCGCGCGACAGCCTGGCCATGTCCTCATCGGCTGAGGCCGCTCCCGATTCCATCCCGCTCCCGAAACCGGATTGGGAAACGGCCGATGCCTCCCCTGCAGGTGGATCGCAACGCGCGGAAGCCGAGGCCCTCGATCATGCCGCTGCGCAGACCCGCTTGGGCGAGAAG
>DAINDC010000124.1:0-13213 GCA_036732085.1 Fibrobacterota bacterium | reverse complement strand
GGGACTCCTGACAGGACGTCGGCGGTGAAGCGAATCACCATGGCGAACCGGCCGAATCTGCCGAATTCGGAAAGATAAATCGCGGTCATCAAACTGATGGGAAGGCTGATGAGGCAAGCGATGCCGACCATGGTAAGCGTGCCTACGATGGCGTTGGCCATGCCGCCGCCCGGTTCGCCCACAGGCGCGGGCAAGTGGGTGAAGAAGTCCAGGTCGAAACGTTTGATTCCTTTAAGGGTGACATAGAGGATGAGGCTGGCCAGAGGGACCATGATAGCCAGGGCCATCAACATGCAGATGGCCCGCATGGTGTGATCCAGGGCCTTGCGTTTGCGGTAATGCCAAGCGTTCGTGTGCGAGGTCATGGGTGGCTCCCGGAAGCGCCGAGACGCGAAGAGGTGGACCAGACCAAAAACCGGGCCGCCATATTGATGAATACGGTGATGCCCATGAGTACCAGTCCCAACTCGGCCAGGGCCGCGAGGTGCATGTCGCTGGTCGCCTCGGTGAACTCGTTGGCGATTACGGAGGCGATGCTGTGGGACGGGCCGAGCAGGTTCAATGAGACTTCGGGGCGGTTACCGATGATCATGGTGACCGCCATGGTTTCACCCAGGGCGCGTCCCAGGCCGAGCATCATGGCGCCGAGCAAACCGGGCTTGGAAGGGAGCAATACGGCGGCGGTGATGGCTTCCCAACGCGTAGCGCCCAAGGCGAGGGCCGATTCCCGGGCGCTACGGGGCACGGCCATGAAGACTTCCCGCGAGACGGCCATGATGGTCGGCAGAATCATGATGGCCAGGATCACGCTGGCGCTCAATAGGGATAACCCCGTGGAAGGATAGGTGAAAAAAGGTTTCCCGATCCAATGGATCAGAAACGGGGCCAAGTGGCTGCTCATGAAAGGCGCGAGCACGAAAATACCCCAAAGGCCGTAGACCACGCTGGGGATCGCCGCCAGGATTTCCACCAGGAAGGAAACCGGTTCCTTCAAGGCCCTGGGTGCCATATCGGTGAGGAACAGGGCTATGCCGATTCCGAACGGAGCGGCGAGCAAGAAGGCGAGCAGGGAGGATACCAAGGTGCCGTATACGAAGGCTAGCGCGCCGAATTGGCTTATTACAGGGTCCCACTCCTGGACAAATAGGAATTTGAGGCCCATGGCCTTCAAGGAATCGGAAGCCGCCAGCCAAAGCACTATGGTGATGCCGATCGCGAGCGCGAGAATCAAGATGGAGAAGCCCACGGTGAAGGATTTGAAAACCCGATCAGCGATGGGCTTCGAGGCGGAAACGATCTTCCGGTCGTCCCCCGGGAGGGAAGCCGATTCCGGAAGCATGGCGGAAGAGTCCGCCAATGCGCCGTTATCGACGTTACGGCCTGTTTTTTTGGGTGTTATTTGAAGTTTTTTTTCCACAGGCAAGAGTTCGTCGCTTTCCGAAATTATTTAATGGTGGCTATGGACGCTTCGATTTTCTTCACCAAGGAGGCGGGAAGCGGTGCGTAGTGCATGGCCGGGCCCATCTTCTGTCCGTCTTCCATGGCCCATTTCAAAAATCCGACCAGGGCCTTTTCCTTGGCCGCATCGTCGTACTTCTGATAAACCAGGAGCCAGGTAATTCCGCTGATCGGATAGGCCGTCTTTCCGGGCATATTGGTAATCGAGGTGCGGAAGTCCGCAGGCATGGACGCCAAGCCGCCTTCGGCCCCCGCCGAGTTTTTGATCAGCGCGTAATTCAGTTTATTCTCAAGGACATAAGCCAGTTCCACGTAGCCGATGGAACCCGCCACCTGCTTGATGAGGCCGGCTACGGCTTCATTGCCCTTGCCGCCCAAGCCCGTGGGCCATTTTACGGCCGTGCCTTGCCCCACTTCCTTTGCCCATTTCTCGCTGACCTTGGCGAGATAATCGGTGAAGATGCTCGTGGTGCCGCTGCCGTCGGAACGATGGCAAACGGCGATGTTCAGGTCGGGAAGATTCACGCCGGGGTTCAGGTCGCCGATGGCCTTGTCGTTCCACTTGACGATTTCACCGAGAAAGATGCCGGACAAAACCTCCGGGCTCAACTTGAGTCCCATGGGCACGCCCGCCACGTTGTAGGTGATCACTACGGCTCCCATGGTGGCCGGCAAGTGAAGAATGGGGTATTTTCCCTTCTTCATGTCGGCGTCTGACATGAATGCGTCGGAAGCGCCGAAATCGACGGTTCCCGCCAGGAGCTGCCGCTGGCCTCCACCGGACCCAATGCTCTGATAATTAATCTGGATGCCGGTCTTCTTGTTGTACTCGCTGAACCATTTCGAGGCCAGGGGATAAATGAAAGTGGAGCCTGCGCCGTTCAGGTCCACGGCATGGACGGCGGAGCAGGCGGAAGCCGCAAACAACAGGGAAAAAAGCTTTGTTTTAAACATATCGAGTCCTTTTTAAAATAGTCTGAAAACGAGGACAAAATAAGCTTTCCGGGTGTTTCATCCGTGTTTCAATCCGTATTCCCAAACGTTTCCGTGGCGCGTTTTGCTTGCGAAGACCGGAAGAAGTATCCCAAATGCGACGGGAGCGGCGGGTTGGCTGGATGTGGGAGGGGAGGATTCGTGCGCGGGTAGAGGAAATGAGACCTGTGAACTGCAAATCACTTATACTATAGTCATCGTTGTCGTCAATGGGGATTACACTGTCCGTCGGTTTCGGCCAAGGAGATGGGAAAGATGGAAAGGCATTTCGAGAAGGAACTAAATAACCTTAAATCAACCCTGGAGAAGATGTCCAGACTGGTCAAGGAATCCCTGATCTTCGCCACACGCGCCCTGCTGGAAGAGGATCGCACTTTGGCGGAGAAGACCTTCGCCAACGAGAGGATCATCAACCAACTGGAAATCGAAATCGATCACGGGGTCGCCGATTTCTTCGCCTTGTTCCAGCCTGTGGCCATCGACCTGCGCTTTATGCTCGCCATCCAGAAGATCAACAACGATATGGAACGCATCGGCGATCACGCCATCAACATCGCCCAGTCCGCCATCAGCTATGCGGGCTTCCAACAGAAGTCGGGCCTGCTGGAGCTCCCCAAGATGATCACCATCGGCCAGGGCATGCTCCACGACGCCTGCGAGAGCTTCTTCACCAAGAACCTCCAGCTTGCACGCACGGTGCTTGAGACCGACGACATCATCGATGAGCTCAACCGGTCCAATACCCGCGAGGCAATCCAACTCGTCAAGAACGACAAGACATCCATCGAGATGGCCCTGGAACTCCTACGCATCAGCCGCAACCTGGAACGCATCGGCGACCTGTCCACCAATATCGCCGAAGAGATGATTTTTCATGTGCAGGCCCGGGTGGTCAAGCACCATGCCGACGATCAGATAGGCCGCATTTCCGACGAACGCAGGCGCGAAGCCCACTAAGTTTTTCAAGTGACCGGGCCCATACACGCGGCTCGGTTACGCCTTCGTTATCCGCTTTTCCCCGTCTCTATTCCGACCCGCACCGGAATTTCCCGCCTGAAAAATTTTCTCTTCGAGACGGAATCGTTTTACTTGCAATCCCCCGGCAATCGTTCCGAAATCCCTTCTGCATAAGTTTCCCGCTGTCGGCCGCCCTTCCCATCGGGAATTGTGAACCCGACGGAAAGGTCCAAGCCTGGCTGTGAGCAAACCACTGCTCCCAGGAACCCCAAAGCAACTCTCCCGCAATGACCTTGAAATCCATATCCCCTACCTTTCCGCTCCATGTCTTGCTTATCCTACTCGCCTCTTCCATTGTCCGCGGTCCGGCATTTGGGGCGGCGCAGGTTCCGATGTCGCCGGGCGATTCCCTACCGGCCTTTCCGGGCAGGGAGATTGTCCCGGTGAAGACTATCGAAGAGCTGACGGATACTTCCGGCCATTCCTCGGCGATGCCGGATAGCCAGCGGGCCGGAACGGATTCCCTCTCCCGCGGTGCGCATCCCCTTATCGCATCCCCATCCGCGCGAGTCCCCGTCGACTCGACGACGGTCCCCGATTCCAACCGCGGCGCTTCGGGTCCCGGCCAGGAAAAGGGCCTGGTCCTATCCGTCGAAAACGGAAAACCCCTGGCCCAGGCCATGGTCCTGCTCATCTCCAGTGACATGCGTGTTACCTGTCAGACGGACAAGGACGGGCTTTATGCCCTGACGGGCGTGAAGCCGGGAACCTACCGTATCAAGGTGGGGAAAAAGGGCTTTTCCGTCTACGAACGCGAGGGATTGATTTTCCACGAAGGCGGAAACCCCTTCCGGGAAATCCGTCTTGAACGCAGCGTTCTCAAGGGACAACTGATCGAAGCCAAGGGCGACAGGAACGCGGGCAGCGCTGTGTCCATGCAATCCGCGCGACGCAGCAGCGCGGGGGTGATGGAGGGCGTGAGCGCCGAACAGATCTCCAAATCCACGGATGCGGATGCCGGAGCGGTGGCCAAGCGCGTCACCGGCACTTCGCTCGTGGGCGGCAAATACGTTTACGTGCGCGGCTTGGGGGGACGTTACACCAATATGACTCTGAACGGACTGCCGGTGCCATCCCCTGAAAAAGACAAGCGCGTGGTCCCGCAGGATCTTTTTCCCGCCGCCGCCTTGGAAAGCTTCGCCATCCACAAGACCTTCTCGCCCGATCTCTATTCCGATTTCGCAGGCGGATCGGTGGCCTTGGTGACGCGCGGAATCCCGGAGAGGCCTTTCGTGAAAGTGTCCGTGAGAACCGGGGGGACGGATTTTTCGGGCGATGGGGAGTTCCTGAATTGGGGCGATCGACGCCTGACCTATAATGGCGGCAATACTTATTGGGGCTTCGACGACGGGACCCGGAGCCTGCCCAAAGGCTTTCCCACCTCCATTCCCGGCATCAGCGACAAGGATGTGCCTGAATACCATGCCAAAGGTCTGGCGGGATTCACGACCAAGGAACGCTTGCAATTCGCCCTGCAGTTGCCGGATATCTATTCCGTGGACACGGCCAGGATCGCGCCCTACCAGAACTATTCCCTGACCTTGGGCGATGTCCGCACCCGCGGCGGGGATACGCGCTTCGGTTATCTGGCTACGGTCGGTTTCAAAAACAAATACATCCAGAAGGACATCCGCAAGGTCAGCCTCATCACCGTGGCCACCGGATACGACTCCACCTACATCCATCCCATCATCGGCAAGGTGACATTCCACGTGATCCCCACGGACACCATGCCGGGCTTCACCGGGGATTCCCTGGATGGGAAACCGGTTCCCAATATGCGGCAGTTGCAAAAGCTCGATACGGGCGTGAGCTCCCTCATCGCCACCGGAACCTATGAGGCCGTGCTATCGGGAATGGCCAATTTCGGGTTCGAGAATTCGGACCACAAACTTTTCTGGAAGAACTTCTTCGTCAATATCGGCACGGACGAAACGTCGCGCAACCATAGCAAGGCCTTTCCGGGCGGGAGGCAGGACAATCCCGTGGAGGAAGGCTACCTGCTCAACTTCAACCAGCGGAGCCTATTGTCTTCGCAAGCGGGAGGCGGCCATTATCTGGGGTGGGGGCCCCTCGACTCGACTTCCTGGGCCGCCGGTTTTTCCCGCAGCCAGGGAACCACGCCGGACAGCCGCCGCTACAAGTATTTCGGGCAAACGGATACCACGGTCAACTCCTACGAGAACAATGATATCTGGGGCACGCGTATTTTCGAAACCTTGAACGAGAATAACCTTTCCGCCCGTTGGGATGCGTTCCTGGTGATGCCCCCGGAGATATTCCGCAAGGACACCTTGTTCGAGGGGAACGGATTCTTTTCGCATTTCGTCCTGCCCACGGGACAGACCGGGCTCTTCGCCACCGCGCGCAACCGGGATTTCGGAGCTTCGCGTTTCCAATACGGCGCCGTCCAACAGATCCAAAAGAACCAGACGCTGGAGCAAATCCGCGATCCGAAAAGGCTCACCTTGGATATCCTGGATCCGACCCATCCCCAGGACTTCTCCACCGCACCCAAGAGCTACGATGAATATTCGGCGACCGAGCGGGTGGCCGGCGGCTATGCCGACGCGACTTTCGGATTTTCCTTATGGCGCCTGCCGTTGAGCTTCGACTTCGGCGGCAGGTTCGAGAATTATCACCTGCACTTGCGGGCGCCCTATACGGGACAGAATTTCGGCACCGACCTCGACAAGATCGCCGCCGCCGCGAAGGTGGTGGACCTGGATGAGAATAACTTCTTCCCGACCCTCGGCCTGGCCGCAGAGCCCACCCGCAATTCCAAGCTACGTATCATCGGCGCTACTACCGCCATCCATCCCGAGTTCCGGGAAATCGCCCCTTACGGTTACAACGATTACATCAAGGACCGGACCGTCACGGGCAATACGGATCTCCGTGAGACCCGGGTCCGGCATCTGGATCTGCGCTACGACTGGTTCCTGCCCAACCGCCAGCTCCTCTCCTTCTCCCTGTTCCGCAAGGACTTCCAGGACCCGGTGGAACCGGTCGCGGACAACAACCATACGGAGTCGTTCCAGAACGCCGTTTCCGCCTATGTGCGCGGCGCCGAAGTCGAGGCCCTCGTCGACCTGGAATCCCTGGGCGGAGCCGTGGGCCTGGGAAGCCTGCTCAAAGGCTGGACGCTGGGCGGGAACATGGCCGTCATGCATTCCCGGGTGGAGTTCGATTCGGCTCAGGCCAAGGAAAACACTTCGCTCAGCCGCCCCATGGTGGGGCAGTCGCCTTATCTCATCAACGCGACCCTGGGCGAGGAAGGGGAATGGCGGCGGATGGCGTGGACCCAATCGCTGGCCTTCAACGTGGCCGGGGAGCGCATCCGCAACGTGGGCATCGAGCTCGTCCCGGACGAATACGAGCAGCCCTTTCCCAGCCTCGATTATCTGGGCAGGCTCACCTTATGGAAGCATCACCAGCTCACCATCAAAATCAAGAACCTGCTCGCATCCCGGAAACGGGTGACCGCGCGCGAATACAACGATCGGCTCCATTATTACACCGTGCCGCAAGCGGTTTTGGACCGGGTCTATGCCGTGGTCAAACGCGAATACGTCCTGGAAGAATCCCAAGAGGGGACGGCTTATGAACTCGCCTATTCCCTGGAATTCTGAAAGTTTCCAATCGTGCCTCGAAGCCTGTCGCAAACATTTCCTCAACCTTATCCCGAACCTTTTTCAATCCCAATCCCCATCGAAAGGATCTCCCATGTTTAAACTTCGCACCCTAGGGGCCGGCCTCGGCCTGCTCGCCGGCCTCGCGTCGGCGGACCTGCCCACCGACACCATCACCGGACATATCACCGCCAACAAGATGCTGGACAGCGCCCATGTCTGGATCATCAAGGGCCGCACCACGGTCGACTCCGGCGTGACGCTTTCCATCCAGCCGGGCACGACCTTGTTGGGCCAATACTCCACCCGCGGCACCTTGTGCATCAATAAAGGCGCCTGGATCGTGGCTCCCGGCACCAAGGAGCACCCCATCAACTTCACCTCCACGGAAGCCAAGCGCGGCGGCTGGGGCGGCCTGGTCCTCCTGGGCAAGGCGCCCACCAATGAGCCGACCAAGTATTTCGAAGCGGTTCCGGAATGGGCCTATGGCGGCAACGACGCCCATGACAGCAGCGGTGTGCTGACCTACGTGACCATCAACTGGCCCGGCTTCGCGGTCGAGGTGGACAAGGAGCTGAACGGCTTCACCTTCTGCGGCGTAGGCGACCGGACCGTCGTGTCCCATCTGCAGAGCAACAATGGCGACGACGATGCCTATGAATGGTTCGGCGGCACCGTGAACGTCGACCATTTGGTGGCCACCAACCAGACCGACGACGGTTTCGACCAGGACAACGGCTATTCCGGGACGGGGCGTTGGTTGATCGAAATCCAAGGCAAGGATCCGGCGCAGAACCGCCACTATTATTTCTACGACGCCAATGGCGACACCTTGAAGTACACGGACGGCCCCAAGGCCGGCCAATACCATGATACCACCTACACCGAGAAGGTGGGCGACAACGGCATCGAAGCTTCGAGCAACCCCGTAGCCGGCAAGGTACCCCAGTCGCATCCCAAGTGGTCGAACATCACCGTCATCGACAACGGCGTCAGTTCAAGGAAAACATGGGCGGCGAATACAGCCGCATGCTCCTCGTCGGCGATTCCTCCGCCTGGATGGTTTCCGTCCTCGATGCGGCCAGCGCCAACAACATGCTCGCCCTGCCGCCGGTCCTGAGCCTCAATAAGACCTATATCACAGGCACCTTCAAGACCAAGTGGAACATCGTGGACACCTCCGTGGTCGGCAAGGGACTCATGACCCTGCTGGATTCCACCGTGAAGTACGTGGACTCGGCCCTGTATATGGACCTGGGCCTGGCCAGCACAGCCTTGGCCACGGACTCCGTGGGCGCCGTGCTCGGCAATGACACCGCCAGTTTCTGGTATAAGGGTTGGACCTTGCCCGGAACCGTGGTCTATGCGAACGGCAAGGCCCGTCCCGCAACCCAGATCGCGGCCCGCATGAGCGCCGCTCCCGCCGCCATCGCTTCCATGCGCATGGAGTCCGGCTTGCTGGTCATCAATGCCGGCGCCGCGGTCACGGCCAAGATCCAACTGCTGGATCTTTCCGGTCGCGTCCGCCTGGATTTGGGCAAGGTCGATTTGAACAAGGGCCGCAATACGCTCGCCCGGAACCAAATCAAGGGTCTTCAGAACGGCTTGTATTTCGTCAAGGCCAGCCTGCCCGGCAAGTCGTTCAGCGCCAAGGTCATGTTGTCCTCGAGCGAGGCTAAGAATTGATTCTTAAGATCACGGCCGTCCTTCCCAGGGCGGCCTCTTTCCCATTCCTCGGGCGCCGAGTCTTCGGCCTGGCGCTCTTTTCCTGTCTTTGCCTGACAATGGGCCACTCCTTCGCTACCTCAAAGGTACGGCCTGCGAAGGCGTCGGTCCGCTCGCCGGGTAACGCCCCGAATACGTCCGTGCTTCCCTTCCAGGGCCTGGCGCAGACCCCGGTGGAATTGCTCCAGCGGGCGATCGCTTGCCTTAACACCGGTGATACCGTCGGCCTTTATCGGCTCAGCGTCACGCGGGAAGAGTATCTCCAAATCTATCGCTACCTGCCCCGGGCGGATACGACCAATTCCGATGACCGGGATTTCCGGATGGGTTTTTTCCTGATGGACAACCGGAAAATGCTGCTGCGGGAATTTGAGAATTTTGGTCGGAAGCCGGGCCAAAAGCAGCTCGAATTTTCCCGCTTCGCCTATGCCGGTGAACGGGAAGAGCTCGGTAAATTGGCCTTCCAACATGGCCTCAAGGTCTGGGTCAAGCGGGATGCCGCCGAGTTCGAACTTCCGATTTCCAAAAGCCTGATTGCAATTAACGGGGGGTGGAAACTCTGGGGTTTCACCTCGGATTGATCCACATCCGCAGCCTCAAACGCACCTCCGAGGAACCAAGCCCTAAGCGGGTATGCAACATCTCCGCGGGGGGCGTTTTCTATTGTTACTACTCTCGCGCCACTTTTTATTGTATCTGCTCAACCAACCAAAGTGAGCAGATTCAATGAAGATTCTTCCTATCGTTCTGGGCGCCTGTCTCATCTTGCCTATCGCCACCACATATGCGAAGGATTTGAATGGGGCCGGATCCACCTTCATCTATCCGCTGGCCTCCAAATGGTTCAGCGAATACAAGAAGAAAACGGGCGTCCAAATCGACTACCAAAGCATCGGCTCCGGGGCGGGAATCCGGGAGTTTCTGGCCGGCTCGGTTGACTTCGGCGCCAGCGATGCCACTATTTCCGAAGATGACTTGAGAAGGACCAGGGCCCCGATTCTCCACCTCCCCGCCACCATCGGCGCGGTAGCGGTTGTTTATAACATTCCGGGTGTTCCCTCGGGAATGAAACTGACCCCCGAGATATTGGCCGGAATCTTTCTGGGCGAAGTGACCAAGTGGGATGACAAGGCCATCGCGGCATTGAACCCGGGCATGAAACTTCCCTCCCAGGATATTTCCGTGATCCATCGTTCCGATGGCAGCGGCACGACCAGTATTTTTACCGACTACCTGAGCAAGGTAAATCTGAATTGGTCGGAAAAAGTGGGCAAAGGCACGGTGGTAAAATGGCCCACGGGTTTGGGCGGAAAAGGAAATGAAGCCGTGGTCGGATTGGTGAAGCAAGCGGCCGGGTCCATCGGTTATGTGGAGTTGGTTTATGCGCTTGAAAACAAGCTCCCCTACGCTCTCATCAGGAACCAGGTCGGCCAATATCCCGCGCCCTCCATCGGGACCACCACCGCCGCCGCCGCGGGTGCGATTGCAGGCATGCCCGCCGATTTCAGAGCCTCCATCACCAATATGCCCGGCAAGGATGCTTATCCCATTTGCGGATTCACCTGGTTGCTGGTCCATACCCAGTATGACGATACGATCAAGGCGAAACTATTGGTCGATTTCTTGAAATGGTCCATGGACGAAGGCCAGAAGATGGGGCCCACTCTTCACTATTCTCCCCTTCCGGCCTCCTTGGTACAAAAGGTGAAGGTGGCCATTGCCACCATCAACGTGAAAGAAGCCGTTAAGGCCGGTGCTCCTGCCGGCAAAAGGGATTGAATTCCCTCGCCATGATTCCGCGCTATCCACATTGTCCCAACAACTGTGGATAGCCAATTTTCCTGGTGTTAACATCCCTGTAACTTCCCCGCAAAGGCACCGTAACAACGGCGCATCCCCCCTTGAAACATCGGACCCGTATCTTATTCGTGTAACCAAAGACGCGGTAAAACCCCTTGATATGCAAGGAAATCCATAAAATGAACACCGTTTCCCGAAATCTCTCCAGGACTCAATCCCGGACTCAGGCCGATTGCGGAGCCTTTCCCGGCCCTTTGCGTCTTTCCGGACACTATCTCTCAGTTGCTTCCGATATCGGCGCCTTGGAGGAATGCCTGGCCCTGGAACGCGCCACCTCGACGCATGCCTCCGTCAGCCAGGCGGGCGGGATCTTTTCGCCTCCGGCCGTCCCTTACTGCGATTTCCTGATGCTTCACAACGGCGCGGGCCAACTCCTAGCCGTCAGCCGTTTGATGCGATTGCACCGGGAGAATCCCATGCGCAGTCCTTTGGAATCCGGTCGCTTCCAACTCTCCCCGCTCCTGACGGCGCTCCGCTATTCCCGCGAGGGAGTGGTGGAAATGGGTTCGCCCGCTTTCCTCACGGGTTGCGATACGGCCAAAGCTGCCGGTCTCCTCTGGCAGGGTCTGCTCATCTATCTGGAACGGAACGGACTGGGCTTCGTGGTGGGGTGGGATGTTCTGCCCAATCCATCCGGCTCTGCCGATGCCTTACCCCGCCTGATGGATGCGCATGGATTGCATCCCGATTTGGAAGTGGAAGCCCTCTCCAGTTTCCGCCGGCAGACTCCGGTCGCCCATGCGGGTCCGGTCGTCCAGCCCGATCGCTTCCACGCGGACGGCTCCGCGGAAGCGGGCAAGCTGCCTCCAGGCCTCCATGAAGCGCTGCGCCGAGGCTGCAGACTGGCCGCCGAACCCATTTTCAACGCGGTCACGGGTCGTTGGGAATTCGTCTGGGTCTCCTTCCGGGAAATGCTCGATTCCGGGACTGGCAATACGGAGGATTGGTCCCGCTAGTCTCCCGCTAGCCGCCTGCCTGGACTTCACATCACCCGCCAAGGATTAGTACCTTTCCCTCCAGGTACCCCATGCGACAATACCTGGATTTGATCCGCCAAGTGCTGGAAAACGGCGAAAAGAAACAGGATAGGACCGGCACCGGTACGATTTCTCTTTTCGGTCTCCAAGCCAAATACGATCTCCGGGATGGCTTTCCCCTGGTCACCACCAAAAAAACCCTCTTTGACGGCGTGCTGCGGGAGCTGCTCTGGTTCCTGAGAGGCTCCACCAATATCCATGACGGGCTCAAGCCCTATACGCCCATCTGGAATGCCTGGGCCAACGAGCAGGGCGAGCTCGGGCCGATATACGGATACCAGTGGCGCAAGTGGCCCAAGTACGTGGAAGACCCGGCCACCGGCCTGATCCGCAAAGAGGCGATCGATCAAATCCAGATCGCGCTCGATACGATCAAGAAGAATCCCGATTCCCGCCGCATCATCGTCAGCGCCTGGAATGTTTCCGATATCGATCGCATGGCCCTGCCTCCCTGCCATGCCTTCTACCAATTCTACGTGGTCAACGGACGCCTGGACATGCAGATGTACCAGCGCTCCGCCGATATGGCCTTGGGCGTGCCTTTCAATATCGCGAGCTATGCCCTGCTCCTCATGATGTTCGCGCAGGAATGCAAGCTGACGCCCGGCATCCTCACGCATACCTTGGGCGACGCCCATATCTATCTCAACCATGTGGAAGGCCTCGAAAAGCAGTTGCAACGGACCCCGCATCCCTTGCCCAAGGTACGCCTCCAGCCCAAGCCGTTCTTCGAACTCGCCTTCGAGGATTTCGAGCTGGTCGATTATGTCCACGATCCCTTCATCAAATTCGCGGTGGCCGTCTGATGGCTTTCAGCGTGGTGGTCGCCGCCGACCGCAAACGCGGCATCGGCCGGTTCGGACGCCTGCCCTGGAAACTCCGGGGCGATATGAAATGGTTCAAGGAACTGACCACCAGTCCCGATACGTCGGCCGTTACGGCCCGCTACCGGATGGACCAGGCCTTCAGGGACAAGCGCGTCTTTGAATGGGAGACCTTGGTGGCCCGCATCGGCGGAGCCCCGGACGTGCCCGCGCCCACTCCCGGGTCCCGGAATGCCGTGCTCATGGGCCGAAAAACCTGGGACTCCTTGCCGCCCCGCTTCCGCCCCCTCTCGGACCGGCTCAACGGCGTCCTCAGCCGCTCCATCACCCCCGGCGTCTTCCATGGCTCGCATCATGCCTGGGCCTCCCTGCAGACCGCGCTCGACGAACTGGCCTGGGATCCTTCCATCAGGAACATCTTCGTGGCGGGCGGCGGGGAAATCTATGCGGAAGCCCTCCAGCATCCGGACTGCGCCCGGATCTTTCTCACCGACATCGATGCCGAATTCCCCTGCGATACCTTCCTTCCCGATTTCGATCCCGCCTTCCGGGAAACCGCCTCCTCCCCGATGCTCTCGGAAGGCGGTGTCCCCTACCGGTTTCGGATTCTCGAAAAGGTCCTCCTCGAAAAGGCGTGAAACCCAAAAAGCCTTTCCCCTTCCGCCTC
>DAINDC010000123.1:10423-13225 GCA_036732085.1 Fibrobacterota bacterium | reverse complement strand
CCATGGCGGCCGAGTCGCGCAGGCCCTTGTCCGGTTCGCGCTGGATCCAGCTCTTGATGATCTGCCCGCAATGCTTGGGGCTGCCCACGAAGCAGTTCAGCAAGTAGGGGCGGAAGGCCCCGAGCTCCGAAGGTTGGGCCCTGGTCACCATGCCCTTGCCCGCTTCGGAGGCCGGCTTGGGAGGTTCGACGGGTTGCGGCGGCGGCGCGCCCTTGTCCTTGCGGTCCCCGTTGGCCGCCCCGACGATGGCGCGCGAGACCATCCAGACGCAGGCCAGGGTGAGGAGGCAGATGAGCAGGAGCGGAATCAGCGAGGGCAGATGATCCATATAGGCGCTGAAGGGATTGGCCGGCGACTTGTCCTTCTCCCGGTCGCGATCGCGCGCGTCGCGGTTGCCCATGGAATCGTTCCGGGGCGATTGGGCCTGGGCGGCGGGCGGCGGAGTTTCGATGGGCTTGCGGTAATTTTGCAGGGCGCGGTTGTCCCTGGGGAAGACGCCCTCATGGACCGAGACTTTGTCTCCGCGCGCCTCGTCGAGGTGGGTGGCCATGGTCAGGAGGTTGCGGATGAAATCAAGATCCTTGTCCGAATAGCTGGTGTCCACCAGGACGTCCAGGGTAACCGACTGGATACCCCCTGCGCCCTGCTTGGCGTCCTTCTCGGGGGCGGCGGGCGAAGGCTGCATGGTCTCGGGGAGGAACGGCAGGCCGGGGAGCTGCGGGGGAGCTTCGCCGGCGGCCGCGGCGTCGTCTCCCGAAGGATCGAATTCCGGAGGCGGCTCCGTTTCGACCTTGGCCTTGACAAGGTAGGTCGCCTCCTCGTAGTAGCGCGACAAGGTGCGCGCGGAGAGGGATTCGTAATATTGCGCGAGCTTGCCGGCCTGATCCTGCGCCCCGCGGGCTCCGGAGGGCGGCGCGCCTTGCGCGGAGACCGCGCCGGCGGCCAGTCCCAGCGCCATCGCGAAGGTTGTAATGGTGGGTGCTTTTGACATCGCAAGGCCAAGTATACAACGTGACATTTGCCGAGACTATGATTTTCCTGCCGCGGATCGCGGAATCGGAAATAATACTTTTGTCCTAAAGTTATGCGCATCCTTTTCCGATGAGATTTTGTTGGGCCCGCGGGACGGCCATGCCCGCGGAAATTTTCAGCGAAGGGATTGGACATGTACATGCGGTTTCGCATCGCGATCATCGGGGCCCTCGCCTTATGCGCTTGCGATCCCGGCGCCGTCCATGTCGTCCGGTTCCCGGATGGTAAAATCCGCGAGATGTGGACGGAAAAAGGCCCTAGGGGACAACCGACGGTGCGCGAGGGACTTTTCGAATCCTTCCTTGCGGACGGACGGCGCGAGAGCGCCATTGAATACCATGACGGAAAGAAAGATGGCGATGCGCGCGTATGGACTCCCGATGGCCGGCTTGCCTTTCAGGGCAAATACCGCGAGGATTTCCTGGTCAAGGAAAAACGCTTCGACGTTTCCGGCCGTACCGTCATGGACCGCTCTTTCCATGTGAAATCGGTTCCGATAAAAGCCCTGGGTCCGGATGGGGATTCGGTGGCGGCGACGGAAACCTGCGCCTGGACCGATGGGAACGACCGTGTCGCCCCGGCCAAAAACGGGCTTTGCAATCTCGCCTATGCGGACGGCAAACCCCTATCGACACGCTATTATCAGGCAGGGCATCTGCAAGGCCCAGTCAAGGCGTGGTATCCGGACGGGAAGCCGTGGATGGAGGGCGCCTATGCGCGCGACATCCCCGTGGGGAACTGGCGCACGTGGTCGCGGGGAGGCAAGCCTTTATGGGCCGCCGCATACGCGCATGGCGAGAAGGACGGCGTCGCGCAGGAATGGTTCCCGGACGGGAAGCCCAAATCGAAATCCCGTTTCACGCTGGGCAAGCAGGACGGGGAGTATCAGGAATGGTACCCCAACGGGAAACTCAGGCTGCACGGGGAATACCGCGAAGGACGGCGCGAAGGGTCCGAGGCGGCCTGGTATCCGGATGGCGCGAAACTGTATGCGGCGCGCTATGCTGCGGGCCGGCTCGAAGGGGACTTCTATCAATGGTATCCGGCGGGCAGATTACGCCTTCATTGCGGCTTCCACGAAGGCCGCAAGGATGGGCCCAGCCACGTCTGGTACCGCCGCGGCGGGCTTCAGGAGCAGGCGAATTTCCATGATGGCCGGCTTAACGGAGCGTACCGCTCCTGGACGCCGGAAGGCGCCCTGCTGTCTTCCAAGGAATTCAAGGAGGGAACGGTGGCCTTCGATTCCAAGGCGAAGGAGCTGCTCGAACTTCTGGGCGCGGACCAGGTGCGCGTGCCCGTCGGCCTGCTGGGTTTCTATTGGGGCATGTCGGTCAAGGAATGCCGCGCCAACCTGTCCCTGCTGCAAGCGCAGGACATCCGCGCGGGGAAGGACGAACTGGGCGCGCGCCTGGTGGCCTTCGCCGATCGGCATCCGACTGAATCGCGCGTTCGGCTGCAATTCAACGCCCAGGGCGAGCTATGGGGGATCAGGTTGGATCTGTCGCAAAAGAGCTCGGGGGATTTCTTCCCCATCTGCGAGAATCTGGAGAAGGAGATCGGCAGCGAGCTAGGGACCGCCGGGATCCGCAAAGGCGACGGCAAGGTCCAATACTACCTGACCCGCAAAAAGGATTGGGGAAAGTTCACGGTAACAGGCGCGCCTGGGACCGGTTCGACGCCCGCTGGTTCGGCAGTCGGCGTTTCAGCGCCCGCCGTTTCGGCGCCCGCCGCTCCGGCGCCTTACGCGGCGGCGGCACCGGCGACTTGAGC
>DAINDC010000123.1:3784-10413 GCA_036732085.1 Fibrobacterota bacterium | reverse complement strand
CCCGGGTCTACCGTCTCGGTGACGCAGGAAATGCCGGTGGTGAGCGCCGAGGGATTCAGTCCCGGCAATACGGGCTGGTTCCGATTCACCTTGGCCAATCACCTCTACCGGGAATACGCCAATCCTGCGAATGCCTCCATCACCCCTCCGCGTTGGCCGGAAGAGGCCTTCCTCGCGGGAAGATGAAGGGCTTGCGGAGCCGATGCGGGGCGCGCAGGGACCGTGGCCTGCGCGTCACCGGCCCCTCGATTCAGCGGCTTAGCTGCTTCAGCGTCTTCGCCAAAACCGTCAACTGCTTCTTCATGTCCTTGACCGCGGCCAAGGCGGAGTGCACGCTCTCGATCTTGCGGCCGTCCAAGCCCTTCGCCTTGGGGGGACGCCCGGCCTTGCGGCCGCCTTCCATGCCGGTGCCGTTCATCCAACGGCGCAGGGCGATGTAGGAGACTCCGAACTTCTTACCCGCCGCCGATATTCCGCCGCGTCCCGCCTTGGAGACGAAATTGAGGATCTTTTCCTTCTGGACATCGGAATAGCGCTTGCCCGTATTGCCTTTTTTCCTGGTCTTAGTAGCCAATGGCGTTTCCTTTTCTGGGGTTTGACACTTTCCATTTTCCGGAAGGATGGGAAAGAGTAGTTAGTATACGATTCGAAAACTAATAAAAATTATAACCGGAAAAAAGTAATAATGTTAGCAATATTGAGGATTAGGGCCGATTGCAGGGCCCTGCAAAGAGTCGCAGGGCAAGGCTGAAAACGCGGATCTCGACCCGTTATAGGCTTTTCAAGGTTGGAAATCCTCGGTGCCCAACGCATTCAGCGTGTACCAGAAATCCTTGGTCCACAGATCCTTGCCCTCCGCGGAACGGATGCCCTGGAGATGCACGTGGACCACCTGCTGCGGATGCAGACCCTCCATTTCCAGGAAAACGCGGCGGCCATCCTTGGAAGCGCGCGCGGATTTCACCGGGACGGCGGTGAGGTTCATCTCCGGCCCGCCGTAGCCTGCGGTGGGCTCGTACCACCACTGTTTCCCGGTATAATGCGAGGGGGCCAGGGCCTCGTGGCCCGGAGGTGACGTGTAGGTTACCTCGAATCCGCCCTTGCGCGCGCGCACGGACGCGATCTCGAAGACCGCTTTCCCGTTCGGCTTGAGGCGCTGCAGCCCCGTGAGCTTCCCGTGCCATCCCCAATTCTGGATATCCCCGTTGCCCAGGCCTCCCAGATAGAGCGAGCCGTCGGTACCGGCGAGCATCCGGTGTACCCCCGCCTCGAACCCGCCCGAGAAGCGCAGCACGCAGCCCTGGTATTCGCCGCCCACCTTTTCCAGGAAGACGCGCCGGACCGCGCCGAAAGCGATGTCGCCATAGAAGAATTGGCCCGCATAATTTCCCGTCGCCATATAGACCGGCTGGGTGGGCGATTTGGTGACCGATCCATACGGGAGCCAGACCGCGGGCGGCATCGGGTAGCCTTGATCGAACTCCCCTGCCGGCTCTATTTTATGCCCGTAGGTCTTGCCCTGGATCACGTGGAGGAACTTGGAAGCGCGCGTCAGGGAGATGACCGATCCCCGGCGCGAATCCTTCTGCGGTACCAAGGTGTTCAGGGTCTGCTTGGCCGCAACCGAAAGCGCGGTATAGAAACGATCGTCCTTAGATCGTCCTTATAGACCAGGCCGAAGGACCATTCATGGAACGACCCCGAGAAAGGGATTGCGCCGATGGACTTTTTCGTTTCCGGCAGACCGTCCCCGTCCTTGTCGGACAAGAAATACAGGCTATCCTTATAGACCAGGAAAATCGTATCATGCACCACGCATAATCCCATGACCTCCTTGAATCCGGAGGCGGCTTTGCGGGCCTTGATGGCCGAGGCCGGCCCATCCACGCCCGAGAGGATATAGACTTCATTCGGACGCCACGCGGCAAGGTGTCCATAACCGGAAGATGCCGCCGGGGCGACGTTACCGGATCGGGTATGGCTATATTTCCTTCCCAGCCGCCGCCGCAGAAGAAGGAAATATGACCCATTCCGAACTCATCCATTCCCTATTCACCGCCGGCCTCCCCTCTTTAGGATTCCAGGCGCGGCCGGAGACCCTGTCCGCCGCCGCGGTCCTACGGGCCGTCGCGGCCATCGCCGAACATCCCTCCCTGCCGCGGGCGCCGGCTCCGGAACGGCGAATCCTGCTGGAAGGAGCGGCCCTGCTCTGGCATGATCGATGGGAGGAAGCCCACGAGCTGGCCCAGGCCCGGGAAGGCCGCCCCGATTTCGATCTGCTGCATGCCATCGGCCACAGGCGCGAGGGGGATTACGCGAATGCGAATTATTGGTTTTCGGGCGCGGGGAAACATCCCAGTTACGCCCTGATCGGGGCCTGTTTCGTCGAACCGTTTTACGCAAGCGCGGAAGCGGCGGCCGCAGAATCCGCGCCCGGAAGTGCGAACCCCATGCCCGGAAAATTCCTATCGCCCGATTGGTCGCCCACGGCCTTCGTCTCCGCGGTCAAGCGCCAAGCCGGGAAGCCCGGTGGAGAAGAGGAAATGCTGATGCGCATCCAGGCTGCGGAATCCCAGGCCCTCGCGGAGTGGATATTGCGATCCTGTTAATGGATCCGACAGAAGGCCTTCAAAAGCGCTACGGAAGGCGCCCGAATATTTCCATTGCCCGGCCACGTCCAGAAAATATCTTCAACTTAACCAAACATCTGAAAGGTGGTTGAAAATGCTCAATGCCGCTGTCCTATTCCTCATCATCGCTTTAGTCGCTGCTGTCCTGGGTTTCGGGGGAATCGCCGGAACCGCGGCTGGCATCGCTAAGATCCTGTTCTTCGTATTCCTGGTGCTGGCGCTGATTTCGTTCCTCACGGGAAGACGCGGTACGACGATCTAAGCGGAGGAAAGGGCTTCCTGGTCGTCCTCGTGACAGGGAGCCCTTTTCCACTTTATTAGCCCTTCATTACTACTTCATTCCCCCTTCACCATCTTATTCCCCCTCCAGAGCACTTCTTTTTTCTTTTCCCCTTTTTCATCCCATTCCGTGGCCAGCCCATCCAACTGCCCGTCGATCCAAATCTTCTCGCTCCGCTTCCGGCCATCCGGGAACCAGGTGGTGGCCTTGCCATCGGGCTTCCCATGCTTATAAGGAAGCTCGCCTTCCTTGCTGCCGTTCGGATACCAGAACTCGGAGACGCTGTCCAGGGCGCCGTCCTTGTAGTGCTCCTCGAATTTCACCTGGCCGTCCAGGAAGTAGTGGATGTCGGATCCATGCCGTACGAAGTTCCCGGAAGTATCCCGATACACATAATAAACCTCCACCGGTCTCCGGCTGAAATGCCGCAGGATGCGCGGCTCCACCCATTTCCCATCCGGCGCCTGGATCCTTTCGCGCTCCGATTTGGGCGGGGACGAGCCCGCACAGGCGATCAGAAAAAACGGAGTAAGCAGAATCAGGAAACGATCAATGCGCATGGTTCGCCTCATGGGAAAGATACAAGCTGTCCACCAGCCCCATAAGCCTGTCCTGGGCCAGTTTGGATCGGAACGATTGGATATGCCCGCAGGCTTCCCAAGCCCAATGCCACTTGGGTGGCCCGGCCGAACCATAGATTTCCTCCGCGAACCTGGAACTGACGACGGCATCCTCCTGGCATGCCGTGGCCAGGAAGGGCGTGGGGGTGATGAGCGGAATCCATTTCCTGGGTGATTCCGTTTCCGAGATCAGGAGATAGGTGAGGGGTTGCAGTGGCCAGGTGATCCAATGCTTGGCCAAGGAGCTGCGGGCCACTTCACGATAGGAGGGAAAGGTGGATTCGGCGATCACCAGATCCGCCGCCGACCGACCCTGCCATTCGGGGAAGCAGCGCATGAGGATGGCGCCTCCCAGCGAGGACCCGACCAGGACAAGAGCTCCCTCGGGCGTCCGCAGGCTGTCGGAAACCAGTCGTAAGGCTGCCGCGCCGGCTTCCACGGTGCCGCGGCGGTCGGCCTCTCCCTGGGATTTTCCATATCCCGGATAGTCGAAGATGAAAAGATCGTACCCGCGGTTGAGGACCCAGGCGAGTTCCAGCCAATGGGAAGTGAGGTTCTGGGCGTTGCCATGGAAGAGCACGAAGAGCCCCCGATAGGGCGTATCGGAACGATGGTTCAGGACCTGCCCGTGCAGGCGGATGCCGCTGGGCGTGGCGAAGTAATGATCGGTATAGGTGATCCCGAGCCGCTCGGGCGAGGCATAGTTCTCATGCGTGGGGAAATAGAAGAAGGAGTTGCAACCGGTAAGGTAACACGCAAGGCAGCCCAATAGACAAAACGTAAGGCATCCCGACAGGACGAGCCAGGAATATCGAACCGCCCTGGAGGCCTTCAGAAATAAAGGTTCCATGCCCCTGAAGCCTCCCCTACCCCGTCCAGCCTGGCCAAGGCCGCGCGCAGATCCGAATTCCTGCCGATGGGAAGGCTGCCTTCCAAGGTGAAATCCCTTTCCAGGCCCAGCCGCCCGATAATGGGAAGGAACAAACGGTTTTCCAGGAGCAACGAGAAAGCATTCCCCAGTCCGATGCGCAACCCCGCGCGCATCTGCGGCCCGGCGCTCGCATCCCAGGCATCCGGCTTGGGACCGCGCAGCTTGCCTTCCGCGAGGGCGAAGACCAAGGCATGCGCCGTCCCGCCCCAAGCGGCCGACAAGCCCATACCGCCTTCGGCCGTGAAGGCCCCGCCGCCATGCCTGGCCCCTGCCGCGCGCGTCTCATAACCGATGCGGGCCGCCCAGGACCAAGGCATGCGGATGAAGTCGACCGGAGTGATCGAGAGCAGATTCAGCAGGTCCGCCGATGTCACTTCCAGCTTTTGGATGCCGCGGTCGCAAGCCTCGTCGCGCTCGTCGCCCTCGTTGCAAAAGGCATAAGCCCTCAGCCGCAATTTGAAAGCCTCGATCTGGCTGCCGGGGAGGAAACCCGGCTCGGCGGCGTTCAGGTCGTGGTAGGCGAAGCGGAGGCCCAACTCGGTGAAGGGCCGATACCCGGATACGCCCGAGGAGACCCGCAGGGCATGGGCGGCATGGCCCTCTTCCGGAGGGGTAACTTGTCGGTCACGGCGTACCGGGTAAGTCACGCCTGGCTGAGAGGGTGGGGACGATGGGACCGAGGAAGGCAAGGCGGCGCGGGCCATCAGCAGTCGGCGTTGCTGGATTCCCCATGCAGATACCACGCCGGGCGATTTCTCATCCCGCCGTTTCCGGTATTGCACATAGTCGAGCGCCACGTCCATGAGCGCGGCGAGCGTGTCTCCGGAGAAAGCGGGAGGCGCTCCGGCCCGGGCGGAATCCCGCAGGATCAGGTTCCGCAGGTATTCGCGCTCCCGGGTTCCCATGGCCCCTGTCTTCAGGCGGAAGCTGGTGAGAAGCGAGGGCCGCCATCTCACCTCCTTGACCAAGGTGGTCTTGGCCCGGAGGAGCTTCACGGTTTCAGACGGGACGATGGCCGTAGGATCCAGGGCCGCCGCCAGGTTCGCGTCGGGCAGGGCCGCGTCCAGAAGGGTGAACATATTGGACGAACAGTTCTCGTCGAAGAAGTAATAGTCCATCCAGCAGGCCCCGACCTCCCAGACATGCTCCACCAGGTATTCGATTTGGAGGCTGTCGATATTGAGGTCGTATTCCCAGATATCCCGGCTTTCCAGGTGCGAGTACTTCTGCAAGGATACGAAGTACGGCACTATTCCGTAGGAACCGCGGTAGGATCCGAAGATCCCCTTGTAGATGAAGGAAGCATGGTCGTCATCGGGCACATTGGCCGCATAGGTAATGCCGTAGTTGAGTAGGGCCCTTTCGCTCCCGCCCCCATAGGTATTGAGGCGGAGGAAGGTATGCCCGAACATGGAGGCCGGATTATTGAGATAGCTGGAGGCGAATATCAGGGTGACGCCGGTCGGCCGCAGGGCGTCATGCCAGGTATGGTAACGGCTGCAATCCACGTCCGGAAGCAGGGAATCGGGGAAATCGAGATGGGACTGCAGGTAACGCAGGCGTGCCCGGAACTTGCAGAGAGGATGCATGGACGCCGCCTCCAGACCCTTTTCCAGGGGCGGGGACAGATCGTTCTCCGACAACAAGGCCCGCAAGGTGGCCTCCATCTCGGCACGGCTGTCGGTCTTGCCGCGCGGGGAGAGGAAGAAATAACCCCCATCCACGTCGCTCATCAGTCGTCCCCAATGACGATGGTAATGCAGGAGGTGGAGCCACCAGGGATCCTGGTATAATTTCTTGGCGACCGCCTCTTGGATCAAACGCTCGGCGGGATCGGTCGGAACCGC
Source organism: Fibrobacterota bacterium (assembly GCA_036732085.1). Classification (GTDB taxonomy): domain Bacteria; phylum Fibrobacterota; class Fibrobacteria; order UBA11236; family UBA11236; genus Chersky-265. Next base: position 4,105 of record DAINDC010000123.1, on the reverse strand, counting down.
TGCGTTACCGTGGGGCGGGAAGGCGAAAGCAGCCAAAAGCATCGCCCAGCCGATAGATGGGAGGCATGGGAAGTCGAAACCAGGCAGGCCAAAACGGAAAAAGCCCCGTATGGAACGGAGCTTTTCCCTGAACTTGATTTTGAAAAGGACCAGGATTTTTAGTTCACGTCTTTACAGGCGCCCTGCAAGCCGGAATCGGTTCCGACCACTTCCTGCACGTTGGCGAGCATGGCTTCGGAATCCGTTTCCCGGGTGGGGAAGATCTTCCCATAGTTGCTCTTCATGGAAGTCGCGAAGGCGTCCGACCGGCAACCATAGAGG
>DAINDC010000123.1:0-3774 GCA_036732085.1 Fibrobacterota bacterium | reverse complement strand
GGCCATGGCGACGAGGTTTTCACCCTTGCCCTGGGCCATTTCCTGCATCAGCGACTCGAAATTAGCGGTCGCGAAATACTCTTTCTCCTTGTCCACCATGGCCACGCCATCCTCGGCGCAATTCGAGGTTCCGGAGGTGATGCCGAAGAGCTGGGATCCGAAGCTTCCGTTGAGGGTGGCCGCCAGGATTTGGATCGGGCCCTTCTGAGTTCCCAGCACCAGGGAGCCCAGGCCGCAGCCCGCCGTCCCGTATTTTCCATCGCCCTTGAGGCCAGGAGCAGCCAAGGCAGAACCGACCAACAATCCCATCGGAATAATCCAGGCAACAATCTTCTTCATGCTTTCACCTTTCACGGGGGGAGAAACAATTCAAGAGTCAAATTTAATCAATTCATCCCTTGTATAGAATCGAAATGAAAGGCTTTTGCCATTCCGCGCAAGCAATTCGATGATCGGGTCCGATCCATAGAAGTTACTCTAAGTACCGAAACGGCAGATATTTGATCCGCGCCCCCAAGGTTCAAGAGGTCTATTCCAACTACATTTAACTTTGCAATTCGCAAACTTGCACTTATTCACTCATGCCTTAATTCACTAATTCATTCTTTTATTCATTTTTTTGTCGGCCGATAAAATTCGGGCCGACGGGGGTACTCGGAAATGCTCATCAAAGAAGACGTCGCGGATGTGGGAACCCCGAGCGGTTCCATGCGCATACATAGGTTTTTTCCCGCCGCCGGTGGGCCTTTCCCGGGCCTGGTCCTCTTTTCCGAGATCTTCCAGGTTACGGGTCCCATCCAACGCACGGCCCGCAGGCTGGCTGCCCAAGGCTTCGTGGTGGCCGCGCCCGAGGTGTACCATGAATTCGAGCCCGCCGGTTGCGCCTTGGCGTATGACAAGGAAGGCACGGACAAAGGCAATCGTTATAAGATCGAAAAGGATCTGGCCGCCTACGATGCCGACGCCCGCACCGTCATCGCCCATCTGAAATCCCTGCCCTCCTGCACGGGAAGGCTCGGCTCCATCGGCATCTGCCTGGGCGGGCACCTGAGTTTCCGTTGCGCCATGAACCCGGAAATCCTGGCCGGCGTCTGCCTATACGCGACCGACATCCACAAGCGCAGCCTGGGAAAAGGCCTCCATGACGATTCGCTCGATCGGATTCCGGAACTCAAGGGCGAGATTCTCATGATCTATGGCAAGCAGGATCCGCATGTCCCGCAGGAAGGCCGCGATCTGATCTACAAGACCATGACCCAGGCGGGCGTGAACTTCACCTGGCATGAGTTCAACGCGCAGCATGCTTTCATCCGGGACGAGGGTCCCCGGTACGATGCGGCTTTGGCGGATATCTGCTACGATTTGGCTTTCGAGCTGTTCCATCGGCGGCTGACGCTTGGCAACCTCGATGCGCCGGCCGGCGCCATGCCTCCGACCGGACCACTGAAACTCGGGTAGAGGCTAGAGATTAGTGTCAGGCCATCACCTTAAACGATGAGGGCCGGCAATTAATCTAGAGGCTGATCGCCTTGGCCAGATCCTTGTAGACCCTGCCGACACGCTCCACCTGGCCCTTGGCCGGGAAGCGTTCGTAGAAGCCTTCGGACTTGAACGCGCGTTTGAGTTCGGCCCAGGGTTGCAGCCGGTCCACCCATCGTTTCACGCGGCCATTGGGATCGGAATCCTTCTCGGCGAAGTCCGCGCAGACGCGGATCAAGGCTTTGATCGTCACGGGCTTGGTGACCATATAGTTCCCGTTGCCCCAGGTTTCGCCCCAGACATTGGCGCTGGCCTTGAGGAAATCCCGGATGAGCTCGTAATAGTATTCGGCCTGATGCATCGGCGACAGGTCTTCCTTGAAGTCCCATTCCGATTTGACCCAGCGGTTGACCTCGTTGAAGAGTTCCGCCTGCAGGATCCACTTTTCGGCCTTGCTCTTGCCGCCCAGGCGGTTGATCCGGTATTGGAGCGGGCTATCGTCCTTGCCGTATAGGCTTTCCACCACGCGGGCGCAGCAGCGCTTGTCGGGCGAGGCGAACGAGACCTTCTCATAGAGATCGACCAGATGGCTCTTGTTGATACGGGTGGGCGTGGAGTTGATGATGACGAACATCTCGGTGGCGAAGTCCTCGCTGCGGCCGTCAAAGATGATGCAAGGCACGTTGATGGTTCCGGCTTCGGCCGGGCGCTCGCGGAAATAGAAATGCAGGGCGGCGAGTCGGTGCTGGCCGTCGATGATCAAGTACTTGTCTTCCGGCTCCTGGAGGTTGCCGACGCTTTCCTGCTCGCCCAGGGGGCGGAACCGGAGCTTTTCGGGCGTGAAGAGGAGGACGGTCCCGGGAATGGGGGGCTGGGTGCTGGCGGTCTCGTAGAAGTTACGGATGGCGCGGATCTTCTCGCGGGCCATGATGCGCTGGAAAGCCTTGTCCGAATGCTCTATCTTGGAGATGAATCGCGCGATATCATCCTCGGCCTTGGGAGCCTCCGCGGCGATAGGGGTCCCCTCGTCATAGAAGCGGGTGCTGAAGCGCACCTTCTCCAACAGGGCTTTCGCCGGAACGGCGGCGAAATAGAAGAGGGCGTCTTTCTGACGAACCTGGGTAGCCAGCATAGGATATTCCCGCGATTTTTTAAGTGTTTACTTCACCAACCTCGTGCACGCCCAAAAAGATACCTAGTCGGCGGAAATCTGTGTACCGATATCGTGCGGGAAAACCGGGCTTCCCAGCGCTGGGAAAGAAGACCGGTCTTTTGGGGGTTACCCCCTATGAACATCCGGCGGCATGGCCGGGATTCTCCTACTCGGGCGCGCTGATGAGCAGGCCTTGCGCGGAACCCAGGGGGGGAGCGCCAATGGTACCGGAACGTGCCGGTTTCCAGGCGGGACGGCGGGAAAAGGGTCTTCCAGCCCGCTGGAATCAAGGTGGCCTGCACGCTACCGTCCAAACCGGACGCGCCCAACCTCGCCCCTCTCTGCGAAGGGAAACCGGGCAGGTTCGGCGATCACACTGCGCTCGTGGGCTCCGACAAGGTTGAGGACGACCCCGAAGGTCAGGTGGCCAAGCATGGCCTCGCAACTGTATTCGATCGTGAAAATGACGATGTAGATTTCCCCACTAAAAGAATCTGGAAATGGAACGTTGGCCCCGTTCGATCAGGCCTGACCGATCGACTATGGGCCGATGTAGGCTATTTCTGCGGTTCGTGCCTTATTTTTGTTTAGTATGTAATTTTTATTTCCTGAAATTATCGCCGATTCTAAAGGGGGTTAATTGGGAGTTTATTGGTGATTAATTGGGTATTATTGGACATTTGATGGAGATCGACACCTCCAAAATATATTTAGTAAAATCAATAAAATTTATGATTGAATCCGATTCCCTCCGCACCTCTCCGGGGGCTTCCGTAAAAGCCAAAAAAGTCCGGAAAAACTACCTTTGAGCGCAAGCACGGAAGCAAAATGAATCCCTCACAATATCCCGATCAATGGGGCCGATTCGGCCAATTCGGCGGAAAATTCGCCCCGGAAGTCCTCATGCCCGCACTCGAGGAACTGGAGTCGCATTATCTGGCCTTGCGGACGGATAAAAGCTTTCTCGCCGAGCTCGATGGGCATCTCAAGGATTTCGTCGGCCGACCTTCTCCCTTGTACTTCGCGGAGCGGCTGACCAAGCATTGCGGCGGGGCGAAAATCTACCTGAAGCGCGAAGACCTCAATCATACCGGCGCGCATAAGATCAACAACTCGCTGGGACAGGTGCTCGTGGCCCGGCG
>DAINDC010000122.1:6307-13400 GCA_036732085.1 Fibrobacterota bacterium | reverse complement strand
GCGAGGCCGCAGTTCCCCGAAGCGTGGACCTGGTGCGAAGAGCCACTGGGCCAGGCCGCAGGACCCGAAGGCCCTGAGAGCGTACCTGGAGGGTACGCCGATGGGTCTGAGGGTGCGAAAATGCGATAAACACATTTGAGAACAGGTACAGACTCTGGAACGTGAACGCAGCCCAGTGGCTCTGCAGCCGGCCGCAGTAGCGAAAATTGTACGTAACACCCTCTAGCAGGGGCTAGAAAGGCGAGGGCCGCTTGCCTGGGAATTTGGTAATGCCGAGATCCAGCAGCCTGGCGCCGTAACGATCGTGCAGATAGTCGTTGATCTCATTCGCGGTGGTGAAACGGATCACCTCTTCGCTGCAGATGCGCGCCTCCTCGAAGGAGATCGATCGGATGAGCTTCTTCATCTCGAGCAGCACGCCCGGGCCCATGGACAGTTCGTCGATGCCCATGCCGATGAGGACGATGGCGGCCAGCGGATCGCCAGCCATCTCGCCGCAGACGCAGACCTGGATGCCATGCCTGCGCGCCACCTCTATGACCGTCTTGATCTGGCGCCAGACCGCGGGGGAATTGGGCTCGAACAGTTCCGCGATCCGTTCATTGGCCCGGTCCACCGCGAGCGTGAATTGGATCAGGTCATTGGTGCCGATGCTGAAGAAGTCCACTTCGCGGGCCAGCTCCTCGGCCATGACCACGGCGGACGGCACCTCCACCATGCAACCGATCTCCAACTGGGTATTGTAGGGAATGCCGTCCTTGTCCAATTCCTCGCGCACCTCCGCCAGGATTTTCTTCGTCTCCCGGATTTCCCACAGGTTGGAAATCATCGGGAACATCAGGCGGATATTACTGTAGGCCGTCGCGCGCAGGACCGCGCGCAACTGGGTCTTGAAGATGGGGCGGTTGTCCAAACAAACCCGGATCGAGCGCCAGCCCATATAGGGATTGAGCTCCCCGGCCATCTTGAGCGCGGGCACCAATTTGTCGCCGCCGGCGTCCATGGTCCGGATGGTCACGGCCCTGGGGCTCATGCGCTCGCCGATGTATTTGTAGGCCTGGTACTGCTCTTCTTCGCTTGGCATGTCCTCGCGGGTCAGGAACAGGAATTCGGAGCGGTACAATCCCACCGAATCCGCACCGTACTGGAGCACGCTTTCCACCTCGATGGGCAGCTCGATATTGGCGGACAGCTCGATATATTTCCCGTCCGTGGTCACCGGTTCCAGGTCGCGCAGGGTCGAAAGCTCGCGCTCCATGGCGAAGAAGGCGGCCTTCTTGATCTCGTATTCCTTGATGTCGCGCAAGGAGGGATTCAGGATCACGAAGCCCGCCGTGCCGTCCAGGATCACGGTCTGGCCGGGCTCGATATCGATACCGGCGAGGGAGATGCCGGATACGGAAGGGATCTCGAGCGAGCGGGCCAGGATGGACACGTGCGAGGTCTTGCCCCCCACCTCCGTGGTCAGGCCCAAAGTGTTCTTGCGATTGAATTGGGACAGCACCGATGGCGTCAGGTTGCGGCTCATGACGATGACGGGCTCCGGCACGTCAAGATAGGAGAGGTTGTTCTCGCTGAGCATGAGGATGTCGATGACGCGCGTGGCCACGTCGCGCAAATCGCTCATATGATCCTTGAGGAATCCTCCAGACATGGTCTCGAAGCGTTCCGCCAGGGAATTGATGCGCGCGCTATACGCATACTCGGCATTGAAGAGGTTCTCGCGGATGTCCTTGAAAACGGCGTCCAGGATCTCGACGTCCTGGAGCATCATCATATGGGTGTCGAAGATGCGGGCCTCGTACTCTCCCACGTCGCCGCTGATGCGGGTCTTGATGGCCAGGATCTCCTTATGGGCCTTTTCCAGGGCGCGCTTCAACCGGGCCACTTCCTGTTCGGCCTTCTCCGGCGGGATCACGCGCTTCTTGACCACCCGATCCTCGGGATGGAGCAGGAAGGCGGGACCGATGGCGAAACCCGGCGAGGCGGGAACGCCCTGCAGCACCATGCGCTTGGGTTTGAGATTGGGCATCTGTCTGCTCAGTCGTATTTGAACCGGGAAAGGAAAAGTTCTTCGATGGCCCCGAGCGCATCGGTTTCATCCGGCCCTTCGGTCTCCACCATGATGATCGCGCCCGGCTCCGCCGCCAGCAACATGATATTCATGATGCTCTTGGCATTGGCCCGCATGCCGTCCTTGATGAAGATGACATTGCTCCGGAACTTCGTGGCGGTTTCCACGATCAGAGCGGCCGGCCGGGCGTGGATCCCGGAGTCGTTGATGACGGTGAGTTCTTTGGTGATCATGGCGTTTACGCCCCTTCTTGGAATTGGATGGACATGGAGGCCGTGCCTTCGGCGCCGGGCGCCAGCCGGAAGTCCCATATCGGAATCAGGACCGTGCCCTGATAAACTCTCTCGTACCCGCCTTCGCTCTGGCTGACGGTTTCAATCGCATCGCGCCAGACGGCGGAAGCGTCCGGAAAGCGGGTTTCGGTCCGGAGCTTGAGCCATTCGTCCGCGATGACCACGGTACGCGCGCCGCCCATCTCGCCGCGGGAGGCCAGGATGTCCCGGGCCGGATGCGCTCCGTCCCAGCTGATATGCCGATCCGGAGCATTGCCCGCCAACAGGCAGAACAGGGCCTCGCATCCGAACCGGAACGCCGCGATGCCGGGACCGCCGTCCGCGGCCTTGGAAGCGCCGCCCGTCGCGATATTGGCGAAGCGCCATTCCACCCGCAGGTCCGGCGATTCCTTCTTGAGGATGAGGCATTTCTCGACCCGCAAGGACGGATGACCTTCCTCTCCGCGGGCGATTCCCAGAAAGCGCACCTGGGTCTCCCCATCGTGGCGCTCCAAGGTCACCTCCTTGGCCTCGAACCGGAAGGCGCTTGCGTATTTCTGTTCCGCATATTCCGGGAATTCGGTTCCAGGTGCAAGGAAGACATCGGCGAGGGAACGACGCAGCTTGCGATCGTAAATCAGGTAGCCGCGGAGGTTGGCCTCCTTCTCGCCCAGGGAATTCTCGAGCTTGGTGCCGGCTTCGGCCTTGCCGCCCACCAATTCGTGGTAGGCCTCGAACCGGCGCGTCAAAGTATCAGAGAGGTTGATGCCGGTATCCTTGAGCCAGAACTGATCGATTTCCCCGTTATGGGTCAGGCTGAGATAGACCTCATGGGAATTGAGGGTGTACTCGGGCTTGCCGTCGCAATTCCAGTCGTGGATTTCCCACAGGGGTTCTTCGCGCGAGGCGAACAGGCCCGCGTCCAGGAGCCGCTGGGCCTGAATGAGATTGCGATAGAGGGCGAAGCGCAGGTGCGGCAGGTAAAGCCCTCCGAAGACCCCGTGCCAATAGCCGCAGTTGCATTGCGCCTGCCAGATATGATCCTGCGCCTCGGCGCGGACCTTGGCGGGCAGGGCTGTCTGCAGGCGATCCCAGATGCGCGAAAGGCGGATGCCTTGCTTGTGGATCTGGTTGCTCTCCGCGTACTTGTTGAAGAAGTTGCGCCAGAAGGTGCCCCTCAGGAACTTGGAAGCCTCCGGCCCCTCCGATTCGATCAGGCACTTCTGGGCCTTGCGGAATTTCGGGATGTCATGGGCGTCCTGGGCCCAGATCATCATCTCCTGGTAGGATGCGGGCGGCAGGTAGACGAGCCCCAGGTTCTTCTCCGGCTTGAGGCCGGCGTCGAGGGGAAGGATGCGCAGCCTGTCCGCCATGCCTTCGGCGCGTTCGAAGAAGCGGTGCAGCCAGCGATCCGTATAGACGGTGTGGTGGGTGCCCGGCCAGTCGCCGAACTTCTCCCCGTCGTCGCCGAAAACCACTTGCAGGTCTCCTTGGTCAACGCGGATTCCCGGCGCATCCAGGGCCAGCAGGGCGTCAATCACCTCGTCGACGGGACGGAACGGGATATAATCGCGGATCACGTCGTGGATCGGGAAGAGCTTCAGGGTATGCCCCTGATCCTCCGAGAGGAAATAGCCGTCCATATCCGTATCGGTCTTGCCCACCATCTTGAAATGGCTGCCGTCCAGGATCACGAACTCCAGCCCGGCCTCCGCGATGGGCTTGACCAAGGTCGGTTCCCAGACCCGTTCCGCGAGCCAGATACCCTTGGGGGTAACCCCGAAGAGACGGCGGACCGTGTCCTGAAGTTTCCGCAGCTGGCCTACCTTGTCGGCATCGGAGATGACGGGCAGGATGGGCTCGTAGAAACCGCCGCCCAGGATCTCGACCTGGCCGCGTTCCACCAAGGAGCGCAGGCTACGGATATATTCGGGGCGATGCCCTTCCAGCCAATCCAGCAGGATGCCGGAGAAATGCATGCTCATGCGGATGCGGGGATGGGCGGACAGGACATCCAAATAAGGCTTGTAGGCCTGCTGGTAGGCGCGCTCGAAAATGAAATCGAAATTGCCCACCGGCTGATGGTTATGGATGGCCCAATGAAGCTGGATCATGGAAAGGCTTTCAGAAAAGATTCACGTTGACGTCCAGGCCCTTTTTCTCGATATGGCGGAAGAGGGAGTCCGCGCTTTTCACGGTGGACCGGAGCTCCACGAAGAAGGTCGAATCGTTCAGCATGGCGCCCAAGGTGCTATTGTTCGAGTTCACCTTGACGAGCAGCCGGTTCATCTCGTCCGCCACCTTATCGGCCTTGTCCACCACTTCGCGCAACTTGGTGGAAACCTCCTGCCCGTTCTGGATGATGTTCTTGACCGGCACCTCCTGATCGCGAAGCAGGATATGCACGCGCGAGCTGGCGTCTTCAAGGTTGTTGAGGCTGCGCTTGACCTTGGGGTCGACATCGCTCAGGAAGGCATTGAGCCGATGGCTCAGATCATCGGTCTGCTTGACCACGTTGTTGAAGCTGGCCACGAACTCGGGCTTGCCCACCGTGCTGTCCATGACGGCCCGCAGCGATCGCACCAGCGCTTCCGATTCCACGAAGACCTCGCCGCCCACGCCCATCGCCTCCGCGATGCCGGCATCGAGCTTGCCTTCCAATTCCGCCCCGGTCGGGAAATAATCCTGCGAACGGCCCATCAGGATGCCCACCTGGCGCTCGCCCATAAGGCCGATATTCTGGATGCGGACTTCCGAATCCTTCGGAAGCTTGATGCCGCGATCCAGTTTCAGGGTAACGCGCACGCGACTGCCTTGCAGTTCGATCTTATCGACCTTGCCCAGTTTCACGCCATTCACCTTGACCGGATCGCCCTCCTGCAAAGTGGAGACCTGATTGAAAAGGACGTGATAGATGTCCGATTTTTGGCCCGGAACCGTTTCCTTCAGGTAGTAAATTCCGAAAAGCAGAATGAATAGGGAGAGGATTACGAAAAATCCTACTACGATATTGTTTTTGCGGTTCGTCATAGCCTATTGCCGGAAGGGCGAAACCGCACCAACGGGAGCCTCCATATTCCGATATTATCGCAAATATAGATAGTTTCGACCGTAAGATTCGGCGGGACGCCTAAGGAAGCCTAACCCCTTACCGAGAATAGACCTCGCCGGATTACTCGTAAACTTCCGTGGACAGGCGAGTCAGGGAATTCAACCGGCTCTTGTTCTTCATCGTCTCGATGAGCTTCTCGTTGAAGAGCTTGGCCGCGTCGATACCGTTCATCTTGAGCAGCATGTTCATGGCGATGACTTCGGAAATCACGGTGATATTCTTGCCCGGAGAGATGGGGATGATGACCTTGGAAACCGGCACGCCGATGACGTCGGTATTGAGCGGGTCCAGGCCGGTCCGTTCGTAATTTTCCCCGTCGCGCCATTTCTGGAGCTCCACCACCACTTCCACCTTCTTGGTATTGCGGATGGCCCGGATGCCGAACAGCTTGCCCACGTCCACGATGCCGATGCCGCGGATTTCCATATGGTGGCCCAGGATCTTATTGCCCTTGCCGATGATGGAATGGCCCTTGCGGATGAGATGCACGATATCGTCCGCGACCAGGCGGTGGCCGCGTTCGACCAGATCCAACACGCATTCGCTCTTGCCCACTCCGCTCTCCCCCACGTAGAGCATGCCCACGCCATAGACGTCGACCAAGGAAGCGTGGACGGAGCAATAGGGCGCGAACCAGTCCTCGAGGATATCCTGGACCTCGGTGCAGAAATCCAAAGTCTCGCGCGAAGTGGTGATGATGGGGACGTTCTGGGTGAGGCACATCTGGAGGAGTTCTTCATGAAGCCCGGCATTGTGGGTCAGGACCCAAAGGGGCGAGCGGTAATCCTGGAGCCGGCCGAAGATCTCTTTCCGCTTTTCCGCGCCAACGGATTCCAAGTAGGACCATTCCGTGGTACCGATTATTTGGACGCGTTGATAGGAGTAGACGCCGGTAAAACCGGCCAAGGCCAAGCCCGGGCGATGCAGGTTCGCTTCGATGATCTCCGTGCAGAGGGAGGATTCCGGGGTCTTGATGTTCAAGGACAATTCGTCCTTGAACTGATAATAGAAATCCCTCACTGGGAGGGATCTCTTTCGGTTTATCTCGAGTCGATTGAATTCGATGCTATCTGCCAATCTGGACTATACTCCTACTCCGTCACAAGTTCCGACATAGGGACGGACTTGTGGGTCTTCAATTTTTCTTTTTCCTTGATCAGTTGTCTTTCGACCTTCTCCAACATGGCCTCGATGGCCTTGTACATATTGTCTTCTTCCGCATGCGCGCACACGGTCTTGTCCAGGATCTTCACGATGATTTCCGCGCGTCGCACCCCGCTTTTTTCCGCATCCAGGATGACATGGGCTCCCGAAATGGAGTCGTTGAACTTTTCAATTTGATTAAGACTTTCCTTTAGGCTGGCATGAAGCTGGGGGGAGGCATGGAAGTGCCGTGCTGTGATCTGGATCTTCATGTTCGATCTCCTTTGAAGGTGAGCAACCGAATCGACCGGTGGCCGTGGCCGCCCAATGATTAATTTACATAAATGGCCCGTTAGGGGGTGAGCTCTTCAAGTGCCGTTTTTGCATGGTTGGGTGGGCAGGTCCCCGACACGTCCCGTGGTTGGTTTCCCCGCAAAAACTGTCAGACCCGAAGGGAAACCAGGGGCGCATGTAAGTTATCTTACCCGCGAG
>DAINDC010000122.1:0-6297 GCA_036732085.1 Fibrobacterota bacterium | reverse complement strand
CCCCGGACTTTGTCAAGCCGTTATTTCCCCCGTTTTTACAATCGTATGGAACCGGTTTTCCGAGCGCCTTGGGATGGGCAGAGTGTGGGATAAGAGTGGGAAAAGGACAGGAAAGCGTTAATTCCTGCCGCTCCCCAGCCCAGGCGATTGGACGGAAGGCAAGCGGCACGGGATTTGTTAGAGGCTCAATATTGCTTCCGGAGCCGCGCCGGAAGGATTTCCAACTGGTCCCGATACTTGGCCACGGTGCGGCGCGCGACGTCCAAACCCTTGGCTTTCAGGATTTCCACGATCTTCTGATCGCTCAAAGGCTTTTTCGAATCCTCGGATTCGATGAGCTTCTTGATCTCGTCCTTGGTGGTCACGGACGAGACTTCGCGGCCATCCGCCTGGGTCACGCCGGCGGTGAAGAAGTACTTCAATTCGAAGATCCCATGGCTCGTCTGGACATACTTGCCATTGGTGACGCGGCTGACGGTGGAGATATGCATGCCGATCTTATCGGCGACATCCTGGAGGATGAGCGGACGCAGATAAGTGGGTCCGATCTTGAAAAAATCCGGCTGGCTCTCGATGATGGCCTGCATCACCTTGAGCATGGTGGATTTCCTTTGCTCGATGGCGCGGATGAGCCAGGTCGCGGAATTCAATTTCTCGCGCACGTATTTCTTCTCGTCCGTGCTGGCCTTGCTGCCTTTTTTCAGGAGGGCGGCATAGGCGCGCGAGACCTTCAGGGAAGGCACCGTGCGATCGTTGAGCATCAGGACCAGTTCGCCATCGACATCTTCGACGATGAGATCCGGAGTAATGGGATTCGCGACGGTGGCGCTGACCAGGCGGCCGGGATGCGGCTCCAGCGAACCGATTTCCTTCATGGCCGATTGGATCTGATCCGGGGGCACGTCGAACTTCTTGGCGATGGCGGCGACCTTGAGCTTTTCCAGCAGGTCGAATTCCTCCTCGACGATGCGGCGCGCCAGCGGGCTCACGCGGCCATAGCGGTAGATCTGGAGAAGTAGGCATTCACGCAGGTTGCGCGCGCCGATGCCGGCCGGGTCCATGCCTTGCAGCACGTGGATGGCTTCCCGCACGTCCTGGCTGGCGGCCTCCAGACCCAGCGACCCGTCGATGATGGATTGGATCTCGCGGATATAGGGATTGGCCTCATCCGCCGCCTGCGCCTTCTTCTCCATTCCGCCGCCCTCTTGGGTGCGCAACTCGCGCGCCTGGGTGCCCAAGGCATCGGCCTTTTCCAAGGCCTCCTTGGCGGCGATGGCCTTTTCGTCCGGCTCCTTGCTTTTACGCTCCTTGCGTTCCTTGCCCTCTCTCTCCTCGTCTTCCTCCTCGCCATCATCGGCTTGGGAAAGGTTTTCCGGGACGAGGTAGCCGCGTTCGTCGAGGCTGTTGATCAGGTAATCGACCAAGGCGGAGACGCGCGGCGCGACCATGCGATCCTGCAGTTGGGCCAGAAGATAATCCTGCAAGGTTTTGGAATAGACCGGGACCTTTTCGAAACGCTCGTCCGGGCTCTCGAGTTCTTCCGTCCGTTTATTGCCGAGATCGAATCCTTCTTCGAGATAACTCTCCCAGTCGATTTCCTTGGCTTCCTTGGGATCGTCCGGAATCACCCGATCGAGATCGCTCTGGTCCGCCACCGTCGGGCCCTCGAAGTCGTCCCCGGCGGGGCTTTCCACCGTCTGCTCCCCGCGTATTTCTTCCGCGGTCGCGCTGGCTTCATTGGAGGAATCTCCGGAGGGCTCGGAGCTTTCCGATTGATTCGCGTCCTGGATTTCCTCGCCTTCCTCGACCGGTTCCAGGAGCGGATTGGTTTCCAGCTCCTGCTTCACCACCATTTCCAGCTCCAGGGAATTCATCTGCAGCAGTTTGAGGGATTGGATCATCTGGGGCGAGAGCTTCTGCTCCAGCCCGACATGCAGGTTTAAATCGAGTCCGAAATTCATGCTTCCGCCATCATCTTTCCGTCATCATCCTTCCACCCTTACCCAAGAGAGAAGGATTTTCCGAGGTAAATCCTGCGCGCTTCTTCGTCCTGCGCCAAATGTTCCGCCGTGCCCTCCACCAGGACCTTGCCTTCGAACATGATATAGGCGCGATTGGTGGTCGCCAGGGTTTCCCGAACGCTATGATCGGTGATCAAGATTCCCATGCCTTTATCCCTGAGGTTAAATATAACCGATTGGATATCCTCGACGGCGATGGGATCGATGCCGGCGAAGGGTTCGTCGAGGAGTAGGAACTTGGGCTGGGTAGTCAGGGCCCGGGCGATTTCCAGGCGGCGGCGCTCCCCGCCGCTCAAGGTATAGGCCTTGTGCTTGCGCAGGTGCGCGATTTTGAACTCCTCCATCAATCTCTCGGTCTCGCGCTTCCGTTCCGCGCGCGGCATCCTGCGCGTCTGAAGGATGGCGAGGATATTCTCTTCCACCGTGAGCTTCCGGAAGACCGAGGTCTCCTGGGGTAGATAGCCCAGGCCGCGGCGAGCGCGCTTGTACATGGGCATGGAGGAGACGTTCTCGTCGCCGATGAAGATGCTGCCGGAGTTGGCGCGGATCATGCCCACTATCATATAGAAGGACGTGGTCTTGCCCGCGCCGTTGGGGCCGAGCAAGCCCACTACTTCGCCTTGGTTCACGTGGAAGGTCACGCCATCCACCACCCTTCGACCATTGTAGTCCTTGACCAAAGATTCGGCCTTGATCTCCACTATCTCTTCCTCCAGGGTTTGTCGGGCGGTGCGGCATGAAGTTGCGTTCCCGAAGGCGAGGTCGCTTGGGGCGCGGTTGGCGGCACGGCGGGTGCGGTCGCGGCCTTTACAGGTGGAACGGCGGCTGGCACGGCTTCCTTGAGAGCGGCCTCCTTCGGCGGGACCTTTTCCATGGGGGCATTCGCGGACGGCGCTTTGGCCCCGACCGAGGCGCTGTCCTTGCCGGCCTTGTTCGGCTTCTCCCCGAAATAGGTTCCCTTCGCCTGTCCCTTCACCATCACCTCGTCTACCTTGCCCTGCTTGAAGGCGAAGTCGATGGTATCGCCCTCGGCATCGTTGCGCCCCTTGAGCTTCTTCTGCTCGAAGTGGTAATAGGTGCTCTTGGCGCCGCCGAGGACATTGGCGCTGACGATCTGCTTGCCCGCGAACCGGAGCACCATGTATTGTCCGCTCATCTTGTTCACGTAATCGGGCTTGTCCACGTCGAAGTAGGCGCCGGTCGCATTCTTGAAGACCTGGACGCTGTCGATATTCTTTTCCTTGAAGGCCAGGAAGAGCGAGTCGCCGTTCACGTCCGAATTACGGGCCTCGGAAGTATCGGTGGCGGGTTCCACGGAATGCGCCTGGGCCGCGCCTTTGACGAGCAGGCTGCGGATTTCCTCGCCATGCATGCCCAACCTCATGATCTGGCCCTTCACCTGGTTGTCATCGACGATGACCAAGGGTTCCCCCAGGAGGAAGAGCGAATCCGCGGCATCATGGTACTCGGCTTTCTTGCAGGTGATTTTGAGCTTGTCCCGATTGATGCGGACCTTGCCGTCGGCGATAGCGACCTGGGTGGAATCGTCATAGGTCATGAGGTCGCCGCGGATGATGAGGGTGTCGCGCTTGGCTATTGGTGCGTTCTGGGCGATGGGGCTGTTCGCGGCGTTTGGCTTGGCGGACTTGGCTGGCATGGGCGCCTGGGTCCCGCCTACCGCAGTCTTGGCCGCGACCGACTTGTTAATCGCCTTCCAGTCCGCGACAACCTTGCCCGACTTGCTCGTATCGGCGGCCTTCCCAACCTGGACCGAATCCGAATCCGCCTTGGCCGCATAGAAGCGACGAAGCTCGGGATCGCCGGTCATGGTGGTGAGATGCTTGAAGCGCATGTAGACTATGTTTCGCCCTTTCGCTTCCACCTCGCCGCTGCTGTCCCGCATGAAAACATTTCCTTCCGCGGTGGCTTGTCCCTGGTTCTTGTCATAACTGCCGTGATCGGCGGTGAGGAAGGCGCCGCGATGCTTAATCCGCATTCCGGACTCGCAGTATACGAGGTTCTTGTCCTTCAACCATACCGCCCGTTCGGTTTCGATATGCAAGGTCCCGTGGCTGAAACGCACGTGACCGCTGAGAACATATTCGCCGCGGCTGCGATAGCCTTCGAAACGATCGGCATTCTCCATGATCAAGGGCTCGTCCTTTTCCGTTTCAGGCGGGCGCACCGTGAGGGAAGCGGGCGCGAGCATCGGCAGGAGCATCACCAGCATGAAAGCATGCCTGCGCAGCCAGGATCGCGCGGCCCCGGAGGAGAATCCCATCATGGCTTGATTCCCGGAGCCGGAGGCGATTGCGGGGTAGCCTTCGCGGGAACGGTGGTGGGAATGGAATCGGGATGGGCGCGCTTGGCGGTCGTGTCCTTGTCGGCATCCTGGAAACGCTCCTGGACCTTTTGGAAAACGCCATGGACATCGGAAAGGATTTGCCAGTTGTCGAGCTTGGCATCCGACAGGAAGCCGCGCCCCGTGATGACATCGCCTTCTTCCGATATCACCCGGACTCGGGCTTCGGTGCTGATCTGATTGATGGCCTTGTTCCAGCGGAGGGAATCGCTCGTGATATCCACTCCCTTTTCCGAATGGCCATGCACATGGCCGGAGGCCACCAGGTAACTCATATTCTCATCCACGGCGCCGGAGTCCGCCGTGACCCGGACCAGGACCTTGCCCAAGGAGTCATAGACGAGCAGGTTGACGGGACGGGCCCGCACCAGATCCGTACGTGGCCACTTGACCAGATATTGGGTTTTTAGGATCCAGCTCAGTTTCGAGCCTTCATACATGTCCAGGATGGTGGTGTCCCGATATTCCGCCAAGGGCAGTTCCTTAATCGGGCCATGCGATTTGGGCGGCTCCTCGATATGGCTGCAGCCGACAAGGAGAAGCAAAAGAAATGCCACCAGATACATGGCCTTAAAATACTTAAACTGGATGATTGTCAGGTACCTATACTACGTAGACTACGCAGAAACTAAGCAGATACTACCCTGCGCAAGTGAATGGAATCAAGCCTGACCGCATTTACGCACTGAGTATTAGAAACTATCATTACCTCAAGCTCCATGAGCCAAGACATCGATTTACATAAGGCGACCTAACTTGAGAAAAAGCAAAGACTTAACTGAGGGCGCAATCTTTCCCCTGATGCTGGCCATCGCCCTGCCGATGATGATCGGCATGATGGCGCATATGTTCCTGAACATCATTGACGGGGTCTTCGTGAGCCGACTGGGAATGGAAGAAAGCCTTTCCGTCCTGAATTACGGATTCCCCTTCTTCTATCTCATCTTTGCGGTTTTCAATGGTTTGACCAGCGGTTCAACCTCGGTCATTGCGAGATATATCGGCGCCAAGGAGAAAGCCAAGGCGGAAAATACCCTGAGCCAAATCGTCTGGATTGCCTTGGCCATTTTCGCGGTGTTCATCCTGGTCTATCCCTTCCTATTGCCCTATTACCTGTCCGCGCAGAAGGCTTCGCCCATCGGTGGGGCCCTGACCCGGACCTACCTGAATACCATGTTCCTGGGCGTCCCTTTCCTGGTGCTCTCCCTGCTGTGGGGATCCGGATTGCGCGCCGAAGGCAATACCCGCACCTTGATGATGGGCATGATGTCCGGGACTTTGTTCAACCTGGTGCTGGCACCCTTTCTGATCTTCTCCCATTTTCATTTCGCGGGAGTGGAATGGAAAGGCGCCGGCCTCAGCGTTGCGGGCGCAGGCTTGGCCACGGCAGCCGCCAATATCCTGACCGCCTTGGTGGTCTACTCGATTTATTTCCGGAAGAAGACCTCCTTGCAGCTCCGCTTCTGGCCGGACTGGCAGGACCGCACCGGCCTTAAAGATGCCTTCAGCGTGGGTCTTCCCTCCATTCTCTCGCAGTCCTTGATCGGCATCAATATCTTCATCTTCACCCGGCTCGCCTCCGATTTCGGCCCCGCGGCCAAGGCCGCCATCGGCATCGGATCGCGTCTGGAAACCTTGGCGGTCTTCCCTTCCCTGTCCATCATGATCGCCGTACTGTCCTTGGTCGGCCAGAACTTCGGCGCGAAGCGCTATGACCGCGTGCAACAATCCGTGCGCATCGGCCTGCTCACCGCTTTCCTATCCCTCTCGGTGGTCGGCATCCTGGTCCATCTGTTCCGCGCCCGTCTCATCAATAATTTCAATCCCGATGACTTGACCATGCTAAGCGCCTCCCATTAGCTGGGCCTCACCACCTTGGGTTATGGTTTTGTCGGCATGAGCGTGGTCTCCAGC
>DAINDC010000121.1:2181-13493 GCA_036732085.1 Fibrobacterota bacterium | reverse complement strand
CGGTATTGGAAAGCGGCTTGCCATCGACCACGGAAACGGGCCGACGCGCCGGATGCCCGCGGCCCAGGAAACGTGCGCGATCCGTCTCATACTGGATACCCCCCACGGCATCGCCGTCGATACCGGAGACATGGCAGGCCCAGATTTGCGCTTCCGATTCGGAACGCGGGCGACGGTTGGCCAGCAGGGCGCCCATCGGCATCGCGAATTCGGTACTGACGAACAGGTTGGAGAAGGCGGGATGGGCCGCATCCGCTTCCGGTCGGGCGATGACCACTTCCATATAGGAGGTGATTTCGATTTCACGTTCCACATTTCCGAAGTTCTCCAGGGTCAGGCGCCGCACCTCCGCATCGTCCTCGGGGGAAACCACGACCTCGAGCGTCGTGGCCATCGATCCGTCCCGTCGCGAGATTTCCGCGCGGTCCTCCGAGAAGACGGCCTCATAGGCATCGGGCTCGGTACCGGTGGGCTGATAGGTGGCGGACCAGACCTCGCCGCTTTCCGGATCGCGGAGGTAGAGGTATTGCCCGAACGCGTCCAGGACGGCATCCTCGCGCCAGCGGGTCACGGCGTTTCCGCGCCACCTGCTGAAACCGGATCCCGCGGCCGAAATCATTACCGTATACCGGCCGTTCGAAAGCACGTGGGTGCGCGGAACCGGCTCATGCGGCGTGCTGAACCGATGGAGGACCTCCGGCATCGCGTTTTCCACGTGGAGGGGCTTGGCCACCTCGTCGGCATGGGGTCGCGTCAAGGTTACCCCCTTCGGGGTCCTTTCCTGGAGAAGCGGGTCCACCGCGCGGATCATCGGTTCCGCATGGAACCGTTCCTGCATCCGGCCCTTGAGGAGAACATCGGCCAGGGACACCAGGATCATGCCCTGGTGATGCGCGAAATACGATTTTACGATCGAGGCCTTCTTGCCGCCCTGCAGCCGCGCGCGCGTATAGTCGATGGATTCGTAGAAGCCGTAACGGCCTTCCGCGCCCTGGGAACGGAGCCGCGCCAGGTTTTCCGCGGCCTCCCGGGGCATGACCATGGCCGCCAGGGCCGTGGCATAGGGCGCGATCACCAGATCCTCGCTCAGGCCCCGCTTGAGGCCCAAGCCGGGCACGCCGAAGCTCGAGTATTGGTAGGTCATCTCCACGTCGCGGATGTTATAGGCCGCCTCCGATACGCCCCAGGGGATGCCATGCGCCGAGCCGTATTCGATCTGTCGCCGCACCGCGAATTCGCAGGCATGGTCGAGCAGGCTTCCCGGAGGAGAGCGCATGACCAGGCGCGGCATCAGGTATTCGAACATCGATCCGGACCAGGAGAGCAAGGTGGCGCCCTTGCCCACGGGCGTCAGGGCCCTGCCCAGGCGGAACCAATGCGCGGGACCCACATCGCCCTTGGCGATCGCCACGAAACTGGTCAGGCGCGCTTCGGAAGCGAGCAAATCATAGAAGCTGGGATCGAGGACTTCCTCCCGGACGCGGAAGCCGATGGCGAAGAGCTTGCGGCCCGGCTCCACCAGGAAGGTGAAATCCATTTCCAGGCAATACTTGGAACAGGCATCGGCGATATTGGCCAGCCGTTCCAGGGTCTTGCGGGCCGTGGCCGCGGCCCTCTCCAGGTCGATGGCCAAGGACTCGGCCCGTTCCCGGGAAAGCGTGGGTCCGCCCACCGGGTCCCCGGCCTGCCGGGGCGGCAGGGCGCGGAGTTCGGCGACGGCCGCGAGGCATCGGTCTTCCAGGACATTCAAGGGCAGCCGACCATGCAACATGGCTTGGGTGGCCGGCAGGGGGAGTTCGCTCAGCGCCTCCACCGTGATGCCCGTTCCCACCCAGGGAAAATAGGCCTGAATGTCCTTGGCCAGGCCGAGGAGGCTTCCGCGCAGGAATTCCGCCCGCGCCTGCAATTCCACGAAGACCGCATCCTTCTGCTCCATCGCCAGCGAGCGCGCGAGGTCGACTATGGCCTCCGTATGCAGATCCCAATCGGACAGCCGGGAAGACCATTCGCAGGCGTCGCCGGGCATGGGCAACAAGCTGGCTTCCAGCATTTCCAAAGCCTCGATGAGATGCTTCCGCCCGAATGCGAGCACGCGCAGATTCTCGGACACGCCTACCGCGGCCTCCCTGACCAGGCCGATAAGATCGGCCAGGCCTGCTTCCAGCGACGGGGACAGGATTTCCGCGCCCATATACTCGCTGCAGGTTCGCTTCAAGGCCACCAGGTGGCCGGCCAAATTTCCGCTGTCGACGGTGGAGACGTATTTCGGTTCCAGGGGCCGCAGGTCCTGGGTGGCGTACCAGTTGTAGAAATGTCCCCGGTAACGTTCGAGTTTCCTCAGCGAACCCAGGGTCGCCTCCATGCGATCCAGGGATTCCCCCAGTCCGAGCCATCCCATGTCCCTGGCGGTGGCGATGGACAGCAGGTACAGGCCCATATTGGTGGGCGAGGTGCGATGGGCCACGACCGGGCGGGGATCCTCCTGGAAATTATCCGGGGGAAGGAAATTCTCCCGACTGGTCACGAAGTCCCGGAAGAACCGCCAGGTCTTCAGGGCGACGTCGCGCAGGGCCTGGCGCTCCTTGTCCGACAGGGTTTCCTCCGGACGCGGGCGCCTGGGCGTGCTGGCCAACAGGGCCAGGGCCGGGGAAGCGGCCCAGGTCGAAAGCAAAGGCGCCGCCATCCACAGGGTCCGCAGGCCGTTAAGGCTCACGATGAGCCATGCCAGGGGCGCGGAAACCAGAATCGCCGCGGCCATGCTCCGGTAGAAACCCGCGAGCCCCATCCGCAATTGCGAGGTCGCCTGGGCCATGGTCACCCATTCCAACATCCGCCGGCGGGTGATATACAGCCTGATCAAGGTGCGCAGGATGGCATCGCTCATCAACCAGGCCTGATGGGCCAAGAGAACGATGGTCAGGAGATAGTGGGCGAAGGCCTGAAGCAAGCCCTCTCCCACATCCCTAAGGTAGCGGCGCTTGTCTAGGCCCGCCATGGGGGGCGCGACGGCCTCCGAAGCCGAAACGAGATAAGGCAGGCCCAAAGCTACCAGCACCAATCCGGTCCAGGCCCCTGAAGGTTCCGGGGACAGGAGCCAGCCCAGGGCCAGCGAAAGGAACGTGCACGGGGACAGCAAGGTGCGCCTAAGATTGTCCAACATCTTGAGCCGTCCCAGCATGGGCAAGGGACGGCCCCCGAGGATCCAGGGAAGCAATTGCCAGTCACCGCGGGCCCATCGATGCTGGCGCACGGCATACGCCTCATAATTGGAGGGGAATTCCTCGAGCACTTCCACATCCGTGATCAGGCCCGCGCGGGCGAAGGTGCCCTCGAAGAGATCATGGCTGAGCAGGGCGTTTTCGGGGATGCGCCCTTGGAGCGAGGCTTCGAAGGCCTGTACGTCGTAGATCCCCTTGCCGCTGAACGAGCCTTCGTCGAACAAATCCTGGTAGACATCGGATACCGCCCCGGCGTAGGGGTCGATGCCGCTGGGTCCCGTGGTCACGCGATGAAAAAGGGTTTGCTGGCCGGCTTCCGGCAGGGAGGGGACCACGCGCGGCTGGAGGATCCCATACCCGCCGGTGACGCGCTTCCGATCCGCATCGAACCTCGCCCGGTGCAGCGGATGCGCCAGGCAACCTGCCATCCGGTAGGCCGCCCCCTTGGGTAGCCGGGTGTCCGAGTCCAAGGTGATCACGAATTTGACGCCCGCGGGCACGGCCTCGTCGGCGCCCTCAGGTAACATGAAGGTGACGTCACGCGCGCCCAACAGCATGCGGTTCAGCTCGACCAGCTTGCCGCGCTTGCGCTCCCAGCCCAGCCATTTGCCCTCATGGGGATTCCACATGCGCCTCCGATGGAAAAGCAGGAAGCGGTTCTCAGGGGAGCGGTGCTCAGGGGAGCGGTTCCCGGCCCCTTCCCCGCCTGCGTTCTCAGGCCCCTCCGCGCTGTCAGGCCCCTCCGCAGAAGGCTGGCCGCCCTCCTTAGAAAGCTGGCCGTAGCGGGCGTTCAAATCCGCGATTCCCTGGCGCGCCGCCTCCAGGACCTCCGCATCGCCTGGCATGGTTTCCTCGGGAGCATCGGCCCAATCGGATAAGAGGGCGAAGAGGATATCGCCGTCCGGGTTCGCGAGGAAATGGACCTCGATCCGTTCCAGCAATTCCTGCACGTCCTTGGCGTTCCGCAACAGGGCCGGTATCACCAACAGGGTCCGGTAGGCGGCGGGTATGCCCTTGGAAAAATCCAGCTTGGGCAGGATGCGGGGAGGGATCAAGGTGAGCACGAACCGGTTCACCAGGGCCAGGGCGCCTTCGGAAAGCGGGATGGCCCCGAGGATTCCCAACAGGATCACGGAGCCCATGCCCATGCCGGTATCGGCCAAGACTTCGACTCCGGTCTTCGCGAACAGGCCGGTGAATGCCAGGATGGTGGCCGGGTAGGCCCAGAGTGCATGGGCGCGCAAAATGCGGCCCAAGGTCTCCCGGAACCCGGGGCGGTAACCGATGCGTTTCTCGAACGCGGTCCGGCCCATGCCAATCAAGGCGAAGCCCACGTCATGGGACGGGGAATCCGATTCCTCCTCCGATGCGGCCTTCACGGCCAGGGAGGCGATCTCGATTTCCGAAAAACGGGAACCCCGGGCCAGGTCCTCCACCGCATGCCGGTACAAGTCCCGCGAGGAGAAATCCATCTCCTTATAGCCCGGGCTGTCCCGGAGTATGGCTTCCGCCTGGCTGGTCGTCTCGAAGAATTCCTTCCAATCGAGTTCGAGGACCAGGCGCATGCTGGTGATGATATTGCGCACCGAGACGTTCAGGGAGGCTTGGTCCTGGTGCTCGAGACGGATGATCTTCTGGGCGGAAAGCTTGCGCTTGGCCAACTGCGCGTTCAGCCATTCCAGGGGCTCCCCGGGCTCCGGAGCCTGATCCTGCAGGCGCTGCAGGAGTTGCACGGCGAATGCCGAAAAGAAGGGCGAGTCGCCGTAGGCCTTCCAATCCGATTCACTTTGCTCGGGCGAACCCAGGTCCGGGGTCCGGAGCCCCAACAGCATGTCCCCCAGCTTATCGGCTTGGACGCGCGCCTCCTTGGTCCCCACCACCCAATCCGACAGGCGGCGCAGGTTCTCGATCAGAGCCACGCGCAAGGTGATGGCCACCGCCCAAAGCTCGCCTATGGACAAAGGTCGGACGCGTTGATAGGCGCGGACGAATCGGATCAGGACCGCCGCATCCAGGCGGCTGTCGGTATGGAAGATATAGCCGCAGATGACGGCATAGACCCGGGGGTAACTTCTAAGATCCCCTTCCCCGAGCTTGGGCAAATCCCGGTAGTAGGAAGGAGGGAGGTGATTGCGGATTTCCCTGAGCTGCTCGTCCACCACGTGGAAATTATCGATGAGCCATTCCGCCGCGGGCGCGATGCTCTTATCGGCCTGGATGTTCCGCGCAATGGCCCGGAGCGCGAGGTGCAAGGCCTCGCCGTTTTCCGCGACCCGGCGCAGGAGCGGATAGCCGCGTCGCTTCGTCGCCACGACATGGGATTCGGCCAAGGTTACGGCATATTCCTCCAGATGATCAGCGCTGAAAATCTCGCCGCGCATGACATCCATGCCGGCCGGGACCAGGACCTCCGCTGCACTTACCGCTTCCGTCATGCCCTTGTTTCGCTCACCTTTCCGCCATCGGGCGGGAAACCTCTTCGATCACTTCGCCGGCCTCCCTTTCGCCGGTATGCCGGGCCACGTCGGCCAGCGCCACGATGCCGCAGCAACCGCCGGTCTCATCGACCACCAGGATGCGCCGGAGCTGGTGCTCCTCCATTTCACGCAGGCACTCCTCGATGGGAGCCTCGGGGCGGATGGTGACCGGGCTCGGGCTCATGCATTCCTCCGCAGTCAGCTCCAACGGGTTTCGGCCTTCGGCCACGGCCCGGCAGGTGATATCCCTGTCGGTGATGATGCCGATCGGCTTCCAAGATTCCTGATCCTGGACCACGGGTATGGCTCCGCAATCGTTCTCCACCATCATGCGCGCGACCTCTTCCAGTCCCGTTTCCCCGTCGCAGCAAATAGGATTCTCGGTCATGATTTCCTTGACCTGCATTTCAAACCTCCATGCTCAAATTGAAACTACGTTCTGCCCAGCGGAGGCAAAGAATTAAATCCAGGCAACGGAAATGAGGAAGGACCTTGCCAAGGGTCCCTGCTTATCGGAATGCGCAACGGCACTCCCAATTTCCTCAATTTATCGAATGGGGGGCCGGACAGATGCCCTGTCCCGATGAACCACTCCGGCCAAGGTCAAGGCCACGGTAGGGTCGGGTACGGGGCTGGAGATCACCGGGTACCTGGGGAGTAGTATCTCCGGCGGTCATATACGGAACGAAAAAAACGGATCATGGGAAATAAGTTCAGGCATGGCATCTCCAGCATCCACTTCCGAAAAAAACCGGCTCGCGGGCTTGGAAACCTAGGGGAAAAGGCGGTATTGAAATCCGACGGACATTCCATAGTCGCCCGTACTGGAAAGGTTTTTCGGCCCCGCTTCGGCGGACAGGGAAACCGCCAAGGGTCCGAATGGATGGGTAACCTTTACCACGGCAACGGCATCCCTAAAGGGCAGTTCGCCGACGCCGATCCACAGTCGCGTCGACCAAACCTTCCCGCCAATGCCGATGGTGGCGAGGCCTCCGCCGGAATAAATGGGACTCGATCCGAGGATTTCATAGGAGCCATAAATAAGATCGGCATCGCCAAGGCGCAATCCGAGTATGGGCATAATCGGGAACGGAAGCGCATCGCCATTATTTCCCTCCCGCAAATTGTTGTCGCCATAGGAAAGCACGGAGCCGCCCATTTCGGCGCCCATCCATTTCCAATCGAATCCGAATTTCGTTCCGAGGGCAAAATTATATGTCGAGCTATGGTCGCCGATTTTCGGATCGCCAAACCCAGGAGACCAAGCCTCTCCATCGGTATTCGATCCCGAAGGATTATAGGAAAGCACGGTGATATCCTTTTTGATCAGGTCCGCATTGAATCCATAGGTAATATGGCCGGGCTTGATTTTTTCCCAACGCGAAGCATTCGCATCCACGGGTTTGGTGGCCATCCGATGTTCCATGGCGAATTCGCCTTCCTGGAAATCGGAACCATAGTTATAGTGGCTGCATGAGGGGGTAAAGCGATAACGCCCGCCGCCGCCGGATAGCTTGGCATAGGTGCCGGTTGAATCCGGATAGTCGAAGCCGACCAGGAAGGGAACGACCAATAGCCCCAGGGAGAGGAATCGGAAGGAAGGTTTTTGGTTGGATGATTTTGATTTTTCCACTACTTGCTCCTGGGCTTTGCAATGGGACGAATACCGAGGCAAACCCGGTAATCCTGACTTTTCGGATGGTTGGGAAACTTCGTAAACCAAAGTTGGTCCCCAAAAAAAGCGCGGTACCCTTGTGAGGTACCGCGCTTGCGGTTCAGGAATGTCTTAGGGCCGTAAAAGCCTTAAGGCGGCAGCGATTACTCGCCTTCGAGCTTGACCACATCCCCGATGGTGGTGGGGTTGTTCTTATGGGCGGAGAGATAGCTCTTCCACTCGGCGTCTTCCTTGTTCTTGAAATAATCCACCACGCTCAGTGTGAGCTTGCGCGAGGGACCGTCCACTTCGATCACGGCAGCCGGGATGGAGTCGCCGACCTTGAAGGCGTCGGCGGGATTCCGGATGGATTCCGTGGTGAGCTTGGACGTGGGGATGAAGCCTTCGAGGCCGCCCGGGACTTCCACGATCACTCCACGCTCGAGCAAACGAGCGATGGTGGTTTGGACTTCCTTGCCGACCGGGAATTGCTCCCCGACCAGCTCCCAAGGATCTTCCTCGGTATGCTTCATGGACAAGCTGATGCGACGCTTTTCCTTGTCGATGGCCATGACGATGCACTCGACCTTGTCGCCCTTTTTGAGGACTTCGGACGGGTGGTTGATCTTCTTGGTCCAGGACATGTCGGAAACATGGATGAGACCGTCCACGCCTTCCTTGATCTCGATGAAGGCGCCGAAGGCGGCCAGGTTGCGGATCTCGCCGGTGACCTTGGAACCGACGGGGATTTCATCTTCGATATGCTGCCAGGGATCCGGCGTGGCCTGCTTGAGACCGAGCGAGATCTTCTCGTTCTCGGCATCGAGCTTGAGAACGATGGCTTCCACTTCGTCGCCCTGATTGAGGAGCTGCGAGGGATGCTTGATATGCTGGGTCCAGGACATCTCGGAGATATGGATAAGACCTTCCACGCCCTGATCCAGCTCCACGAAGACGCCGTAATCGGTGATGGAAACGACCTTGCCCTTGACCTTGGTGCCCTCGGGGTACTTGGCGGCCACATCCTCCCAGGGATGTTTGGTCAGCTGCTTCATGCCAAGGGAGATGCGCTCCTTTTTCTCGTTGAAGTCGAGAACCACGACCTTGACCCGGTCGCCCAGGGAGACCACCTCGGAAGGATGGT
Source organism: Fibrobacterota bacterium (assembly GCA_036732085.1). Classification (GTDB taxonomy): domain Bacteria; phylum Fibrobacterota; class Fibrobacteria; order UBA11236; family UBA11236; genus Chersky-265. Next base: position 5,000 of record DAINDC010000121.1, on the reverse strand, counting down.
TCACGCGGCCCCAGCTCATGTCGGTGATATGGAGCAATCCGTCCACGCCGCCAAGATCGATGAAGGCGCCGAAGTCGGTGATGTTCTTGACCACGCCCTCGCGGACCTGGCCCTTCTCGAGGGTGTCGATGATTTCGTCGCGCATCTTCGAGCGCTCTTGTTCCAGCACCACGCGGCGCGAGACCACGATATTGCGGCGGATCTTATTGACCTTGATGACCTTGAAGTCCATCTTCTGGTTGATGAGGGCGTCGAGATCGGGAACCTGACGCAGGTCGATCTGGGAGCCGGGAAGGAAGGCTTCGATGCCGAAGAGATCCACGACCACGCCACCCTTGATGCGGCGGGTGATGGTACCGGTGACGATTTCTTCCTTTTCGAAGGCTTCGCGGATGCGTTCCCAGACGCGCATGAAGTCCGCGCGCTGCTTGGAAAGGATGATCTGGCCGTCGGCGTTCTCGACCTGTTCCAGGTAGACGTCGATGATCTTGCCGGGGGCGAGATCCGGATCGTCCTTGAATTCCTGGCGGGAGATGATGCCTTCGGACTTGAAATGGATGTCGACGAAGACGTCGGTTTCCGTGATACGGACGACCGTGCCTTTGATGATGCTGCCTTCGGCATAACCCTGGAGGGTGCCTTCGTACTGGGCGAGGGTTTCCTTGGAAACGTTGAATCCCTTGGATGCGGCTTCTTCGCCGAATTCAAGGAGGTCGGCTTCGGAGCCGTAGAGGAGCTTGGATGACATGTGATTTGTTCCTGGGCGAAGAAGGGTTAAATTCCGGACCCCGGAATAGGTTCTTTTCGCCTTGGGACGGCTTGAAAGCGGTTTCCTTTAAAAAGCCAGGCGACTTCGCAGCCGGAATTTACGGGAGGTTTTTCAAGACGTGGCTGACAATGATAGCAACTTGTCCATCGAGCGTTAACCCGCTGGTGTCGATATCAATGGCATCGAAAGCCTTCGCAAGGGGACTGTGCTTCCGACCCGAATCCTTGGCATCCCGCTCCGCCAGGTTTCCCAGAACCTGGTGGTAATCGGCCGGCAAACCCATGGTAGCGAGTTCCATAACCCGCCGCTTGGCACGGACTTCCGGACTTGCGGACATGAAAAACTTGAAGCGGGCATCCGGAAAGACCACGGTGGCCATATCCCGTCCTTCGACCACGGCTGATTGCCGCATTCCGATGCGACGCTGGACCGGGACCAAGGCCTCCCGGACTTCGGGAATCCTGGCATAATCGGAAACCGCCGCGGTGACGGAGGCTTGGCGAATGTCCCCACCCAGGTCGCGACCATTGATGGTGAGTTTGCCTTTCGCATCGGCTTCCCAAACCAAGGAGGAAGCCAGATCGGCCAGGGCCTGAACATTTTCCGGATGGATGCCCCGCTCCAGAGCCAGAAAGGTGACGGCACGATACATCGCCCCGGTATCCAAATGCAGGATGCCCAATTGCTTGGCGACCATGCGGGCGGTGCTGCTCTTGCCGGAGCCGCTGACGCCGTCAATGGCGAGGATATAATGTCCGATGGGCGCGGTCTCCATTTTTGGGTCAAAAATAAGCTAGGAAAATGCCTGTATGGTGGCATCGATCCAACCGGATTGGATATAATTCGACGGACACCCAAAGTTCCGTGCCGGACGGACATGCAGTGAAAAAGCAGAACGAATGCTCCAAAACCCCACCTGCGCGCGAACCGGTCGTCTCATGCCAGCGATCAAAACCTTAGCCTTGGCCTTCGCCGTCTTCGGAAGTCAGGGCATGAACTGTTCGGAAGGGCGCTCCCCGCCGTCACTTGCAACCGTTCACCTGAACGATATTCATCTGCAAATCGTCGATGCCGGATCCGGCACCTTCGGGGTTTCCCTTTCCTGGTTGGCTCCATCAGATGGCAAGGTTTCCTATTACGAAATCTTCCAGGGCTTGAATAAGGATTCCCTGCGCCAATATTCGGATATCCAACTTTCGGCGGACTCGCCGCATGCCACGCTTGTCCTTCCGAATGAGTCCCGGCCCATGACCGTTTATTATGCCATCCGGGCGATTTGGGTGGAGCCCACAGGACAGAAACTGGTCAGCGACACCTTGGCCATCGACTCCCTGACGGTCCTGCCCTCCTTTTCGATTCTCTCCCCCAACTCCGGAAGTCTCCAGTCCGGACGGTTGCTGCGTATCGAATTGTATACGCATAGCGAATTCGGCATCCTCCTGAGAGCCACCTTGTACGAAAAGAACGGATCGGTCTGGACGGTGAAGCAGGAGCATTGCCTTCCCCAGAATGGCTGCGACAATCCGATCTTCGGAACCTTCCTGCAAAAGGATTCGCTGACCTTGGAAGACGTGGCGCCGGGCGACACCCTGGAGTCGCTTCTATGCGTGGAAGGGACCGAGAGTTTCCAGGGCCAGCTTACCGGATTGAACCAGTCCATGGGATGCGCCCGATTCGGCCGGGTGGCTCATTGAAGGAATTCGCGAAGAGGCTTTGCATCCTGACCGCTGGTCTCGGCCTGGCCATCGCGGCCGCACGGGCCTCGGAGCCGGAATGGTCCGTGGAGTCCTATGATGCCGGAGGGGTCCATTTATTGTGGCGGAATCCCAATCCCGGAGGCGCGGTCAGCCCGGCGGGATATTCCACAGCCATCGCCATCGCCCCCGGCAGCACGGCTACCGCGATGCTGGAATCCGTGGACGGGAAAAGTTCCGGTCCCGAGGGTACCGTCTCCGTTTCCCCGCCCTCGCGCTACCGGGATCTCAATATCGCCGCGGTAACCTGGACGCCCAAGGCGGCCAATGCGGCCGTGCGCGCACCGGCTTTAGCC
>DAINDC010000121.1:0-2171 GCA_036732085.1 Fibrobacterota bacterium | reverse complement strand
TCCCTCCGCGACTCGAGCCGCTTTCCCGCCCGCCGCGGACAATGCGGCGGAACTCGCCCTGGGATCCTGGCTGGTCAACTATGCCCAGTCCCGTAACCTCCGCAGTACCCCCGCCGCGGCCCTGGGGAAATCCGCCGCCGACGGACCTTCCGCCGGAGCGGCGCTCGCGAAACAACGCCTGGTCATCCGCACCCGGGGAGAGAATATCGAAGTCCTGACCTATGCCGATCTGGTCCAAGCCGGCGTTCCCGTGGGCAAAATCGACCCACGCATGATGCGCCTCTACCGCGACGGGATGGAAACGCCAATCTATATCCAGGGCGAAGACGACGGCCGCTGGGACCCCGGGGATTACCTGGAATTCATCGGGCGACGGGCCTCGGGAACCACCTCCTTCAACTCGCTCTATACCAGCGCCTCGACCTTCATCCTCACCTGGGATGGCGCGCGCATCGGATTGCGGGTTCCCCGCGTCCCCGTGGCCTCGCGTACCGGTGGCATCGTCCCCATCGATTCGCAATTGAGCAGGCAGGCCAAGCCGTTCACCGTCCATGAACACCTGGAGCTGGACGAAGAGGTCTTGCGGATCGGCAGCACTTCCGTGGAGGAGATCGTCGATCTGGGTTCCAAGGTCCAGGAGGCGGAGCTGACCGATTTCTGGTTTTGGAAAAGGCTCGGGACCGATAAAGACAATACCGAGATTCCCTTCGGAATGGATTTCACGCCGTCCGCACAGGCGCCCGGTTCCGGCTCCTCAGGGCAGACGGGTACGGCGCCCGCGGCCGGATCCCTCCGGGTCACCGTCAACCTCAAGGGCATCACCAACAATCCCAATGCCGATCCCGATCATCATCTCAAGTTCCTCCTCAACGGGTCGGATATCTCCCTGGTGGGCGGCGTCTCCCATGATGCGATCTGGGAAGGGCAAGAAAGCTATACCTGGGTCTCTCCTCCCATCAACCCCGGAATCCTGAAGGTCGGCGATAACAAACTCATCATCCAGAAGGTGAACGATCTCAAGACCTCGGACGGCCAACTGGTCGAAAACCAGGATGCCTTTCTGAACTACATGGAATTTGATTTCCCCGCCACTTACAAAGTCCATGGAGACAACCTCCGCTTCTCGAACGCCTTCCCCGACAGCATCGGGACCAAGCTTTTCACCTTGACCGGATTCTCAAGCGACGCCATCAGCCTTTGGGACAAGCAAGGACGCAAGCTCGCGAATTTCCGGGTGTCGCAGCAGGGCAACGGATACCAAGTGGACTTCCTGGACAGCCTGGCGGGACCTACGGAATACGTGGCCACCGCCATGGGCAGACGGGAAATTCCCGGTATCCTGCTGGATACCCTGCCCGACCTCCTCAATCCGCCGCAGGGGGCGGACTATATCATCATCACCCAGAAGACCTTGCAGGGATCGGCGCTGGATTCCCTGGTCGACTTCCACCGCAAGCAAGGCCTGCGCTGCGCGGTGGTGATGGCCGATCATATCTACCAGGCCTTCGGGGACGGCTCCATGGACCCGGCCGCCATCCGCCGGTTCCTGGCCTATGCCTATAAGAACTGGCCCCGCCCCGCACCCACCTATCTCTGCCTGGTCGGCGATGTCTCCCTTTGGTTCGAGAAGCGCAGCGGCGCGTTCCAGATCACGACCGTGCCTACTCATTTGGTCAATATCCGCGGCTGGGGCGTGGCCGCGGACGATGACTTCTTCGCCAAGGTCTCCGGCGACGATGACGTGGCCGATCTATTAGTGGGCCGCATCCCGGTCTCCACCACCGAGGATCTCTCCCGCGTGGTCCACAAGACCATCCTGCTGGAAACCGCCCGCCCCGAAGGGCATTGGCGCAACCAGGCTTTTCTCATTTCCGGTTTCGAATCCTCCTTCACCGCCCAGAACTACGTCCTACAGTCGATAGCCGCCGGCAACGACCGCCAGATCACGCGGCTCGATCTCTTCCCGGGCTCGCCCCATTACAAGAGCGCGGCGCAGCGCACGGATTTCTATGACCAGCTCGATTCCGGATACAACCTCGTCAGCTTCATCGGCCACGGGGGCGGGGCCGTCTGGTCGGATGCCGGGGTGTTGACCTTAAAGGCCTTGGACGAAGGGCGGCTGAAGGGGGAGTTTCCCATTCCGCTCGTCTCCTCCGTGACCTGCCTGACCG
>DAINDC010000120.1:8965-13767 GCA_036732085.1 Fibrobacterota bacterium | reverse complement strand
TACGAAGGTAGCGTTGCCGGTATTGAGGGTCAGGGTGGAGGAACCGAAATTGAAGGTGCCGGTATACCCGGTGAAGTCGATGGACGCGGCGGTGAGGTTTGCGGTCATGGTGGCGTTGGCATCCGCATTGGATCCCGTGCCATTGAAGGAAAGGTCGAGGCTGGTGGAGGAAATGGATGTTCCGCCTTGGAAGTCGTCGAATACCGCGGTGCCGGTGGTCCCCGCGGAGCCGGAGGTCATGAAGAGGGATACCTGGGAGTTGGCACTGGTGCTTTGGGGCGTTTGGGCCGTGCCGACCTGGGTCCACGCATTGGTCAGGGCGGTCCGGTACCAGGCAGAAACGGCCGTGCCGTTCTTTATCAGGCGCAACCAGATAGGGAAGGAATTGGTCCCGGATGCGGCGAAAGTGTCCAAGGTTCCGACCGCGCCCGCCACATCGTATTCGAAGCTTACGGTTCCGTCTGATTTCACTGCAACAGTGGCAAAGCCCCCGCTGCCTAGGGTGGTGATATCGTCGGCCAGGAGAAATCCGGCCTTGCCTTGGGAGGCGTTGAAGTTGGCCACCGAAGTCACCTTAACCGTCACGTCGAAGCTTCCGGTGATGTCGCTGCGCTGGATGGCAACGAATTGGTTGGTGACATCCCAGACTAGAGACCCCTGGCCCGTCAGGGTCAACTGGTCGGCATTGGTGGTGAGACTGGCCGCGCCTCCGGCTGCATTGTCGTAGTCCCGGAAGGTCCAGGCCGCGCCCAGGGCATCGTTGGTGAAATCGTCATCGGTGCCGGAAGGAGGCCGCGCGCCCGTGTTGTTGGCATTGGCCGTCCAATTGTAGGCCTGGTTGAAATCGGTGCTGGTGGTGAGGATGCCATTGCGGTTCCAGTAATAGGCCGCATGCGCCGCTCCCGCGAGCACCCACACCGCGGCGCAAAACCGCATCCAGGCCAAGCCCGCGCCCGCGGGGCGTTCCGCCGCCCTGGGACGGATTAGGGAATCCGGATGGAATGGATGAATCATCGTTCGGTTGGGTTCCTCCCGGGGGCGGCTCCCGGCACATGCTTGACGATGCTCTACCTTGCTTTACGATTATAGGACTCGGCGGGGTCCGGCGACCAGTAGGACGATCTTCGGGAATTTGTGGATTTTGATATACTGGCGGTCGGGCGGAAGCGAGGGGGATGTGGATCCAATTGGGTCCACCAACTTTTCAAGCGTCAGGGTTTTCAAGCGTCAGGGAAATGTTTAGCGCAGGGCTTCGAAAACTTAATTTGATAGGGTGTTTAAGCAGTTGAAGCTATGGCAAAAATCTTAATCGTCACGGGCCTGTTATTGGCATTGGCCGGAATTATCCTGTGGATGCTGGGCGGTAAAACCGGCTGGCTCGGTCATTTACCGGGCGACCTCCGAATTGAAAAGCCAGGGTTCCGTCTCTATTTTCCATTCACAACCATGCTACTCCTCAGCGCGCTCTTGAACATCATCCTTTGGATGATCGCGAGACTCGGCCGTAAGTGACGACCTTGCGGATCATGGCATTCGCGGGAGAGTAAGCTGAGAATAAGCTTTAGGCCATTCCACCTGATCTCAGCTATCTTTTGCGAATGGTTCAAAGAAAAGTTTGCGGCAAATGCCTCCAGCCCTTTGGCTGCAATGCGGAGTCCGGTCGATGCTGGTGCGATGACCTGCCTCCCCTGGGCCGCAACTCGGCGGAATGGGACGATTGCCTTTGCCCCGAGTGTCTGAAAAAAGAAATCGCACGAAGCTCCACCAATACCCCCGCTTCCCCTGAGGATGGTTCCCATGACTGAATTGCGCATCGCCTCCTTCCTGCCGGCGGCCACCGAAATGGTATATGCCCTGGGGCTCGGAAACCAACTGGTGGGACGATCGCATGAATGCGATTACCCGCCCGAAGCCGTGCAAAAGCCCGTCGTGGTAAAGTGCGCGATGGATTTGGAGAAGCTGGGCTTGGCCGAAATCGATGTCGCCGTAAGCGAAAGGGTCGGCCGGGGGGAGAGCGTCTACGCCGTGGACGAGGCCATGATCCGCGCGACCGCGCCCAATCTCATCATCACCCAGGACCTCTGCCATGTTTGCGCGCCCTCCGGAAATGAAATCACCAAGGTCCTGGCATCCCTCTCTCCGAAACCGGAAATCCTCTGGCAGACGCCCCACTCCTTTCAGGATGTTTTGGATGCGGTGGTCGAGCTGGGAATCAAGACCGGTCATGAGGCGAAAGCGCGACAGTTGGTTCGGGAGGCGCAAGCCAAGGTGGATTCGATCACGCTGAAGACTGCCGCCCTGGCGTATCGGCCCAGGGTCTTTTTCCTGGAATGGGTGGACCCGGTTTATTGCGGCGGACACTGGATTCCGTCCATGATCAAATGGGCCGGCGGAAGGGATGACTTGGCCGTATCGGGCGCGGATTCGGTTCGCATGTCCTGGAACGACGTATTGAAATGGGATCCCGAGTTCCTGGTGGTCGCTCCCTGCGGGTTCCGTACCGAGCAGGCTTGGGAACAGATCCGGATCCTGAAGCAGAAACCGGGATGGAGTTCGATCACCGCCGTGCGCGAGGGAAAGGTCTTCGCCGTGAATGCGAATGCCTATTTCGCCAAGCCCGGCTTACGTCTGGCCGAAGGAGTGGAACTCCTGGCGCATCTCATCCACCCCGAATTGTTTTCCTGGTCGGGTCCCGGCGATGCCTTCCGCCGAGCTAAGCCGGGATGAGGTCGCAGAATCCCAATTGGAATTCATGGCCCACGTCCGTAAAGCGCGTCAGCACGGGCGGCGCGGGGGAGAAATGGATCGCCTCCTTGAACAATGGCCCATCGAAAACAAAGGTGTGGAACTCCCCGTTCTCGCCGCAAGGATCAACCCCCGGAGGCAGGTCCTTCAGGAATGCCGGGTCGTACAGGCGGCCGGCGAAGGCGATATCCAGCTTCTTCGCATCCACGCAGGAGACGATGGCCCGATAACCGGAGGAGATGAAGTCCTGGGCAAAAGTGGCCGTGTCCCTTTTCCATATGGGGAATAGGCAGTCCATCCCGATCCGGGCATGGAGCTTCAAGCGATATTCCCGGATGTCCTCGAGAAAAAGATCCCCGTAAGCGATCTTTGCGATTCCCCTCGCGGAAAATTTCGAGACGACTCCAGCCATAACCGCCTCATAGTTGAGTTCCTTGCTGGTGGAAATTTTTTCCAACCTCAGCCCCAAGGACGCCGCCTGACGGTCCAGGAGCTCCACGGGAACGCCATGCATGCTGATGCGCTGTTCCTGTTCCTTGACCATGCAGACCAAGGCCTCTACCGCATACTTGCCGCTTTTTTGCATCTCGTGCAGCATGAGGCAGCTATCCTTGCCGCCACTCCATGAGACCAGAACCTTTTCCATGGTCATCCTTGCTCCGTAAGTTCGGCAGAAGGTATAAAGCCCGGCTTTCACTGTCTAGCCGGCCTTAAAATCGGCCGGCAATGGCATGCCTTTTGCAAAATCAAAAGCCGGATGTCATGCTTAGGCGCCCGTGGATATCGGACCCGAAATGCCTTGGACCAAGGGTGGCAAATACTTTCCTTAGCCTACGGCGGCATGCCAATATTTCAATCCGGAGGCGAGTATGAAGATTCTCATCGGTTATGACGGTTCCAAGGCCGCGGACGAGGCCCTGAAGGATCTCCCGAAAGCGGGACTCCCCTCCAAAGCCCAGGCATACATCCTCACCTCCGTACCTCCCATGTTACCCCTCGATTTCCTGGCCGGGGACCCGACGGGTTCCTCGCTCCAGTCCACGAGCTATGTCCAGGTAGCGGAACTGTCCATCGACCTGAAGGCGCAGGCCAAAAGCCAAAGCGAAAAAGGCGCCCGCAAATTACGCGAGCTCCTTCCCGGTTGGACCATATCCAGCGGGACCTGCGAAGATGTCGCATCCCATGGACTCCTCGAGAAGGCGGACGCCTGGAAGCCGCACCTGATAGTGGTGGGCTCGCGCGGCTGGAGCGGATTCGGGAACCTGCTCCTGGGGAGCGTGGCGGATCAGGTGCTGCGGCATTCCCATATCAATGTCCGCATCGCGCGCAAGGCGGGTAAGCGGAGCGGTCGCACGAGGCTGCTTATCGGTTTCGATGGCTCGCCCTTTGCCGAAGCCGCGGTCGCCGAAGTCGCCCACCGCCAATGGCCGAAGGGGACCCTAGTGCATCTCCTGGCCACATCGGCCTTGCATCTCCGGCTCGACGAGATCAACCGGGCCGTCCGCAAGACCTTGCATCCCGGCGCCCTCGAGGCGGACGCCTGGCCCTTGATGGAACGCGCGCTCGACAAGGCTGCGACGCGGCTCCAAAAGCTCGGCCTCGATGCCAAGCCCATGATCGTCGTGGCCGATCCCCGCCAGGCCCTGGTGGAGGAAGCCCGGAACATGGGCGCGGATTGCGTTTTCGTGGGATCCCGAGGACTGTCCGGCGTCAAGCGCTTCCTATTGGGCAGCGTTTCCGCCGCCGTGGCCGCCCATGCGCCTTGCTCGGTGGAGGTCATCCACCTGCCCGCCAAGAGAAGGGGCGGTTAAGCCGCAGCCGGCCGGACGCCCATGTCACATCTGCGTTACGATATCACCACCCATGACTGGGTCATTTTCGCGCCCGAGCGCGCGCGCCGCCCGCATGATTTGCCGGTGCCCGGGGATACGGCCCTGGAGGTTTCCCGCTGCCCCTTCTGCCCGCGCAATGAAGGCGAGACCCATACCGAGCTCCTGCGCATTCCCGATCCCGGCGGATTGGAACCCTGGAGCGTTCGCGTGGTGGCGAATAAATTC
>DAINDC010000120.1:2996-8955 GCA_036732085.1 Fibrobacterota bacterium | reverse complement strand
TTGGAATCCGTCGGCGGCCTGGTGGAACGGGGGCGCCACTTCCAGGAATTCGATGGGTACGGATCCCACGAGGTGATCGTCGAATCCCCCGATCATTTCCGGACCATGGCCCTGCAAGCCCCCGCGCAGATCGAACGCGTGCTCACGGCCCTGCAGATTCGTTATCGAATCCTCATGCGGAACACCCGCCTCCGGTCCATCATCCTGTTCAAGAACCATGGGGCGTCGGCGGGCACCTCCCTACGCCATCCGCATTGGCAAATCCTGGCCACGCCCTTGGTGCCGCGTCTTCTGCGCCAGAAGCATGCCCTGGCCATGGACTATCTCGATCTGTCCTTCAAATGTCTGCACTTGGTATTGCTCCAGGAGGAGCTCGCGGCCGGCACCCGCATCATCGCCCAGAACCAGGCCTTCGTCGCCCTGCTGCCTTATGCCTCGCATCTCCCCTATCAGGTGCGCATCCTGCCCAAAGCATTCCAGGCCAGCTTCTCGCAGGCAACGGCGAGCCAACTCGCCTTGCTCGCTTCAATCCTGAAAGATGTGTTGGGACGATTGTATAGCGCCTTGGGAGATCCGGCCTTCAACCTGACCGTGGTCTCCCCGCCCATCGGGGATGAGGACGAGGATTATTTCCTATGGCATATCGACATCCTGCCCAGGCTTTTCATCACGGCAGGATTCGAATTGGGGAGCGGCATGGCCATCAACCCCGTGCTCCCGGAAGAGGCCGCCAAGGAATTGCGGAACGCGGCCCTGCCTGTTATCGCGGTTTGATTATTCCTCGGTATCGACTTTCCGCGACGCGCCCGATTCCATGGCGGTCACCATGTCCACCTTCCGGTAGATGGTGCGCAGGCTGATTCCCAGCTCTTCCGCCGTCTTGGCCTTGTCGCCATGGTTCTTCTTCAGCGTATTCTGGATGACGGTAATCTCGATCTCCTCCAAGGTCATGCCCCGGCCCAGGCTGAGCTGGAGGGACGAGCCGTCCGGATTGCTGAGTTCATCGGGCAAATCCTCCGGCGTGATCTGGTGGCCCAGGCAAAGGATGACCGCGCGCTCGATCGCATTTTCCAGCTCGCGGACATTGCCGGGCCAGGGATAGCCTTCCATGAGCCTTAAGGCATCCGCGTTCAGCGACAGATTGGACTTCTTGTTCTTCTTGCAATATTTCGAAATGAAGAAGGAGATCAGGGAATGCAGATCCTCCGGGCGCTGCCGCAAGGGCGGGATTTGCAGGGGAATGACATTGAGCCGATAGAACAGATCCTCGCGGAAAAAATTCGCCTCCACCTGTTTGCGCAGGTTCTTGTTGGTGGCCGCGATGATGCGCACATCCACCTTTTGCAAGGCGCCGCCCACGGGACTCACCTCGCCCTCCTGCAGGATGCGGAGCAGCTTGGGCTGCACGTTCAAGGGCATCTCGCCGATCTCATCCAGGAAAATGGTGCCGCCATTGGCTTCCTGGAATTTTCCTTTCTTATCCTGATAGGCCCCGGTGAAGGCGCCCTTCTTGTATCCGAACAACTCCGCTTCCATCAGGCTTTCCGGGATGGCGGCGCAGTTCACGGTGATGAACGGCTTCAGGGCGCGGCCGGAATTCGAGAAGATATACTGGGCCAGCACTTCCTTGCCCGTGCCGGACTCCCCTTGGATGAGGATGGTGGCATCGCTGCCGGCGGCCTGGCCGGCCCGCTCGATGAGGTTCTTGAAGGCCCGGTTCTTGCCCCATTCGAAATTGGGCGATTGGTTCTGCCGCAGCTTTTCCTTGAGGAGGAAATTCTCCTCGAGCAAGGCCGTCTTTTCAAAAGCGCGGTTGACCACGGCGATGATTTCCTGCTTGTTGAAAGGCCTTTCTTCATCGCGGATACGGCTTCATCTATGGTTCCGTGGCCCGTAATCATGATAACCTGGATATTAGGATTGAATTCCTTGATCCGTTCCAGGACCTGGAGGCCGTCGATCTTGGGCATCTTCAAATCGGTGATGACCACCTGGGGCACGTGTTCCTTGGCGAGCTCAATGGCCTTCTCCGGCTCGAGGCTGGTAATCAATTCGATGTCCAAACCCACGAGCGCGCGGCCCAGGGACTCGACAATGCTCTTCTCGTCGTCGACTATCAGCATTTTCTTTTTCATACTACTCCAGTGAAGCAAGGGGCGGGCCAATGGTTAATTTCAGCCATTTATGCTTTTTCCCCTTCAATCCGCGCTCTACATCGTATCCTAGGTATAAGGTCTCCATTTCCGGAGGTCCTGTCCCCTCTCATCCTTTGTCATTTTGGCAAACGCCTTGCTCACTTACCCTGGAGCGAATTTCGCTACATTCATACCTATCCCCATGAACCGACACAATTCGAAATCAACATCCCTAAAACTCATGGACGCGATCGACATTTCCGCCTTGGTGGATCGGGCTTTCACCCAGGCCGATTATGCCATCAATATCACGGACAAGAATGGCGTCCTGGTCAAGGTCAATCAGGCCTACCTGGATCTTTACAAGTTCAAATCCGATCGCGACATTTTGGGAAAGACCCAGAAGCTCATCCGATCCCCGCACACGCCGATGGGCATCTACAAGGACATGTGGAGCACCATCCTCTCCGGTGTGACTTGGAGGGGCAATCTCAATAATATCGCCCAGGATGGATCGGAAATATTCGTGCACCTGACCATTTCCCCCATCCGGGAAGACGGTGAAATCGTCGGATACATGGGCTTCTCCCTCGATCGGGCGCAGCAGGTCCTGTTGGAGAAAGAACTTTTCCATGCGAACAAGCTGGTGGTACTGGCCACCATGGGCGCCGGCCTCGCCCATGAATTGAACAACCCCCTGGCCAGCATCCTGCTGGATGCCGAATACCTGCGGGATATTTTCACCGTGCCGGAATCGCCTCTCAATTGGCCCATGGCCGCTTCGGCTGCGGCCTCGGTCATCCATGGCGTCGAACGGATGAAGAAGGTCCTGGAGCATCTGCTCCTGTATTCCCGAAAGGAAGGCGGCGGCAGCGGCGGCGGGAAGTACTCCACCTTGACCTTGGCCCAATTGATCGAGGACAGCTTCCTATTCCTGGAGCGCCAACTGCGAAGCCGCGGCATCACCCTCGATGTCGATTTGGAAAGCAATGTCTTCCTGCATGGCAACCGCACTCAATTGGAATCGGTGGTGCATAATCTGCTGGCCAACTCCCGCGACGCCTTCGAAGACAAGCAGGGCGAGAAATTCATCAAGATCCACGGACGACGAAACCAGGATGGGTGGCTGGAAATCGAATTCCGGGACAATGCGGGAGGCATCCCGAAGGAATTGATGGATAAGATCTTCGAGCCGTTCTTCACGACCAAGAAGGAAATGGAAGGCACCGGCCTGGGCCTTGCCATCAGCAAGAAAATCATCGTGGAACATGGCGGAACCATCCATTGCCGGTCCGAAAACGGGGAAACCACTTTCAATATCATCCTCCCCAGCAAGCAGCCCGGTTCCGATGTGGATTCCAAGGATCTCCTGGACTAAGGGACCCGAGTAGAATCGATTCCATGGCCCGGCCGGCCGCATCCAACCTTGCCATTTTGACATGCCACTGGCCAATATGACATCTCAACGCCAAAACCACGGCGCGCCGCCCCAAATCCAAGATGAAGCCATTAATCCGATTGGCCTCCCAACCGCCGCTGCCAGTTTGTCCGGTCATTTGATATAATGGCGTTCCTGACCCGGGCCTCCAGAAAATAGACCCCGATATTTCCAGCTTTTCGATGGTTAAGGGGGATTCATGGGAATCCTGGCATTGGCCCATGACTTGCTTTTCTTCATAATGAGCCAGGTACATGCGCGCAGGGATGCGATGAGCATGCTCCCGCTTCGCGATTGAGGAAATGCCCCATGAATTTCACTGCCGAAACCACCCTCAGCGAATTGATCCGGGCCCGACCCATATCCATCGAAGTCCTGGAGGATTTATCGGGAAGTCGTTACATGAATCACATTGAGGACCGCATTTCCGTTTTCTGCAAGGAAGAGGAACTGAGCGAGTCCTTGCTGTTGGATCGGTGCGTTCACTTGCGGAAGACGGAACCGGAGAGCAATTGGAATTCCCAACCCCTGTATGTCCTCATCGACCACCTGACCGAGAGCCATCGCGAATTCCGGGACAAGCAGCTTCCCGCCATCCGGAGCCTGTTCGGCCGGCAAACCTTCCAACCCGATCTGGACGGCTATCTCCTGAAACTCGTTTACCAAAAATACTGCACCTTTGAAGAGGACCTTCTCTGGCATATGGATGAGGAGGAACGCTTCCTGTTCCCGGAGATCCTGAGGACCGAAGCCTGTTATATCCATCCCGATCTCATGCCGGATATCCGGGTGGGCCTGGCCCGGTTTTTAGCGCCTATCCAGATGGAATCGCCGGAAGAAAAATTGAAACACATGATCGCCATCGTCCTGGATAATATCCGGGAGCGGATCACGCTGGAGCCCAACTCTTCCCTGACCTCGGAAGCATATTTCCTGGTGGAGGAATTGAAGACCAAGCTGGTGGCGCATGCGGATCTGGAATCGAAAGTATTGTTCCCGAGGGCGATCCGCCTGGAAAAGGATCTGCTCGCCCGGATCGCGAGAGACGAGTCCCGGCGGAATCCCTGAGTCTTTTGCCATCAAGCATGCCACAATGGCATCTGGCCTTCCTCGCAAGCGAAGCATCCCCACAACCCTGATAAAAAATCGGCTTTTTTCACGAACCCGCATTCGCCGCGGATAATGGTTCGCTTCTTGCTTTTCCCTAAAACAGAATCGGATACCGCAAGCCACAATGGGCGCGCCCCTGGCGCCCGCCCTTGACGGTGGATGGGAAAGAGGAACTTTGACCGATCAAAAACATAGCGTGAACCGGCCTCGGAACCGATCTTTGCTTGCAGCCTTGGCGCTGATGGCGGCCGCCCTTGTTCCCGCGGCGATGGGGCAAGCGGGAGTCGGCTCCCCCCTCATGAAGACGACGGACTGCCTGGCTTGCCATCAGGCCGAAATGAAGATGATTGGACCGTCCTTCAAGGACATCGCCGGTAAGTATACGGCGGCGGATTTGCCCAAGCTGGTCCTGAAGGTGAAGCAGGGAGGCTTCGGCAATTGGGGCAACATCCCCATGGCGCCGCATCCGACTCTCTCGGACGCGGATATCGGGAAGATGGTGGCCTGGATCCTGGATTATAAAGGCAATGCGGTCGCAGCCAACCAGCCAGCGGTCTACCCGAATACCAAGCCCGGCCAGGAAGGCCCGGCCTATCGAGCCTTCCCCGTGATCGGGAGCCGGGTGGCGATTTGGATCGTGGCGCAACTGCATCTCATGTTCGGGGCCTTCGTGCTGGCCGTACCCATGTTCGCCTTCATCATCGAACTGATCGGCTATAAGACCAAGGACGAGAAGTACGATCACCTCGCCCATGAATTCACCAAGCTGCTCTCCACCTCTTTCTCCTTCACCGCCTCTTTGGGCGTGCTGCTCTCCTTCCTGCTGGTCTTCCTCTATCCCAAGGTGACCACCTATATGACGGCCATCTTCGGATGGACCTTTCTGCCCTATGTGCTCCTGTTCTTCTTCGAAGCGGTATTCCTCTATAGCTATTACTACGGTTGGGGGAAGTTCCACCCGCGCGTGCATCTGCTGCTGGGGCTGGGATTGAACCTGACGGGCATCGCCATCCTCTTCATCGCCGATTCCTGGGTCACCTTCATGAATTCCCCGAACGGGGTGACCGAGGGGGGCGAGCTGGTGAGCCGATGGGCCGCCGTGCACAACTTCACCTGGATGCCCATCAATGTCCATCGCATGATCGCCAACGTGGCCTTCGGGGGCTCCATCGCCGGGGCCTATGGGGCCTTCAAATTCCTGGGCGCGACGACGGACGAGGAACGGGCCCATTACGACTGGATGGGTTACGTGGGCAACTTCATCGCCATCAGCGCG
>DAINDC010000120.1:0-2986 GCA_036732085.1 Fibrobacterota bacterium | reverse complement strand
CGCTCCTGCCGCTGCCGTTCGCGGGCTATTGGCTGGGCAAGGAGATCTACGCCTACTCGCAGAACATGGGCATGACCTTGATGGGCGGAGCCTTCTCCTGGCTGTTCATCATCCAGGCCGTCCTCATCGGCACCTTGTTCCTGGCGGCCAACTATTACCTGTGGCTGGGCATGGAGCGCATCGAGGGCGCGGAACGCTTCCGCAAGTTCATCAAGTACCTGCTCGGATCGGTCACCGTCTGCTTCCTGGTCTGGGCCACGCCCCATTCCCTAGTGGCCACGGTGGAGGAATCCCGTAAGATGGGCGGGGCCCATCATCCCGCCCTGGGCGTCCTGGGCGTGATGTCCGCCAAGAACACCGCCGTCAACATCCTCATCCTCACCACCTATATCAGCTTCCTCCTTTACCGCCGGGGTAACAAGAAGGCTACGGTAGCCTGGGCCAAGAAAGGCGACCTGGCCGAGTTCCTCATCTTCGCCGGGACTTCCCTGTTCGTCATTTCCCTGGGAGTGCTCGGATACTTCGTGGAAGCCAAGGTGCGCATCCGCCTGTCCGTGCCCCAGGTGGCGTCGGTATTGGCCGCCATGATATCCGTGACCATCATCGACATCTTCATGTTCCGCAAGGCGGAGATCACCGGCGCCATCCGCTGGGGCAAGATCTCCGAGCGGTCCCAGTACGCGCTCTTCCTCATCGCCATCACCTTCACCTGGCTCATGGGTTTGATGGGTTATGTCCGCTCCGGCATCCGCCAGCACTGGCATGTCTACGGCGTGATGCGGGACGAATCGGTGGATGCGTTCACCCCCACCTTGGGATTCGCGGCCAAGATCGTTTCCGTGACCGTCCTGATCTTCTTCGCCTTCCTGGCCATCATCTTCTGGCTATCCGGACTGACGGGCAAGGACAACTGGAAGCCGCGCAAGACGCGCGCGGAAAAGAACGGAGACATAAACTTCAAGCCATCCAAGGTGTCCAAGGATATGCAATCGTGAAAACCGCGCTCAAACTACTTCTCTTCACCCTTCTGGTGACCGCCTTCTATACCTATGTGGGGCAGATGGTGCCGCAAACCGAAGTGCATCCGCCGAAGAGCCGGGAGATCCGGTCGAACATGACCACGGATGAAATGGTCGAAGTGGGACAGGATATCGTGGGCGGCAAAGGCACGTGCCTGGGCTGCCATACCATCGGTTCCGATAAGCAGGGGAGGTTCCCGGACCTGGGTGGAGTGGGAGCCCGGGCGGGAAAGCGGAAACCCGGGATGACGGACGTGGAATACCTGGCCGAGGCCCTGTACGAACCCAATGTCTATATCGTGGAAGGCTATACGCCGGGCATGCCCAATATCAACAAGGCGCCCATCGGACTGTCCGACGGGGAGATCCTGACCGTGATCGCCTACCTGCAGTCCTTGGGGGGTACCCCGACGGTTACCATGCAGACCCATTTGAAATATGCGGGAGCCAGCCCGGAACCGGCAAAGGCGTCTAGTGATGCGGTAAGCACGGCAGGGTTGGCATCTGCGCCCCTGTTGAAGGCGGAACCCCTCCCTCCCGGACCCGACCTATTGCAGCGCAACAATTGCCGGCAATGTCATGGGTTAAAGAAGGGGGAGAAATTGGTCGGCCCCAGCTTCTATGACGTGGGCAGGAGATTGAAGCCGGCGCAGATCTACGAGGCCATCCTGGATCCCGATGCCACCACGGCAGCGGGCTTTCCCAAAGGCGTGATGGCGGCCGCCCTGAAAGGGACGGGATTCTACCAAAAGGTTTCCACGGGAGAACTCAATGCGATTGTCGGTTTCCTGGCCGCCCAGAAGGGGTTGAAATGAATCCATGGATCGCCTTGCCGGTATTGCTGGCGTGGATCGGGATGCGCTTCCTGCGCCCCAATATTCTGTCCTGGCTGGCCGCCTGGTGGATCGGCTGCTTCCTGATCCTGAAATTCGGGATCGTGCCGCCGCTGCCCGCCTCCATCGTGGGTCTGTTCATGGCCATCCTCACGGCCGCCCTGCTTTTGTATGGGACCACGGACGGGGAAAAGCTCGCGACCATCTCGCGCACCTTGCTCGCCTTCCTGACCCAGCGGAAATATGCGCGTTACCTATGGGCGGCGTTCCTATTGATTCCGCTTGTAACCGGCGTGATGGCCTTCCGCAATGCGAGCAAGGCCGTGGAAGCGCCCGCAAACGGACGCACCATCCATCCGGCGCCTCCCGCGGAGATCTCGTTCCGGGGGAAGAAGATCAACATCCTCACGGCCTCGAACCCTTATCGCGCCCTGGAAGCCAAGGACAAGCAGGCCTTCGCGAGTCATCTGGTCAATGGGCGCGCGGTCTACTACCGCAATTGCGTCTTTTGCCACGGGGACAATATGCAGGGCGACGGACTCTTCGCCCATGGATTCGATCCGCAGCCCGCCAACTTCGACGACCCCACCACCATCGCCATGCTCCAGGAATCCTACCTGTTCTGGCGCGTAGCCAAGGGCGGTCCCGGCCTCCCGGATGAGGCGACGCCATGGGCCTCGGCCATGCCGGCTTGGGAGACCTCCCTGTCGGAAGAGCAGATTTGGGACGTCATCCTTTTCCTCTACTCCTTCACCGGCCAGAAACCCAGAGCGCAGGAGCATGCGGAATGACGTTACGTTCAGGTTACCCTTACCGTTACCATTTCCATTACCATTTCCTATGGGCCGCGCTCACCTTGGCTACGGGAGCAACCGGTATTTTTGCCGCGGCCGCCGCCGATGCCGCCGCAGATGCCGGCGAACATTGCGGCAAGGGCAAGGAAATCTACCTGGCCAAGTGCTCGCAATGCCATGGGGAAGACGGGAACGGGAAGGGCGTGGGGGCGGACCTCTTCAAGCCCAAGCCCCGCGACTTCACTACGGGAGCCTTCAAGATCCGGACCACGGAAAGCGGGGAGCTGCCCACCGATGCGGATCTGAAATCCGTCATCCGCAGCGGGATGCCCTATACCTG
>DAINDC010000119.1:1490-13793 GCA_036732085.1 Fibrobacterota bacterium | reverse complement strand
CAACTACCACTTGTGCGAAGCTTTGTTCGCCTCAAGTGGTAGTTGCAGCCACTTGTGTGAAACCAAATTGGTGAATGAAACTGAAGCCACCAAAATTTAGACCCGACATTCCGAGACCCCCCTGCGAAATAAGTTTGATTTCGCAAATTTTGAGTTTTGAAGATCAAAAAATATGGCGAAATTAGCCCGAAAACCGTGGGTCTCGGAATGTCGGTTAGACTGATGGCACAGACTGTTTTTGCGCAGTTCCTAACGCGCCCATTCACTCCTATTTCCATTCGGTGGGAATCCTGAAGCCCAGTCCCTATCCCATCTCACCGTTCACCCCCCGGCCAAGGCTACGATTGGGATTCAAGCGTGGGAGTTCCGTCCCCTTCTACACTGCTACAGCGCAGGACTAGACGCCTGGTTACCCATAGACTGCGCAAGACTCACTTCCGGTGGTTGGCCACTTTGCCGGGTCGGAATTAACCCACTGGGTTCCCATGAAAGGTTTCGCTCCCTTTTCAGGGACGGTGCTCCTTTCCCACGTTTAGCCTGGCGCAAGATTAGTTACCCTTTTTTAATATACGGCGCCAACTTTTCCCGGATGGTATCCCCATTGAAGGGCTTCACCACATAGCCCGCAGCCCCGGCGGAGATTGCCTCCACGATGTTCGTCTTTTCCGATTCGGAAGTTACCATGATTACCGGAATCGATTTCAAGGCCGGGTCCGCCTTCATTTTTTTAAGCGCCTCGATGCCGGTCAGGTTCGGCATGTTCCAGTCCATCATAATCAAATCCGGCTTCTCCTTACCCGCAGCTTCGATGGCCAGCAAGCCGTCACCCGCCTCGCATATGTCGGTCAACCCGAGCCCGGTCAGGATCTTTTTCTGTATTTGCCTCATCGCCGCCGAGTCGTCCACAAGCAATATTTTCATATGATCTCCGTTTCCCTTTCTATGGAACGCATTTGTCGCCGTCTCGCCTTCAGGTTACGTTTTTCCCGTTTCACAACATGCTCTTGAAGCAGAGGATCAAAAAGAAATTTCCCGCCTTGCACTCGCAGGGGACCATAAGGCTGATGGCATCCACCGGGCAATTGATCGCATGCTTCTCCCCCACAATAACGGTAGGCAGGGAAATCTGGATTTTGTACTGGGTCAGCTCCCTCTTTGCGGCTCCGGCCACGATATTGGCCAACTCGCCGATAGCATCGACCATTTTGTTGGTGCTGATAACCTTCTCGCCCATGAATGCGCGAACCACGTTCAAGGCCGTCATTCTGGGAAAGCTCAAGGCCACCGTACCCTTGGCCCCCCCGCCCAGGCCGATTATGCCGGAAACGTCGTAGGAAGGATCGGTGTCCTCTTTGAGCTTGATTTTCCCAGGCGTAACCGTCAAGTCGACCATGGTTGCGAAGGTCTCAATGGTCGCCTTGATGAATGGGTTCACGTGCTGGGCTTTGATGGTAACTTCCGACATGGATCCTCCGTTGCTTGATATTCATTCCCTATGGCCGAGGAATTTCATGGCCGTGGCCGCAATTTTTCCAATGGGTCTCATGCATTCCGCGCCGCCCTTTTCGTTGGCCACCTTGGGCATTCCGAACACGACTGAAGTCGCTTCGTCTTGCACCACGGTATGGGCCCCGCTTTGGCGCATCGCCAGAAGCCCGTCGGAGCCGTCATGGCCCATGCCGGTGAGGATAATACCCACGGCATTGCCGCCTACCTGCTCCGCCACCGATGCCATTAGCACGTCCACCGAAGGACAGTGCCCGGATACTTTTTCTCCGGGTTCGCATTCGACTTGGTAAACGCCTCCCGATCGTTTCACTCGCATATGCATGCCCCCGGGAGCGATGAGGATGCGGCCCGACAAAACCCGGTCTCCGTGCTGAGCTTCCCTGACCTCCATGGAGCAAAGGGTATTCAAGCGTTCCGAAAACATCCGCGTGAACCCCGAAGGCATATGCTGCACCACTACCACGCCGGGCGTGTCGGAAGGAAATTCGGACAATACGCACCGCAAGGCTTCCGTTCCACCGGTCGAGGCGCCTATCGCGACCACCTTGTCCGTGGATTCCGCCAGCGATTTCCTCCCCTTCGAAACCGCATGGGTAGGGCTTGGGCCGCGGTGTTGGAAGTGGGAAAGGTTGACCATGGAAGCGATTTTAATCTTGGTGCACAATTCGTTCAGGACCTGCGCCAAGCTCCGTTCCGTGTTCGAGGACGGTTTGGTCACGAAGTCGACGGCGCCGGCTTCCAAGGCATCCATGGTGATGCTTTTTCCCTTTTGTGTCAAGGCGCTGAGCATGACCACGGGAATAGGATATTGAGGCAGCAGTCTGCGGAGGAATTCCACCCCGTCCATGCGCGGCATTTCCACGTCCAAGGTCATGACATCCGGCCTCAATTCCAGGATTTTGTCGCGCGCCATGTAAGGATCGGAAGCGGTTCCCACCACGGTTATGCCGGGATCGCGGTTCAATCCGTCCTCCAGAATCTTGCGGATCAAGGCGGAATCATCCACTACCAGCACCCGGATCTTTTTTTTAAGCATTGATCGGTTCCTTGCGGTAGATCGCCGGACGGACGAACTGGTAAGGACAGGTCTTGCGATCCAGGGATTCCGAATGCCCGACGAAGAAATATCCCCCGGGATTGGTGAATTGGTACATCTTCTGAACCAAGGTGTCCTTGGTCGGAGTGTCGAAATAAATCATCACGTTCCGGCAGAATATCACGTCGAATCCGGAGCGGAACGGGTATTCCGGGGTGATGAGATTGAAGCGGCGGAAAGTTATTTCCTCTTTCAAGCGGGACTGAGCATGGTAATTGCCGTCGGGCCCTTTGCGGAAATAGCGGGCGACCAAGGCCTGGGGAAGATTCCTGATCTTCTCTTCATTGTATACCCCAAGCCGCGCTTCCTGCAGGGCCCGGTCCGAGATATCGGTGGCAAGAAGCCCCGCGTCCCAATTCTTGTAATCGAGACTCAGGTATTCCATGATCAACATGCCCAACATATACGGTTCCTCGCCCGTAGAGGAAGCCGCGCACCAGATTTTCAAGGACCGGGATCCCCTCCTGCGCTTTTCAGCCGTTATCTCCGGCAAGACGACGCGAGTGAGGAAATCGAAATGATCCTTTTCCCTGTTGAAGAAAGTATGGTTGGTGGTGATCCGATCCGCGAGTTCGCTCAACTCCATGCCGGTGGTATCTTTCCGGATACCTTCATGGTAGGCATGGAAATCGGAATATCCTTTTTCCCTCAGGAAAAAATTCAGGCGCCCGGCCACCAGCGAACGCTTGTCCGAGGTAAGGTTTATCCCCAGCGCTCCATGAATAAGCCGTCGAATTAGTTCAAACTCTTCGTCGCTTATCGTGAGCGGAACAAGCGAGTCCATTAAGATTCCATCATTTGATCGCCGACGTCATTCTCAGGCCCATTCCCAAAGCCGCAGCATCCGCTCTGGATGCGTCCGAAAAGATCCCCATTTCGAAATTCAGGCGGCTGAAGAATTTCTTCCTGCCATAGGCATTGAAAAGCCAAGTTTTGTCCTCCAGGGTTGACCCGGTCTTGACTTGGCGGTTCGACAGGAACTCGGCTTCGAGGGAAACCAGATCGGCAAACTGCGCCGCCGGGAATTGGACGCCGATTAGAAGCGGCCGGTCATCTTCTTTGCGGTTCTGGACCTGAAGCATGGCGCTCTCCCCGAAAAGGAGAATTCCCTTCCTGATTTCATAGGCCAAGGTCGCATCGAACCGTTGGATGATTTCATCCTCGGGAAATCTCCACTGGTCGAAAACGTTCGACCGGTAACCCAAGCCGGCCTGGAATCCCAGCGGGCTTTGGTATTTCTCCTGCAGGCGCAAGTAGCCGCGATCCAAATTCTTATCGGCGGCGGCCAGGATCATCGAAGTCGCAAAACCAACTTTTTGGCTGGTGAACTCCAAGGCATTGTGCCCTGATCCGGGCTTACGGGACATGAATTTTCCGCTCGGGTCCTCGTCTATGTAAAACCCGTAACTCTCGCTAGGGCCGTCATGCATTTCGATTCGGCCCACCCGTACCGCGATATCCGGCCAGGAGTATCTTACCCAGGCATTGTTGATCTGCACCTTGGCCTGGGGTTCCGTCTTGGTCTTGACGCTGCCCTGACCCACGGTGTCGAAGGTTACGCCCGTCAGGGGTTCAAAGCCGAAGCCATCGGGGAAAATCCGGACATTGATTTTGGATTGCAGTTGCTCATCCTTATAGTCGAGCCCGATGTTGATGCGGCCCCAGAAAAGGTCCAGGTTGTCGCGGTTTTGGGCCGCCGTGACCTTCCTCTCCCCGTGGATTTGCACGTTACCGGAAAGGACGAGATCGGGCTTAGGCGGCTTGGCGACCACTTCCGCTGGCTTCGGCGGGGAAACGGAAACGGCGGAAGCCGAGGTAACGGCCGTGGTACCTTCGGCGAATTTGGCCGGGGATGTCGCTCCCGGGCCGCTAGAGGACTTTAAAACCGCGGTCAGGCCTTTCACTTCCAGGGCGAGCGAACCGAGTTCCTTGCCCAAACCATCCGCCAGTCCTTCGCGGTCCAAGGAATCCCTACGCGCATCCAACTTGGCCACTTTCGATGCCAGAAGTTCCAGTTTCCATTTCAAGGAATCCAAATTGGAAGAAAGATTGGAGGAAAGTTTGGCCGCCGTGGAATCGGCGCGGGCCGAAGGTTCTTTTCTCTCATTGACGGCGGAACCGGCATTGACGGGGGGGCCGGCCTTCTTGATTTTTTGCAAATCCGCTTCCACCTTATTCAGGCGCTTCTCGATATTGTCCATGCTTTGTACTAGGACCGACACCTCCTGGGCCCGAAGTCTTCCCACCCATGGTCCAAGCATCAACGCAAACGTCAGCGCCAGCACTGTCCATCGGCAGAATCGCCCATTGCGACCCATGCCTGCGTGAATTCGTTCCGTCATACTTCCTCTTCAGGTTAAAGCATGTCTTCTCAATGCTTTCGCCCATCATGGGCGAAAGCCGCGAACCCATTGTTTCCGAAGCCGGGCCGTCCGGCTAGTATTTCCCGAATTCCTTGTCGTCCAGGGAAATGTGTACCTCGGCCGCCGAGGCATGACCGTTTTTCGCGACCACGGATTTCCCCTGGACCCAATCCTGCCCCTGATTCGACCGGGAATTGTTGGTCACGGATGGGGATATGGATTTGGGTTTGAAGGAAGTTTTTTTGAAACTCTTTTTGCCGGCCGGCGGTTGGAAAGCATTTCCTCCCGTTTCGGCGCGTCCTTTGAGCTTGAAGCGGGTCAGCATTTCCATCAACTGGTTCGCCATGCCGGACATCTCTTCAGCGGCCGAGGCGCCTTCCTCGGCGCTGGCGGTGTTCTGCTGCGTGACTTGATTGAGCTGCCCCAGTCCTGCGTTCACTTGCGATATCCCCTCGGCTTGCTCATTGCTGGCCGCGGCGATTTCACTCACGAGATCCGTGGTTTTCGATACGCCGTTCACGATGCTGGCCAAGGCCTTGGAGGTTTCATTCGCGATGGAGGTCCCGGCGGTCACCTTGCGGATGGCGTCCTCAATGAGGTCCGTAGTCTCCTTGGCGGCCTTGGCGCTGCGGGCGGCCAGGTTCCTGACTTCTTCCGCCACCACGGCGAACCCCTTGCCATGCACGCCCGCCCGTGCGGCTTCCACCGCCGCGTTCAGGGCCAGCAGATTGGTTTGGAAGGCGATTTCATCGATGACCTTGATGATCTTGGAGATGTTCTTGCTGGACTCCTCGATATTGCCCATGGCTCGGACCATTTCCTGCATCTGCTGGTTGCCCCCTTCGGCATTGCCTCGGGCGGCCAAGGCCAACTGGTTGGCTTGCGAGGCGTTCTCCGCATTCTGCTTGGTTTGGGATGCGATTTGAGTGAGCGATGAGCTGATTTGCTCCAGGGAGCTGGCCTGTTCGGTGGCCCCTTGCGACAAAGCCTGGCTGGAATCCGAGATCTGGCTGCTGCCGCTGGAAATTTGTTCGCTTGCAATTTGCACTTGGCTCAGGAGCTCGTTGAGGTTGTCGACGATTTTGTCCATGGAGATACCCAGAACGTCCCGCTCGGAAGCCAGAACAATATCCACCATCAGGTTGCCTTCGGCGATTTTTTCGGCCACTTCGGATTTCAGCTTGAGGGTGGCTATCACCCTTTTGAACGAGGACGCCAACTGGCCAATCTCATCCCGTCTATCGATATGGATATTGTCCTGGATGTCCCCTTCCGCGATGGAGGCGGCCGCACGCACCATTTCTTTCACCGGATGGGTGATGGATCCGGTGATGGCATAGGCCACGAAGGCGGATAAGGCAATCCCCGCCGCCAGAAGAATCCAAAGGAGCAGGGTTAAGGAAAGAACCAAGGACTTCAGCTCCGCGGCGTCCGCGACCAGGATTTTGTTTTGACTGTTCTTAAGTTCATCGAGAAGCGCCTTGGTTTCCATGGCCAAGGACGCGGCGTCTTTCAGCATGGAATTGGATTTGTTCCAATCCTCGCCCCCACGGATATTCAATATTTTGTCCTGCAGAATGGGATAGCCTTCGCGGGCTTGCTTGAAGGTGAAAAAGGACTGTGCCTGCCGGGTATTGAAGAGAGAAGTTTTCTGCAGAAGGTCGTTGTAGCGCTTCTCATTTTTTTGCCAGATCTCCCCGACGTTCTTTTTGTATTTCTCGTCTCCGGAAAGCAGGAAGGCCCGGAGATTGGCGGCTGCCAACGCTGTGGTGCCGCGCACGTCGCCTACGTTCCCGAGCAAGGCCTTGCGTTCAGCCGTCGCGGGTTGTTCCAGCTCCACATCGAAGATTTCGGTCAGAGCTTTCACCATGGCGTCGGTTTTAGGAGCGGCTTCTTGCGATAGGATTTTCATATCGGGACGGTTGTCCTCGCTTTGGCAGATGGCTTCAATCGCTTCCTGACCTGCGTTGATTTTCCCCATCTTTTCTTGGACTTTTTCCAGCCGGTCCTTGTCTTCCTTGGATTCCCAACTCTTGGAGCATTGAAGGAGTTGTGATAAGGACGGATTGATGCCCTGTTCCCAAGCTTCCTTCCGCTGCTCCTTGAACTTGTCTTGGCCAAGCAGCATGTACCCGCGCAAAGCCGCCAGGCTATGGTTGATTCCCGAGAGCAGGGCCTCGGATGCTATCGCCGAGGGGACCGCCTCGTCCATGACGCTTTGGGTGATGACCCGGGAATGGTTGACGCGGACGATGGTCACCAGGACCGTCACCGCCAAAATGGCCGCGATGCCCCCGAATCCCGTCCAGAGCTTGGTGCCGATTTTCAAATCCTTGAAGTTCATGCTTTCTCCCTTCCGTTTGCCGGTCTTTTATTAATCATCATTTACGCCGCCGCCAAAATCGCGGCGTCCTTGTCGCTAAGAATTTTTTCCGCATCCAAAAGGATTTTGACATCCTCGTTCACCTTCCCAAGTCCTTTGATGAATCCGTTGCCTTGCCTGCCGGTGACGGACGCCGCATCCTCTATCTGTCCGGCGCCGATGTCGAGGACTTCCGAGACCGTATCCACCACCAATCCGATGGTGTGGGCTCCCACGTTGATAACGATGATACAGGTGCGGTCATCGTACACCCGCGGACTCATTCCGAAGCGCAGCCGCACGTCCATGACCGGGATTACCTTGCCGCGGAGGTTGATCACGCCTTTCACATAGTTTTCCACGTCCGGCACGGAAGTGATTTTCTGCATTCCGATTATCTCGGTCACGTGGCTTATGTCCAAGCCGTAGCACTCCTCCCCGATAACGAAGGTCAGGTATTTGCCGTCCTGACTGTCCTGATCCTCAAGGGCGGGCCGGCTCTGCTTGGATTCGGTGGTGCTGCTCTGTTCCGACATCTGCGCCTCCTGTGCGATCCGCGTGCAACCCATGATCGGGACTGCTATGAGCGGGAAGTCGAAACCATTGTAGGACTATACGCCGCGGATTGTAATCAGGGCGCAACCGGAGTTTTTTATCCTAGGAACCCTGGCTTGCGCATCAGGGTAAACCTTAGCAGGGCGTTGAAAAATGCTTTTCGATACCCTGAAAATGAAGCTGAAATGGCACGATCGGCCGGATGTGAAAAGCCATGGGTAACACGTGTGATACGTAACCCGGATCCTTCAACACCCTGTTTGATGGCAATTTAAATATTGGTAAAGCGGATGACCGAGGATCTAATTAACGGCGCAGTATCTCCGCAGCTCCCCAATCGTGGCGACATTGAGCTTGCGCTTGATATGGGCCACATGGGTTTCCACGGTCTTGATGCCTAGGGAAAGCGTCTCGGCTATTTTCCGGGTCACAAGACCCTCGCCGATCATCCTGAAGACCTGCATTTCCCGGTCGCTCAGGTTCTCCAGCGGCCGGCATTTCGGGGCCCCGTCTTTCCCGCAAAAGAAGTTGTTGAGGAGCGAATGGGAAAGGCTTTCGCTGAGAAAGGTATCCCCCGCCATGACTGAACGGATGGCCAATGCCAAGCGCTCGGTCGCCTCATCCTTCCTGACATACGCTTTGGCTCCGGCCCGCAAAACCCTTTCCGCATACAGGAAATCATCATACATGGACAAGACCACGATGGTGAGATCGGGAAAGTCCGCCTTGGCCTGTTTGATCAAATCGAGACCGTCCATGCCCGGCATGCTAAGATCCGTGATGAGGACATGAGGGGTTGCACTATGCATTTTTTGCAGGGCCGAGATGCCGTCTCCGGCCTCCCCGCAAACCATCATGTCCGACTGCCCTTCGATGACCTTGGCCAGCCCGATGCGGATCAGTTTATGATCGTCCACCAAGAAAACTTTAATTTTCCGAGAGGGAGAGTTGTGCTTGGATCTTACGCTATTCGTATGCTTATGCCCTTATGCATTTACCGCTTTTTCCTCCCCGCGCACCCAGGAAGGAGTGGCGTTCATGTCGCCGGGGGCAGCACTTTCCAGTTGCGCCTGCATGCCGCCGGGCAGGGCTTCCACGTCCAGGATGAGGCAGATCTCCCCGTTCACGAGAATGGAACAACCGGAAGACCCTATGATATTTCCCAGGAAAGGCGGGAGGGATTTTACCACGGTTTGCCGCATCCCCACGATTTCATCGACCAGAAGGCAATAACTCGCTCCCCGGGCTTCAATCAGCAGCAATACTCCGCCGCCAAGCTCCGCCCGCGCGCCCTTGATGCCATACAACTTGTCCAACCTGAGGATGGGATACAGCTTTCCGCGCAAGAGGAACAGCTCCTGGCCCGGGCCCGTGCGCGTAATCTTGTCCCTCGCCGGGGATAGCGTTTCCTTGATGGCAATCATGGGAATGATGAACTGCCCCTCCCCCACCCGAACCTGCATACCGTCAATAATGGAAAGGGTCAGAGGCAATCGCAAATCGATGTTGGTGCCCCGGCCCTGCCTGCTGTCGATGAGGATCTTGCCCTTGAGCTTTTCAATATTGCTCTTGACCACATCCATCCCCACGCCGCGCCCCGAGGTGGCGGTCAGACGCTCAGCGGTGGAAAACCCGGGGGCGAAAATAAATTGGAAAACCTCATCATCCTTGAGTTCGCCATGGTTCGGCTTTAAAAGGCCCTTCTCGACGGCCTTGTTGAGGATCCGTTCCCTATCCAGGCCTTTGCCGTCATCGGAAAGGAGGATGGAGATATCGCTCCCTTCCTGCTTGGCTTCCAGGATGACGATCCCGGTGGCAGGCTTGCCGGCCCTCTGTCTGTCCTCGGGAGATTCGATGCCGTGATCGATGGCGTTGCGGATCATGTGCACGAGCGGATCCGCGATGAGCTCTGCGATATTCTTGTCCACTTCGGTCTTCTCGCCGCGCAGCTCCAACTGCACCGACTTGCCCGACTTGATGGATTGATCATGCACCAGGCGGATCATTTTCTTGAAAACAATTTCAATAGGCACCATCCTCAGTCCGAGCACCACTTTTTGAACATCGTTGACTATCCCGGCCATATGCCTGGAGGCCTTGTCGAAGCTCTCGTGGTGGACGCCCTGGATATCCGGATGGTTGGCGACGATGCCGCTGGAGATGACGAGCTCTCCCACCAGGTCCAGCAGAAAATCCAATTTGGTGACATCGACGCGCAAATCCTTCCTCGATTCGGCTCCACCGGCCGGCGCTCTTACGATTGGGGCTGAGTTTGAAAGGCTTTCCTGCTGTTTTTGTAGAGCGGCTTCCAGCCCGTCCGGAGAAACCTTGCCTTGGTCGAGGAGGATTTGGCCCAATCGCCGCTTTTGCTGTTGCAGGGCCTCGTCCAGGTCGTCGGAATTTATTTGCCCATTTTCCAAGAGGATTTGTCCGATGGGTTTCACGCCCTCTGTAGGCGAGGCGGACAGAAGTTCAATATCGCGCAACAATCCTTCAAAGCCTTCTATCCGCCCGGTTCCTCCTGCGGCGATATCGGCGCAACCGCGTCGGAAGGCGTCCAAATACTTGAAGCCTATTTCGAAAAAGCCATGCGCTTCCTGAACATGTGCCGGCCGAAAGGTCTCCATGAAGGACTCTAAGTGGTGGGCAAGCCGCTCCATTTCCGCAAAACCGAAAAAGCCGCAGTTCCCCTTGAAGCTATGCATCAGACGGAAAGTGAGATGCAGACCCTCGCCGCTTTCGGGATTCTTTTCCAATTCCAGGAGCGCGTGCTCCAGGTCTTCCAATAATTCCAGGGATTCTTTTTGAAAGGAAATCCGGAACTCGGGAGTTAAAGCGAGCTTGGCCTCCGCATCATTTTCGGTTTCCACCAAAACATCCTTTGGCTCTTCCTCGTCCCAATCCTGCAGCTCAAATTCAAAGGTCCCGTCCGCGAGCGGCTTTTTGTTTTGGAGCTTTTCCACCAATTCGCCTACCAGCGAGCCCAATATATCCACCCGCGCTAAACAATCATTCACAAGTTTCGGACTGGCATTCGTTCGGCCCTGGCGGATGGAGTCGATAACCGATTCCAGGTGATGAGCAAGTTTTTGGATGGAGGTTAATTGTAAGAAGGAGGCGACGCCTTTCATGGAATGAAGGCCGCGGAATATTTCATCCACCAGAGCCATGTCTTCCCGGTTTTCCAGAGAAAGAATTTTTCCTTCCAGGTTGTCCAAGGTATTGCGGGCTTCGTCCATAAATGCGGAATAGCTATCCAAATCGTCAGGTGTTATTTTGACAAGCATTGTATGAAATACCCCTTGCGGCCGTCTTCCTAAGAAAACGGCTCCAAGGATTTTACTGCATTTTCCAAATTATTTCAATTTCATTCCAACTGATTCGACAATGGCCCGCTGCCCAATCCTGACTATGTGCGGACTCAAAATTTGCTCTGGGACCACGCGCAGGAGCGCTACAAGCCGGCCCACGATTCCCTCATCGCCAACTCGGTCTGCCCCACGGGCCTGCATTTTCCGCTGGATTTCAGCCCTTATCGCAAGCGGGAGGAAATTTCTCCCGCGCCGCCAATATGATCTTCATCCGTCACAAAGTACGCAAATACATGGCCGATTTGATTCGCGTGGAAACCGGCTCAGGCGCGCACGGCGCCGACCGGACTTCCTGGCTTCCACGCACTTTCTGACCTCCCAAGAAGGCCTTGCTGGAAACTAGATTGGATCGGCAACCGCAATTATTTCCCCCTTTCTTCCGGCAGGCATCCCATGCAAATCATTTTCACCCTCCTCATCCTCCTCGCTCCCGTTCTGGCGAAAGACTCCCCGGCTTGGAAGACCGAAAAGGATTTCCGTCAGGCGGCCCCGATGATCCATCGCCAGGCGCAGTGGCTGGAAGCCAATCCCAATGCGGATACCTGGAGCGACAGCCTTAAAACCGTGCTCACCTGGGGACGCGAAGTGCCCTATGTCACTCTGGGTACCGCCAAGGTCTTTGAGAAGGAGGTTCAGAATCTGCCCAAGGATCCCGTGGGGGGCCGCATCTCCAGCATGCTGCTGGTGGGCTATGCTCAATATGCGACCGAAGAGGGATTCCAGAAGCCCGTGGAATTCGAAATGGCCAAGGCCGGCCTAACCTGCATGATCCATTACTATGAGAATGTGAAAAAGTTGCGGACGGATTATGCGAATCCCGCGATGGAGCGGTTGGCAGGTCTCCTCCATTCCGACGCCCTGGATGAATACATCCAGGCCAAGCTGCGTAAATAACCTCCGAATTGATCCGAAGGCCGCTAGCGGATCCGTAACGCGCTGGTTACGGGGGCCTTCCCTTCGGGAGGATCCCACCACGGCGCCATCCAAGGAAAGGAGCGAGTAGACCTCGGATGCTTTGGTGGGCTGGCCGGAGTGCTGATACTCCGG
>DAINDC010000119.1:0-1480 GCA_036732085.1 Fibrobacterota bacterium | reverse complement strand
AAGTAAGGCCGTTGTTTCCTGGGCATAACCGGCCGCAGCGCCAATTTATCCGGTTTGTTGAGCGCCACGCCGGCCTCCGTGAAATCGACGGT
Organism: Fibrobacterota bacterium; assembly: GCA_036732085.1. Taxonomy (GTDB): domain Bacteria; phylum Fibrobacterota; class Fibrobacteria; order UBA11236; family UBA11236; genus Chersky-265. The sequence continues at coordinate 1,388 of DAINDC010000119.1, read as the reverse complement.
CCCGCCTGCATATTCCACTGTTGGGCGTATGCGTTCGTCGATAGCAGGGCCAAGGCTATTCCAATGGTTAAAACATTTCCTACTCTAAATACTTTCTGCAGCCGGTAATTTCGCATAGGCCAGACAATAGCGCGGATTTCCTTTGACTGCGGCGGCTTTTGGGGGGCTTTCCACCCGGGCGCCGTCAGGCATCCATTATCTCCAATTTCCGGGATATTCTTTACATGTCGGGGCCGGCTGGGAAGGTGGGCCCCATTCGGGTCGGGAACCAAAGGAATAGGTTAAATTTTTTGAGGGACAAGAGGAATCAATGAACGACGACCAAAGTGGTAAAGTGCAAAGTGGTAAGCAAGTGGCTGCGCCGGACAATACGGCGGTGCGGGTCGCCTTGTGGCGGGCACTGCACGTAGAAGCCGATGCGCCACCGCATGTATTTGAAGACGTAGTCGGTTTGAAGCTGGCGGCTCCGGACGACGAATGGCGCAGCCGACCGGACATGAGTCCGTTCACGCGGCCCTTCCGCGCTTCCATCTTGGCCCGCGCTCGCTACATCGAAGATCTGGTCGCGGAACAGGCCGGACATGGCGTCGGCCAGTACGTCATCCTCGGAGCGGGCCTGGACACCTTCGCCCAACGTCGGCCGGAGCTTGCCTCCCGTATGCGCGTGTTCGAGATCGATCAGCCCGGCCCTCAGGCGTGGAAGCGCCAGCGGCTCATCGACCTCGGCCTCGGCATCCCGCCTTTCCTGCGGCTGGTGCCGGTCGATTTCGAGGCGGGCGATGCGTGGTGGGACCGACTCGTAGCCTCGGGCTTCGACTCCGGGCAGCCGGCGGTCATAGCTTCCACCGGTGTCAGCATGTACCTGACCAAGGATGCGATTATGGCGACGCTGCGCCAGATCGCGGCGCTCGCCCCAGGCTCCACCCTCGCCATGTCCTTCCTGCTTCCGATCGAACTCGTGGACCCCGAGATTCGTCCCGGAATGGAGCGGGCGGTAGCGGGGGCGCGAGCAGCCGGAACGCCCTTCCTCAGTTTCTTCACACCGACCGAGATGCTGGCATTGGCCCGCGAGGCCGGCTTTAGGCAGGTCCAGCATGTATCGGCGGCTACGCTTGCGCAACGCTACTTCGCGGGCAGGGCCGACGGGCTTCGTCCGCCCAATAATTCGGAAGAGCTCCTGGTAGCGGTTACCTGAAATCAATATGCTGCGATTAAACAATGCCGACCTGATTCCCATCTTGCAAACCGCCATCGGACCCGTCATCCTGATATCGGGTGTCGGCCTCATTCTCCTCACCATGACCAATAGGTTGGGGCGTACCATCGATCGCGCCAGGGAACTCGCCGACAGTTACAATGAAGGCAAGGTGATAGTTGCAGGCCAATTG
>DAINDC010000118.1:2191-13797 GCA_036732085.1 Fibrobacterota bacterium | reverse complement strand
CCATCGGTCTCAGTTGCGGAATAAATCACGTCGTCCAAAAGCAATTCGCCCAAGAGACGGAAGCCCCAGGGCAACCTGAGTGCGCCGTCAAAACTCAAAGCGATGTTCGTATACCCATCTTTGAAATCATCGTGGAAAAACGCGAACGGATTCCCATCCCGCAAATCCGGCACCTTGCCGCCCAGAACCTCGGTCTCCGTGATCCCCAAGGACGTGGGCCCCAATTCACCCTCAAGCCGATGCGCGATCAAGGTCTTGATCCGATCGTCGTAGACACGCTTGTGGGCATTGAGCGCCTGGTTCTGATCCGGGTAATGCCGCTGCTGATACTCCTCCGAACCTACCGGATAATTCTCGCTTGAGGAATCACCCACAGGCGTCCCCTGAAGCCAGGGATTCAGGCTCGATACCAGGAACCGATACCGGACATGCGGAGTCTTGAGCATGAACTCGGCCCCGTCATGGTAGGGAACCGATTTCGACAAGGACAGGCCGAAGTCCGGCGAGGGCGACCAATGTACCTGGAAGCGTCCCAGAGTAAAGGTGAAGGATGCATTCTCGAAATGGAAATATCCAAGCGAGGGCTCATTCAGATCGACTTCCTTGGCCGAGAGCGGCGCGTTCAGTCCAATCGGATCCTGGTGCCAGGCAGCCAGATCCCGCCTCAGTCCCAATCGGAAATAGACGAAGCTATGCGGCGAAACCGGGTAGCGAAGTTCCGTTTTCAACAAAGGCGGCAATTCAGTCCAGGTATCCGCCAATTCCGGATCGATTCGGAGGGATTGCCAACCCGTACCACCGAAGGTTTCAAAGGTCTGGCCCAGCGGATACCGGCGCCCAATGGGATAGGCCCCCAAATCAATCGTCGCCGAGAAGGGTCTGGACTTCGATTTTTCCTGGCACTCCGCTTCCAACAGGGGTAGAATGAGACTCGCCCCGTCCCCGGAGCCGGTCCGGATTTTCTCCACCGTCGTACAAATTTCCCCCATGGTCTTGGGCCAGGAACCGACCCATTCCCGCGACCCTTCCTTAAGCGCATACGCTTCCCAAAGCGATCCCTCCCGATCCCATGGCCATACCAGTTCCGATTCCGCCCAGGGTTGTGCAGGCCCCTGTCCATGGGCCTTGCAGGGAATCAAGAGGAAGTAAAGGACGAATAAGAATATGCTTGCAATGCGTATCACCGAGAGAAATAATAGCTCTTGTGAATAAGGGAAACCATTAGTAGGTACGATATGTTTCTCCTTCTTGTTTTGATGGTCTCATTCCTCGCGTCGGCTCTCTCGCTGAAGCTGCTCCTGCAAAGTCCCTTCGCAAAATATTTCGGCGACGCGCCCAACTACCGCAAGGTGCATCAGGCCATAGTGCCGCGGCTTGGTGGGTTGGGGATGATAGTGGGGTTCCTGATTGTGTTCGGGTTGAGGACCTATGTTCCAGCGATGTTATGGCCCTTGTCCGGCAACCATTTTTCGGGCACCCTGGTTTTCATTGCGGTCTTCCTGGCCGGAGCAGGCACGCTCGACTTCAAGCCTAAGTTTCTGCTTCAGTTCATATGAATGCCTTCAATATCATCGATGGCATCGATGGCTTGGCTGGCGGTGTGGCGGTATGCGGCTTCGGGGCGGGAGGCTTCATGGCCTATGCTGGAGGCGCGACTTACCTGATGACGATGTGCGCCGCCTTCATCGGCCTCACTTTTGGATTCCTGCGTTTCAATCTGTCCGGACGGAGCAAGGTTTTTCTCGGGGACTCCGGTTCGCAATTGCTGGGCGCCGTATTGGCGCTCATGGCCATAGAGGCGCAGGGCCTGCCCAAAGCCCAGTACAGCATTTTCGTGCCCTTGCTGGTGGTGGGATATCCTCTCTTCGATATCAGCGTCGCCATGGTCCGCCTCTTTCTGAAGGGAAGCTCACGGGGGCTTTCGGGACACTATGTGCTTCGGGCGCCATCATCGCCCGCATCCCGATAATCGGACGTATCCTGGTCCTGGCTTACCTGGGCGTCTCCCTATTCCTGATCCTCAACCGGCTCGGGTATCTGGGCATTCGACCCTGGGTGACCTTCCCTAGATTCAAGGCGATGCCGGAACTAATCGTGGGGGTCTATCGAGCGGCAGATTATAATTTGGATTGGCAAGTGCGGAATGAATAATCATTAGCACCGTAGGCCCCGGAGAAAGGGTTTTTTCCAGGCACCCCCAATTCATCACGCCACTTTCGCCAGCACCGCAGCGGTCTGGGTAACCTCTAGATATCCTTCTGCTACCGCGACAATCCTCAAAGCCGACCATGATGCGAGCGGTTTGCTCGGCATGGCTGCCCGAGCCCACTTCCAAATCGATATCGGGTTTGGGAATGCGCAGCAAATCAAAAAAGGACTTCTACATTTTTTCATCATGGTGCTGGCTGGTGTGCACTAGGTAGGCCGTGGTTTCCCCCCCGATTTCTGGATGGCTGCCATGATAGGGGCTATCTTCATAAAATTTGGATGGGCACCGCAAACGTTCCTTATTTTCTTCATCCCATCACTTATCATGGATGGGAAAAAAGATTTCAAGCTCTGGAGGTCAATCTGAACAGGTGGCCCGTCAACGGCTACAAGCGGATCAGAGGCTAATCCCCCCGAATATTGTTATAATCGAACCAAAACCGGCGGCCCCATGACCCACGACTCCATCCCCATCGCCCTCAAACGCTCCCTCACCGAAGCCCGCCGCGTCCTCGACACCTTCATGGCCGACGAAACCAACCTCGCCGCCCTCACCATCATGGTCGACACCGTCGCCGCCTGCTTTAAAGCGGGCAACAAGGTCCTGGCCTGCGGCAACGGCGGATCCGCATGCGATGCCATCCATTTCGCGGAAGAGTTCACCGGCCGCTTCCGCAAGCATCGGAAGGCCCTGCCCGTCATCGCCCTCTCGGAAGCCTCCCACCTCACCTGCGTCGCCAACGATTATGGCTGGGACGAAGTGTTCGCACGCGGCGTGGAGGCCTATGGCAAGCCCGGGGACCTGCTCCTGGCCATCAGCACCAGCGGCAACTCCCCCAATGTCATCCGCGCGGTGGATACGGCCAAGGGTCTGGGGATGGGAACGTTATTGCTCTTGGGAAAGACCGGCGGCAAGCTCAAGGGGACCGGTACTTTGGAAATCGTCGTGGCCTCCGAGACCACGGAGCGCATCCAGGAGGTCCACATGACCGCCCTGCATATCCTCATCGAATGCGTGGAGCGGAAGCTGTTCCCGGAGAATTACCTCTAAGGCGCCGACTTCAATGCCGCTTCCAGGTCTTTGTGCTCGAATGCCGAAGCCATCCTGTTTATTTCTTTCGAAGCGAGTCCCAAGCCTGCGGCTTCGCTCCGCCACCCGGCCACAGCCTGTCCAACGTCCGCCGCAATGGCCTTGGCCTCGCTGATTTCCAAATCGAAATATTCCGAGACTTTCAGTGCCAGGTTCAGAGACGCCGTACCGTCCTCTTCATCGATGGCGGTCGTTAAAATCCGCGGCTTGATGTCGGTGGGCACGGGATTGAGATCGTAGGCCGGCGAAAGGCGCCACCCATTGGTGCCTTCGTAAAGAAATCCATGATTGCGAAGATGGTCGTCGGTATTTGAAATCAGGATGCTGAAGACCACCCTTCTCCATAAGGCGCGCAAGTCGTCTTTGGGAGCCCCTCCGCATTGCCGGATAGCATCCGCGATTTCGAGATAACTATGGTGTTCCCCATCGTTGGCTCCAAGCATGCTCATGGCGGAAAGGAAAGGAATCCGTGCGGTTCCGGCCCTATCGAATCGCCGCAGCAACAGGACGGCCTTGCCGGCCACATTCTCCAGCCGCCATGCGGGAACGCGAATGCCCGCTTTGCTTGCAAGGGTCAGGGCTAATGCTTCCCATTGAACCTGGCCGATACGGTCATCCTTGTGGGGAAATTTCGCGATGGCCAATCGACCGTCGCTGTCTCTCACGGAAGCTTTGGGTCGGGCGCCACCCAAGGAAGATCCTGGCGCCAAGAGCAGCCTCAAGTCTTCATCTCTGTCGGTATCGTCCGCTAACCTCTCCGTGGCCGAAAGCAGTTTCGGCAATTTTATCAGGGGTGGAATCTTGGTGGCTCCATGCGGAGCCAGGAATGGGCCCCCTTCGGATTCCGAAAATCGTAATGCGCCTTGACGAGCTTCATCATCAACCAAAAGCAGATACTCCGCTTCGTGCAGCGTTCTAGGTGCGACGCCTTCACGTTCCGCGCGCCTGCGCTCAACGCGGCGCATCAGGGTGCGCCCCCACCGATCGGGAGCGGAATCCCCGAGGGCTCCGAAAAGGGGTTTATTCGCAGGAGTATGGAAAGGTCCGGGATCCAATCTCAGTGCGGGTTCCAGGGAGAATCGATCGGGCCGGGTCAACCATCCCCGGTCATATTCAAAGGTGGCCGTCTCTTTGTCCTTGCGCATGCGCGCCCAAAGGCGTCCCACCAAATAAGGCTTTTCCGCGAGATCGACATAGACCAATACATGCTTGTCCATTATCTGCGGCTCTTCGCCTCCGGAGGCGGACCATTTCTTTTCGAGGTGCGGATGCGTTTCGGCAGTCGCTCTTCTTCCAGAGCGAGTCCGACCGGATCATTTTTGGCGTCTGCCATATCAGTGAGCGGTTCAATCAAGCCGAGTACAAAAAGCACGGTTGCATAGGAGCCCATGGATACTCCGGGCTCTCCCCTTTCAATCTTGTAGAGGGTCATGCGATTGATTGAGGCTCTCTCGGCCATAAGGGCTGCGGGGATGCGCCGCCGTCGTCTCGCATCCGAGATATCCTGACCCAGCTTCCGGAGCGAGCGATTGACTGGAATGGGAAGGGTCTTGGCTATTCTTCTTTTTTTCATAACGTCTATTTAATTATACAATAAATCCATTATTGACGATTATAATAGATGAAATGGTTATTTCTCAGGTTATTTCAAGATTTAAAGCCATTTCAACTTTAATGCTTATTAAAATAGGCTTAAAGAATTATATTGTCTATTATAATAACCTCTAATTCGAAAAATTAAATTTGGTCATAAACACGTGTCCTTCGGGGCTACCACGGGCATCTAAAAGTTCATCTGCTTTATTGTACGCCTATTGTTTTAACTGGATGTGTAACAGGCGTACAAGGAGTCAGAGGCCATGCCCACAAAATCTACCGTAAAAAAAGCAGCATCAGCTCGATGAAGATGCCGAACAATTTTACCTCAGGTTCGGCTTCATGAAATCTCCAGTCAGAGACGGGCAGTTGATCTTGTTACTTAAGGACGCTGGCACCATGGAAATCATCGTCGCCTCACGCGGCATCTCGATTCTGGGGTACAGCGTCACGGGGGGTATCGCTTCTACTTGCGGGAGCGGGTGGATATACGCTGCTACCATTTCGGCCGCAAGCTGTAAAAACGCGAACATTTTCGCGAAATGATATAAAAGCGCCTGGAATGTGATATCCATCGCTTGCCATACGACCCAAATTTGGTCTAAATTTAGTACTACATCAATTCGAGGGGCGCATATGAAATACTCAACCCAAATCAGGCCCATTTCCTATTTGAAATCACACACTGCGGAAGTCGTCCGTGATCTTACCGACCAGAGGGAACCTATGGTGATCACCCAAAACGGCGAAGCGAAAGCCGTAATCCAGGACGTGAAATCCTATGAGGAAACCCAGGAAACCATGGCGCTCCTGAAAATACTCGCCCTGGGAAGCGAACAGATCAAAGCGGGGAAAGTCACGGTCGCCTCCGAGGCGATCTCCAAACTCCGGAAAAAGCTGGCAGGCTGATGGCTTTCAAGGTTTTGTTGACCGATAATGCCCTGCGCGACTTGGAGGAGATTCTCGCCTTCATCGCGACCAAGGACTCGAACGTCGCTGCAGCCCCGGTGCTGGCCCATTTCGAAAAGCTCTTTAAGCATTTGGAAACCTTCCCCAATCGCGGCAATCATCCGAAGGAATTGGCGGCGCTAGGCATGAAGGATTTCCGCGAAACGCACTTCAAACCTTACCGGATCATATTCCGGGTTACGGCCAAGTTCGTTTATGTGGAACTCATTGCCGATGGAAGACGGGATATGCAATCTCTCCTATCCCGCAGGCTACTCCAAAGCTGATTCGACTCCACAATCAAGGTTAGACTGGATTTCCCAGTTGGAAATCCTCTCCGCCTCCCGCCGGATTCCACCCAGTCATCCGATTCCCAGAAATAGCTGCGCCGGCAATGCCAGCGATCGGGTTTCACTGAAATACCGGGGTTTCATGTCCTGGGTCAGGAGCACCCCCCCCAGGAAAGGCTTGTCCAGCAAAGCATCCAAGTCGCGGAAATGCCGGGTATGTGACTGAGCGGCAACGGCGGACATTTTGATCTCCACGGCCACGTAACCCTGCGGCGTTTCCAAGAGTAGATCCACCTCCCGCCCATCTGCCGTGCGCAAATGGTAAAGGCTCCAATCGGGCCGCGCATAGCGGACCTGCTTATAGATTTCGGCGCATACGGCCGATTCGAAAAAGGCTCCGTCGGTCGATTCGAAGTTACCCGTCAGTGCGCGGCAAATGCCGGGATCCAGGAAATGCACGCGGGGCATTTTGGACAGCCGCTTGGAAAGATTGCGCTGCCAGGACGGAAGAAGGAAGGCTTGGAAGCTCAGTTCAAGGTAATTCATGTATCGTCTCATCGAGTCGGCGGTGACGCCCGCCAGGCGGGCCGCTTCGGAGAAATTCAGGAGGGTACCTGTCCTGAGCGCCAGGACCTTTTCCGCTTTGATGAAGGGCTCCAGGTTGCTGAGTTGGGCCAGGTCGGCCAAGTCCCGTTGCAGGTAGGTCCTGACATAATCGCGTAACCAGCCCCGCTTGTCTTCCCTGGAAAGGCCGTCGGAATGGAGAAAGGGCATGCCGCCGTGCGCCAGATATTCGCCGAAGGCGGCTTCGGCATCGGCGTAATCCGCCCGATCCGAAATGACCGGAGGAAGTTCTTCGAATGCCTGGGCCGGGGTGCGGCCCGCGGCCAGAGAAGACGCGATCCGGATCAGGCCGGAATCCGGGACGTCCGCTTCGGGGCTCTCCCAGGAAGCGAGCGTTTCCGGAAGGGTCAAGGGGTACAGATCGAAAAGGGCGGAGCGTCCCGCCAAGGTCTCACGGATGTTACGTGACAAAAGGATTTGGCTGGAGCCGGAGAGGATGAATCGGGTTTCCGGGTTTGAGTCATGTGCCGCTTTTATTTTTTCCACGAGGCCGGGAGCTTTCTGAACCTCGTCCCAAATCGCGCGCGGAAAAAAGCGGGCAATGCTTGCTGCGGATTGTTCCAGATATTGCCCCCGCACCAGGGGGTCATCCAAATTGATGTACTGATAATCAGGAAAAAGACTTTTCAAAAGGGTGGACTTTCCCGTTTGCCGGGATCCGGTTAAAGCCATAATCCGACCTCGAGGACCCTCAGCCGTCTTTTTAAGAATAGTCGTTATTTTACGCTTTTTAAGAGGCATACATAAAATATAGCCTATTTATACATGTGATAACATTAAAATTACGCCTTTATTTGAGATGCCTCCTCTACGAAAGTTGCTCCCGCCCATCGTGCCGCCCGTATCGGCCGTGATACCCTCTTCTACTCCCGGTATTCGGGTTGAGTATCGGGATTTGATTGCGGCAAACCTTCCCTGAATGAATGGCTCAATCGGATTGCCTTGCAAGCTCAAGGAGGCGGATCGGCGAAAATATTCGTGGTTTTTGAAGGTGCGAAAATCCTTGGGTATTTCAGTTTGACGGTTGGGCACGTCGATTCCATCGAGGCGCCGGATCGAGTGCGGCAAGGAATGGGAAACTATCCGGTACCTGTCGTAATTTTGGCTCGCTTGGCTGTGGCGCTTACTGCACAAGGAAGGGGGATTGGAAGAAGCATGCTGATCCAATCATGACGTTTACTCGATATCTTCCTTTCACCATAAAAACCCAAACAGATAGAGCGGGAGCTCCCCTGGCGCCGCCGTGAGTCCCCCATCCTTGACAAGGTAGGCGTTTTTCAATCCTCGGATCTGCCTCCGGGTTTTCCCTTCTCCGCCGATTTCAAATATGTTCCCCTTCGCCTGATAATCGCCTTCTTTGCTGTAATGCACTGGCACACCGTTCCCGCTTAGTGCATTGACGAAAAAGGTTTCCCGCAAGCTGCCAAGGTTGGGCTGGAATCCGGACTCCGTGGCCACGGCGAAATAAAGATTGGCATTCTCAAGCAAGACCTTGTCCGGGGACCTCAAGGCGGCCTTGCCACCCCGGTCCATACTCAGGCTATGCGTCAAAGAGGTTTCTTGCATCATATGCAGGTAACCACCCACGGTTTTATGATCCACTCCCAAGTTCCGCGCCAAGGCATTCACGCTCACTTCACCGGGGGGAATGGATGCCAGATAAACCAGAAGCCTTTTGAACAGCGGTAGCTTGGTTGTGCTAAGCGAAAAGAAATTCGCAATGTCTTCGAAAATAGTCTTGTCGATGATGTTTAGGATTCGGGAGTAATAGGTTTCCGGGTCCTCGAAGTAGAACGGGTAATAGCCTACACGCAGATATTCCTCGAATAGGCCGCGGACTCGGGGGATGGCGGAAAGTTCCCGGGAAATTTCAGGGCCTTGCGACAGTAATTCATCAAGGCCGAATGCCTTTGGAGCCTTGCCGGTTTTAAACAATACGAACTCCCGAAAGGAAAGGCCGTTCAACCTGTGGATCACGCCGCGACGTGAGAGATCATATTGCCCTTTCACCAAATCCAAGCTGGAACTTCCCGAAAAAACGATTCGGATCTCCGGAAAAGAGTCGTAGATGTTCTTGAGCTCCCGATTCCAGCCTGGATACTTATGCGCTTCATCCAAGAAGAAAAGCGTCCGTCCCTCCAATTGGTGCATATCACGGACGAAATCAAGAAGCCGATGGGAGGAGAAATAAATATGATCGAGCGAGGCGTACATGCAACGTTCGGGGCTTTCCCTTTCGCTGATCCATTGCAGCATCAAGGTGGTTTTCCCGACTCCGCGCGGGCCTACTAGTCCGACCATGCGCCTTGAGGTATCGAATCGTTCGAAGAGATACCGGCGATGGTGTGGGGCTGGTTGGCCAAGGAGTCGGTAATAAGTGTCTCGAATTTCTTGCATTTGGCGTGGGCCCTAGTTTGGAATGGATTCCCTAAAATGGTACGATATTTAGGAATAGATTCCAAATATTTGATATGATGCGTTGAAATAGCCAAAAATGGGCGCTACGCCCCCCACAAGCACCCCGCGGCATATAGGGGCAGATGCGCGATTTTATCCTCCCGCAACGGCTCTCCTCCATAAAGCCGAACGCCTCTTGGACATTGCGGATGTGAATCCAGAAACAGGCGCAAACTCTTGAGTGTGCCCGATGCTCCCGACTTCACCTCAATGGGAAGCGGATAGGGTCCGGAAGCAATCAGATAATCCACTTCAGCTTGGCTGTTCAAAGCTTCCCGAGCCCAGAAGTACAAGTAGGGCTCGCGATCAGGCGGAGCGCATGCGAGGAGTTCTTGCGCCACGAATTGTTCGGCTACGGCTCCGCGATGGACCGCCAGAAGATCCGGTTCTTGCACCAATTCGGCGTCGATTTGCAAAGAGGCATGCATCAGACCCACATCGAGGAAAATCAGTTTGGCGATGCGAGGGTTCGCATCGGTGGCGAGCGGCAAGCCTTGTCCCGAAGTGTGGATGACACGGCGAATCACGCCTGCTTTTTCCAATGCTTCAACGGCTGGACGAATTTCGGATGATCTCGAATCCGGATCCACGTGGCTGAGTTTGAAGCGGCCGCCGACCAACCCTGGGGCTTTTAAGAACAGGCGCTCCGCCAAGTCCGGCTTGATGCGGGGAGCATATTTGTAAAAATCCTGGCGATAGGTTTGTAGGATGCTGCGATGAACGCGTCGCACGGATTCCGCGTCTTGACCTGTGGTCATGGCCAAAACGGACTGAGGCATCCCCCCGCAAAAGAGATACTCCCGCAATTCCTTGAGCGCATGGGCGTGAGCCGCCTCGGGCAGTTTTTCCTTGAGGGGATTCTGTCCGATAGCTTCGGCGAGGGCTGTATTGCCCTTGGCCCTTAAAAACTCTCCCAGGCTCATCGGAAAAAGCCAGGCGCTTTCGATGCGGCCCACCGGCCAGGAAAACTTCTCCTGCTCTATGGCGAACTCAAGCAGCGAACCTGTTCCAATCACGGCCAGAGCGGGCATCTGCTCATAGAAGTAGCGAAGGGCGACAATCGCTGGAGGGCAATCCTGAATCTCATCCAGCAAGAGCAGGCTTTGGCCTGGTACGGCTTTAGGTATTCCCAGGTACTCCAGCGTTTTGAGAATTTGTTTAGGATCCAAACTCGCGAAGGCCTGTTTGCATTCCGGCCGCAATTCGAAGTTGATCTCAATTAAGGCCATTCCCTGGGAACGCGCCAACTCTCTGGCTGCCCAGGTTTTCCCCACTTGGCGAGCCCCCCGTAAAAGGAGGGGCTTTCTATCCGGTCGGATTAACCAAGCTTGTAAAAAACCATTTATTTGCCTAAACATGTTTTGATTATATCAAATAGTTCGTGTAAATCAAAGGATAAAAGGCAGAAAAGCGGGTTTTCTTCCGAGTGCCGACCGTTTTCATATCAGATCGTAATTTGGTCGAATCTTGACCCAATTATGATCTGGGGCCGGATGGAAAAAGTGATCCGGGAGGACCTTCGGGATCTGACCAGGATTCCCGAACTGAGCCGCATCGAAATGCTGGCGTCGCTGTTGCCGGAAAAAGTCGGATCGCTTTTCAGTATCGCTTCGTTGCGGGAGCATCTGGAAGTGAATCATGAAACGGTAAAGCGCTGGGTCATGCTCCTGCAGGAATTGTTTTACCTCTATGAAATCAAACCTTACCAAGGCTCCGTATCCCGGTCGCTCAAGAAAGAAGGCAAGGCATACCTCTGGGATTTCAGCGAAGTGATCGAAAAGCCGAAAAGCCCGCCCGATATGAAAATCTCGTTGCCAGCCATCTGTTGAAGGCTTGCCACTTCTGGACGGATTCCGGTGAAGGTGAGTTCTCTTTGCATTTCATCCGGAATAAGGAAAAGCAGGAAATCGATTTCCTGGTCGCGAGGGATGGAAAACCCTGGATGGCGGTGGAAACCAAATGGGGAGACGGGGCGCCGTCGCCGAATTGGAAAAAATTCTTACCCAACCTGGGGAGTATCATGGCTGTCCAGCTTATCGCCGAGCCGGGTAAATGGGGTTGGACGAAGATAGGCGAGAAGGATTTGTTGATCGCGTCGGCGCAGGAGTTTCTGGCCTACTTGGTTTGATGGTAATATCCCTAAAAGAGGGATATATTTTGGGTATGACGCCCGAGTCGCAAGCTTCTTCAGTGCTTGGAGGGTCGGCTGAAATGAGCCTCGATATCCGCCCACCGCAATTGGCTGAAGTGCAAAGTATTTTAAAACGTCAGGTGCCAAACTTGACTGTCTGGGCTTTTGGAAGCCGCGTATCTGGACAGGCGAAACGGTATTCCGATTTGGATCTCGCCTTGGTAAGCGATAGACCGCTCTCCAAGGACTGTCTCTTATACAC
>DAINDC010000118.1:0-2181 GCA_036732085.1 Fibrobacterota bacterium | reverse complement strand
CTCCAAGGAAACGATTTGGGAATTGCGTGAATCGTTTTCCGATTCGGATCTTCCCTTTCGCGTCGATGTGGTCGACCTCGCAACGGTTTCCGATGAGTTCAAGTCGATCGTGGAAAAAAACCATTCCGTATTGCAGGGTTGATTAGAACAATCTCCTTAGGGTCCGATCATATTCCTGAACCGGCTTTCCTCTTCCAACCCGAAATGCCCGCATAACCTCAGGACCAGGTCCCTGTTGATCGCGGAACCCTGGACGTCCAAGACGCCCACTGCATCATCCAAATCTTTCGGGCCTCCTGCGAATACCTTTAAGGCTATCAGGTCCTCCGGAGAGGCGATGCGAAGTTTCATTCCGTCGAATTCGTCTTCGATCGCTCTATTGAAGAAACCCGGGGCCAACTTGCGGATACCGCCGACAAGATCCACCTGATTGCCTGACCCATCCGAAATCCGAAGCACGAACCCAAGCGGATCGCCCTCTTCACCCAATCTGGTATCCACAGTCCAACCTTGCTCGGACAATACGGCGGCCAAGGCATCCAAATCCAATCTCGCAACTTTCAAAGTGATCAGTGCGCCAGCGTCCAAACTCGCCCGGACCACCCCGTGATAGGCGACCGCCAGGGCTCCGATGGTCGCCCAGTTCACATGCGCCGCATCCAAAATACGACCGATTCGATCGAGCAATTGCGGGGAACTGGTGGCTTCCGGTTTCTCAGCCATGATCGGGCTTGCTCTGTGCTATGGATTTGCGACGGCGTTCGCCCGCCTCGAAGATTTTCTTCATCATACGCGAATGGTCGATAAAGGCCCGGACGCGCTGCGCGGGAGTCATTTTGCGGCAACTCTCAACCATGCCTTGACGAAGGAAGCGCGCGTTCTTGGATTCCATAGCCATATAATAGCTAGGTTTAGTCGCTCAAATTACACGAATATTTGAAATAATCCTTGAAATATGTGCATTAAATACTCATAATTCATGGTTATGGACTTAGCCAGGGTTCGTCTCAGAAACCGGTTGGAACACGTTTTAAAGCATAATCCCGTCGTTGCCTTGATTGGACCTCGTCAATGCGGTAAGACGACATTGGCAAGGGCCGTTGCCGGCCAAGTGCCCTCGGTTTTTTTCGACTTGGAGCATCCAGCGGACGCGCGTCGTTTGGAAAACCCGATGATGGCTTTGGAACCATTGCAGGGATTGGTCGTCATCGATGAGGCGCAACTCCAGATATCCCTGGCTCCGGTCTTAAGAGTGCTCGCCGATCGGAAACCGAATCCCGCGACCTTCCTGCTGTTGGGAAGCGCATCTCCGGACCTGGTAAAGGGCGTGTCGGAGACGTTGGCGGGAAGGGTCGCCTTTTTGGACATGGCCGGATTCGATTTGAACGAGGTAGGAACGGACCGATGGAAACGACTATGGCATCGGGGCGGATTTCCCCGATCCTTTTTGGCGGAAGATGATACGGCGAGTTTCACTTGGCGTCAGGATTTCATCCGGACGTTTTTGGAAATGGATCTGCGGCAGTATGGCGTGCAGGTCGCGCCGGCCGCATTGCGCAGGTTGTGGAACATGCTCGCCCACTACCATGGCCAAGTAGGCAATTCTTCGGAGATCGGGCGCTCTTTGGGCGAGGCCCACTCGACGGTAAAGCGCCATATCGATATCCTGACCGGCGCTCTGGTGGTGCGTCAACTACAGCCATGGCACGAAAACATCGCCAAGCGGCAGGTGAAGTCGCCCAAGTTGTATATTCGCGACAGCGGGCTTATGCATGCTTTGCTGAATCTGGAAACGGGAGCCGACTTGGAAAGCCATCCTAAACTGGGCGCTAGCTGGGAAGGGTTCTGCATCGAAAATATTTTGGGTTGGGTGGGCGATCGTAACGCCTGGTTCTGGGGAACCCATGGGCAAGCGGAACTTGATCTCCTGGTCCTCCACCGGGGCCGTCGTTACGGGTTCGAATTCAAATTCTCGGATGCACCCGGAACTACGCGATCCATGCATATCGCCCGAGAGGATTTGAAACTTGAAAGGCTTTTCGTGGTGTATCCGGGGATTGGCGGATCCTATCCACTTACGGATTGGGCCGAAGTAATCGCGATCAAGGATTTGGAAAAAAAAATCGCCGAGACGTTCGGATCCGCTCAGACCCCTCAGACCTTATAATACTCCCGATACCA
>DAINDC010000117.1:7437-13809 GCA_036732085.1 Fibrobacterota bacterium | reverse complement strand
CTTTTCCATTTGCCAATCCCCTTCGATACTTTAAACTCTAAACTTTGAACTTAAAAAAAGTACCCTTCCTTCTAAAAAAGTACTTTTCCCATTAGTACGGGAGCGTAGGATTTCCGTTCACGGCGATGGGGATTTGGAATTGGGATTTTGGCGAAATACGACACCCTCGGATTTCCAGAGGTTCGGAAAAGTTGAACCCGATCCCGGTTTCCGCCACTAAGACAATCAGCCCCGGCGAATGTGGGTCGGAAGCGCGGAGCATGGCCGAAGTCAACTTGCGGAAAATCACCAAGGTTTATGACGGCGGAGTTCTGGCCGTCAAGGAGCTCTCCTTCGACATCCGAGATAAGGAATTCCTGGTGCTGGTAGGCCCGTCCGGGTGCGGCAAGTCCACCCTACTCCGCATGATCGCAGGCCTGGAAGAGATCACTTCCGGGGACCTCCTGATTGACGGTCGCCGCTGCAACGATGTCCCCCCCAAGGATCGGGACATAGCCATGGTCTTCCAGAACTACGCCCTGTATCCGCATATGACCGTGGAAGAGAACCTGGCCTTCGGATTGAAGCTCCGCAAGATGCCCAAGGATCAAATCCGCAAGCGCGTGGCCGAGGCCGCGGAAATGCTGGACATCACCCCCTACCTGAGCCGCAAGCCCAAGGCCTTATCGGGCGGGCAGAGGCAACGCGTGGCCCTGGGCCGCGCCATCGTACGCAAGCCCAAGGTCTTCCTTTTCGACGAGCCGCTCTCCAACCTGGACGCCAAGATGCGCGTGCAGATGCGGGTGGAAATCTCGCGCTTGTCGGCGCAACTGCAGACCACCATGATTTACGTGACCCATGACCAGACCGAGGCCATGACCATGGGCCATCGCATCGTCTGCATGAAGGACGGCGTGATCCAGCAATTCGGCACGCCCATGGAATTGTACAAGCATCCCACCAATGCCTTCGTGGCCGGATTCATTGGCATGCCGCCCATGAACTTCCTGCCCTGCGAATGGGACGGAACGAATTTGATGGTTCCCGGCGCGGGATCCGTGGGCCTGCGGGCCTCGGATTTCCCGGTCGGGCAAGCCTTCAAACCCATACTGGGCGTGCGTCCCGAGCACCTGCGCCTGGAAGGGCCGGATGGCAAGGGGTTGGCGGCTGAGATTGAAGTGGTGGAACCGCTGGGAGCCGAGACCTTGGTGTATTGCCGGGCGGGCAGCCATCGCGCGGTGGCGCGCATCCATCCTGACGTCAAGGTGGGGCGCGGCGATCGGGTCACCTTGATTCCGGAAGCCGGAAACATGCATTTCTTCCATCCTTAATCCATACGGTATCCAAAGCGGGGGATTAGATGATGCTATCCAGCAGTAGAAGAATATTGACCCTGGGCGTTTGCGCTCTGGGTTTGTTCGCGACCGGCTTGCTCACGGCGTGCCAGCAAGGCGACAAGAACGATAAAAGCGACAAGGAGAAATCCTCCGGATCCGTCGCCATGAAGGAAAGCCCAGCGAAGGAAAGCGGCGAGCTGCTGATATGGGTGATGCCCAATACGCCCAAGCCCGAGAAGGACATGGACGCCCTGCTCGAGCCCTTCAAGGCCGCCCATCCCGAACTCAAGGTGAAGGTCTCCGTTCTCGACTGGGGCAGCGCCTGGACCAAGCTCACAACGGTCGCCATCGCCGGGGACGGCCCGGATGTGGTCCAAATGGGGGCCACCTGGTGCCCGTTCCTGACCGACCTGGGCGCGCTCCTGCCCTTGGACGATATGGAAAAGGATTTGGACGTGAAAAACGCCTTCATGCCCGCCACTTTACAATCCGCAAAGCCGAGGCTGTCGGCGCATCTCACTTCTTTGCCCTGGTTCATCGACGTCCGCCCCATGTTCTACCGCACCGACGTTTTCGCCCAGGCAGGCGTGGACGCCAAGAAGATGAAGACCTGGAGCGATTACCTGGCCGCGCTCGAAAAAATCAAGGCGGCCGGGATCAAGCATAATGGCGAACTGGTTTCCCCCATCGGATTCCCCGGCAAGAACGACTGGAACGTGGTGCATAATTTCGCGCCGTGGATCTGGAGCGCGGGCGGCGATTTCCTGAATGCCAAAGGCGACAAGTGCACCCTGGACAGCCCCGAGTCCATGAAGGGCATCCTCTTCTACCTGGATCTGGTTCGCAAGGGTTACAACCCCAAGACCAATATGGAAAAGAACACAGCCCAGGTCTCGGCCGATTTCGACGCCGGGCGCGTGGCTTCCATCTTCGAGTCCACCATCAAGAACACCTACCTGACGCGTCCCCCGGAACAAGGCGGATCGGGCGGGACCCATGTGGCGGAGAATTACGATGTCCTGCTCCCCCCGGCCGGGCCCATGGGCCGTTCCATCTTCATGGGCGGATCCCATCTGGCGGTTTTCAAATCCAGCAAATCCCCCGAGGCCGCCAAGTTACTCGTGCGTTACCTCTGCGCGGACAGCGCCGCCCAATTGGCCCATGCGCAGATCTCGGGCTTCCTGCCCGCGCTCAAAGTCGCCTTCAACAGCCCCTGGTTCACGCGCGACTCCAAGCGCCTGGTATTCCGCGACCTGGTGCAATACGGCAAGATCTATCCCAGCGTCCCCTATTGGGGGGAAATCGAGACCTCGGTGCTGATGAAGCGCCTGGGCAACCTGTTCGATATCGCCGCGGAGGCCAACGGGCCCTATACCGAGGAGGCCGTCCGCGCTGAGGTAGCGGCTGCGGTACGGGATATCGATGCCCAGATACAGGCCCATTTCGCCAACCACCCCGAACAGCGCGAAATGTTGGACAAGGCCCTGGCCGAGTCACAGAAACCCCTGGCGGCAGCCGAATGAAAAAGCTGATTGCCGGGATCCGGCGCCATCGGGTCCCCTATCTTTTCCTGCTCCCCACCGTGGTGGGAATGCTGCTCCTGCAAGTGCTGCCCATCGGACAAGGGTTGTATCTCGCCTTCCTGCGCAGCCGCAAGGACAAGCTGTTGGACTACCTGAACGCGCCCTTCGCCGGCCTCGAGAATTTCCGCAACATCCTGTTCAATCCCTATAGCCCCATCCGTTCCGGCCTCTGGGACGCCACCCGCAATACCATCATCTATACCATCCTGGTGACCATCGGAACCCTCACCATGGGCATGCTGGCCGCGCTCCTGGTCAATCAGGAGTTCCGGGGCCGGTCGGTGGCGCGTACCCTGATGCTCTTTCCGTGGATCGTGCCGACCTACGTGGTGGGCCTCCTGTGGGGCTTCCTGTGGCAGAAGGAAGTGGGTCTCATCAATATCATCCTGGTCGATTGGCTGCATCTCCTTCACGACAAGCCGTCCTGGCTCATCGGCCACAACACCCTCTGGGCCATTGTCATCCCCACCATCTGGCGCCAATGGCCTTTCTCCATGCTCATGCTGCTCGCGGGCCTGCAGGGAATTTCCAGGGACGTCTACGAGGCCGCCGAAATCGACGGCGCCAACGCCTGGCAGGCCTTCCGGCGCATCACCTGGCCGCTGCTCAAGCCGGTCTGGGCCATCCTCATCCTGCACGGCATGATCTTCAACGTCTACTCGTTCAATATCGTCATCATGATGTTCGGGAACGGCGCGGGCTTTCCCGGCAAGAACGGCGATCTGCTCATGACCAACCTGTTCCGCAACTCCTTCCAGATGTGGGACTTCGGCTCCGGCGCGGCCATGTCTTCCCTGCTGATGTTGGCCATGATGGTACTGGTCTTCATCTGGTACCGCGTTTTCAAAGATCAGCTTTCGGGGAAATAGGCGGCGCCCATGTCATACGCAAGCCGCAAGCGACTGAGTCGCAATGTCCTGACCTTGGTCACCTGGGCCCTGGTGGCCGTGAATCTGGTGCCCATCCTGTGGATGGTCTATTGCGGGGTCAAGGACAACCAGGAAATCCTCGCCGGCAAGACCTGGCCGGGCCGCCGTCAGAATGAGGTGGTCTTCCTCCGGGAGTTGCCCGCCGGTTACCTCGCAGGCACGGCGGATGGCGGGATCACCCTCTTCGACAAGCAGGGCCTCAAGAAGAAGGCGCATCTGAGCCTCGAGACCTTCGCCACCAGCTTCCTTTTGGAGGAGGATGGAAAGACCTTATGGACGCTGTCCAGCAATCACGGACTTCAAGCTGTGGACGCGGAAAAATTCTCCGTGGCGAAGGAATTTCCCGTGGCCCGGATCGCGGATGTTTACGGTAAGGACTGGAATACCCTCTGGGTCAATGAGGTGGCCGCCTCCAGCCTGGCTCGATCCGGCGGATCCTTATACCTGGCCTATGACTTCAAAGGTTGCCCAGGACTCACTTCCTTTTCGACGACTACGGGAAAGTTCTCGGCGCTGAGGGGAATATCCGTCAAGGAGACCGGCGCAATTCGTAAATTCGCGCCCACGGCCGAAGCGGACAGCCTGGCCATGGTCAGCAATGACGGCATCTTTTTCCTGCATACCCCCGCCGGTACCAAGGGCAAGGTCATCTCGGCCAACGGACGATTGCCCGCCACGCCTGGGCAGGTCTGCGGCCTCGATTCCGGCCGTCTGCTCATCACCTCCGGTTCCCGCGCCTATGTCTACGACGCGGTCGCGGACAGCGTCCTGGCCTGGCTCGATCGGCCCGAGAACGGCGGAGTCATCACGGTGGCCGCGGGATACAAGGGCCGCGATGGGCGAAATACCCGGATCTGGATCGGGGATTCACGGGGGGCGACGTCCCTGGGCATGCCTGGAAAAGCCATGCCGGAACCGGCGACACCTCTGGCGCAGACCCAAGCCCAGGCACAACCTGCATCCCCGGCTATGGCGCTGTCAGGGGCGGGGTCCGGCTGGAGCGGGGACATATCCGGATCCAGGGTAACGGCCTTGTTACCCTTGGGGGACGGCAAGGTGCTGGTGGGAGGACCCGGAGGAACGGTTTCCATCCGCGACGCCGCCGGGAAAGCGCTGGTTTCCGGCCGAGCCCCGAATGCACCCTTCTATATCCACTGGCGCAATTACGTGGACCTCTGGCGCAATATCGACTTCGGCCTCTATCTCAAGAACAGCTTCATCGTCTGCCTCTCGGTCATGGGCATCGCCATGGTGCTGGCCTCCATGGGCGGCTATGCGCTCGCGCGCTATAACTTCCCCGGCAAGAGTTCGTTCGGCTATTCGGTCCTGGCCACCCAGATGGTGCCCGGCATCATGCTGCTGCTGCCGTTGTACCTGATGTTCGTCAACCTGACGCATGCCACGGGCATCATAGTGAAAGGCACCTATACCGGTTTGATCCTGACCTATGCGGCCTATTTCATCCCCTTCTCGATCTGGATCCTGCGCGGCTTCTTCGCCTCGCTTCCCAAGGAGCTCGAGGAGGCAGCCCTGGTGGACGGCTGCGGCCCGTTCCAAGCCTTCTTCCGTATCATCATCCCTTCGGCCATGCCCGGCATCATCGCCACGGGCGTATACGTCTTCCTGTCCGCCTGGGACGAACTCATGTTCGCCTGGGTACTAACCAGCGAAAAGACCTATACCATCCCCGTGGGCATTAGGCTCTTCGTGGGGAACTTCCAGAATCGTTATGATTTGATGATGGCCGCCGCCACGGTATCCACTTTGCCGGTAATGTTCCTTTTCTTCCTGATGCAAAAACAGATCGTTTCAGGACTCACCGCAGGCGCCGTCAAAGAATAAAATCCGCACTAATTTCAAAAATCCACAAACTGGATCCAACCTTTGGGCGGACGATGACAACTAATTACACGACGCCCTAACGCCACTTACGATCAGTGGCGGCGGCTTGCCATCAGCAGCGGTTTGGCGCGGTTGGCGGGACGGCATGGCCAAGGCCTGGAAAAATTAGGACGGAATGAATCAAGCATGGATAACCGGAGATTGGGTTTGTTGAAAAATAAAATCACAAGCGGATATCTGGCGCTTTGCGCCGCAAGCCTGCTGAATGGGCTTCTTTCTCCCGTCCATGCCGAGAACACCGTAAGGGACGCCGCCATCGCGGATACTTCCGGACTCTCCCTGGACGAGCTGGTTTCGCATGCCAGCTCCACCGTGCTGTTCGGAGGATCAAGCCCGGTATCCTTTTCGGGCGAGGGCCGCCTGAAAATCCAGAATCATGACTTTTCCGAATACCCCAAATATATCGACAAGGATCAGACCTGGACCCAAGCGAACAATGAAGGCAACGAGTCCATGTTGCGCCTGGCCATGGTCGTCCATGCCAATCGTAATGCCGTCCTTTGGTCCAAGATCGGATTCCAAACCAATCTGCCCGGCTACTATTTGAACGCCAAGGCGGGTCCGGACATTACGGGTGTGGCAGGATTCAATCGGGTGCAACAACCGCATGACAAAACCGATGAGACGGCCAATATCCATGAA
>DAINDC010000117.1:0-7427 GCA_036732085.1 Fibrobacterota bacterium | reverse complement strand
ATCCGAACCTTGCCCGCGTCCTTCTGGCTCCGCATGGGCAACGTGCTGTGGACCGAAGCCTCTCCCCTTACCATTTGGAAATCCCAGCCCCGCAGCTTCGCTTGGGATTACCTCCCCTTCGAGGTGGAACAACCGGTCGGCCGCTACTACGAATACAATATCGCCAAGGGCGAAAAGTCCGGTCGCGCCGCCTGGAATAAAAAAGCCTTCAACGGCGTGGATTTCCGCAGCATTGATTTGCCTTATGGGTTGCAAGTCAATCTGCTCTATGGCGCTTACGAACGCTATGATAATTTCGAACGCGAATACGTCGACTTTTCCAATGACCTCGCCTATGCCAGCGAGACCACGGAAGCCAAGGGACGCGGTATCGGCGACTCCTATCGGCACATGTACTCGGCGCGGATCGCCAAGGACAAGGTGCTCGGCAACCTGATCCTGGGCTTCAATACCGTCGGCATCCTCTACAAGCCGGATTTCCTTTTGGTGGATGGCTTCCGCAAAAACTTCGGCATCACTGATGTGCCGGTCATGGACTCCTTGACCAATCAGAATTTGAGCCTCACCAAGGGAAAAGGCTTCTACAAGGAACCGCAGGTTTATTCCGTCGACCTGCGCGGCCCCGTCAATGACAACTGGGAAGTGCATGGCGATGTGGCGGTAAGCATTTTGGATACGAACTGGGTGGACTATCAAGTCATACGGCAGGCAGTCCAGAATTCGCTGGGCGATACCGTAGGCCACTATCATGGCGAAACCGTAAAGACCAAAAGTTGGACGGACCCGGTCCCGGCCGTCTACGCCAAAATCAAATACAAGCAGTTCCTTCCGGTCCAGGCCGACCTGGCCTATATCCCCAAGGGCTTCTACTCACCGTTTTCCTTCGCGGCTCCCGTGGACGCCTTTTTCCCCTTCGGCGCCAACCTCGTCGGCCCGGGTAAATTCATCGGACGCGGCGAGGCCTCGCCATATACCCAAAACATGGCCGGCTTGCTGCTGACAGCTTCCCCAACCGTGGGCTACGGCCATTTCCGCATCGCCTATGGACAGCATTTCCAGCCGAAGGCGGCGCAAGACCTCATCTACTTTCCGTATCGATTGAACGGCCAGGATTTGAGCACGGTCTTCCAATCTTCCTACAACCGTTGGGGAAATAACGGAGTCGACGTTTCCCTTCCCAGCAAATACGATCGCAGGCTCGGAGATGAAAGTTTCAAAACCATGGATTATCAAAATCCTCCGGGACCCGAAGCGGGCGGTCTCCGGAACGATTACCTCTCCTTCTTTGAAGGTTTCGTGCCTTATGAAAACGCGGCCCAGGCCGATTCCAATTTGTTCCATGCAACCTCCATCACTAACCGGAATAATTTCGTTCCCAAACACCAGAAGTGGACTTTCAACCTGGAGATGGACGGCGCCTGGGACATCGGCCCCTCCATCGGATATCCCCACGATCTTTTTCTGAGCGCCTATGGAGCGTTGAACGGGGTCTCGGCCGATTTCCGTCCGGTGTCTTTCGGCGCGCAGGACATGATGCTTTGGGGGACCTATTTCCGCCTTGAACCCGCCATAGCCCTTACGGAAAAGTTTTATATCCTGGCGCTCGCCGGATATGAAAACTGGCGTTCCAATATGGCCTATATGGAAAATCCGGAAACGGGTGAGGCCAAAAACGTTCCCATGGATTATCGCGACTTGGCCGCCGGCGTCGGTTTCGATTGGGACTTCATTTCCCGGGTCGGACTCCATGGCCGTTACAAATGGATGCGCCACCAGGATAAGAATTATTCCGCCAATAACTGGGAAAATACCCTGGCATCGGCGGAAATCAAAATGTGGTTTTGATAGGAGCACGCATGTTACCTTCCCGAATTAATGCCCTCGGTTTCCGCGCCTTGGCGGTTTGCCTGGCCCTGGGCCTTCCCGCCCTTGCCGAGGACGCCGTTGCGAAAAATGAACCCGCCGTACCCGTAGCGGATGATGCGCATCGAGCCGCGGCAACCGAACGCGTGCTGGATAATATCCTGGCCAAGGAAGGCATTTCCATGGGCGGCGTTTTCCGCTCCCAGTACCTGCATTCCTCCCTGGGCGGCCCCTGGGCAATTCCTTCCCTGCGCTCCGAAGAATCGGTGGAATACACTTCGGTGGATTTCGATTTGAAGGCCCGTCCCAATACCGCTACACAAGGCCATCTCATCTTCCGCATGCACCAGGATTGGCGCAACTTTTTCTCCGACATCGGCAATCCCATCAACTCCCGTTGGATCAGCATCGACTGGAAGGTCCATGGCATGTTCAGCTACAATGCCGGCGATTTCCGTCAACATTATAGCCCTTTGACGATGTATTCCCCCGATATCGATGTCATGTATGAACCCGACCTGTTCGCCGTTCACCGCCAGGAAGCCCAGGACGAAGTATTCCTCGGTGAAAACGATCGCCTTCTGCAAGGCGTTAACCTGAACTTCGACGCCGCCGTGGACAAAGGCGAAAAAGGCCTGCTCAAGGAGATGCATGTCAACCTCCTGGGCACCCGCTTGCGCAGCGTGGAAACCAGCGTACAGAACGGCGACAAGGTCACGGACTTTATCGAACGTTCACCGGTGGAAAAATTCCTGGGAGCCGGCAACCTGGACTTGGTTCTGCCCGCCGGCATTTCCTTGGGCGGAAGTTACCTCCGCATCTTCGACAAAAAAGGCACCTATAGTTTTCCCAGCGGCAATGCCGACACCGCCGCGCAAAAAACCTCCATCTGGGCCGCCCGCGCCGGCTTGGACATCGCCTCTCTCTTGGAAGCCAAGACCTGGGCCCTGGGCCTGAATGGCGAATACGCCTCGTCCAAGGATGATTCCAATTATTTCAAGCCCAAGGAAGATACGCTCCGTAGCCACCCGTTTACGGGAACCGCCACCGTTGCCAACTTGAACGGCGGATGGAAATCCGGCGAGATGTTCGGATTCCACGGCCAGGTCAGCTATCTCCGCAATGAAGCGGACTACCGCAATGAATTGGCCCAGAGCCCTACCTTCGTGGGTGAGCGGATCATGAATATCGACAACGATACGGCCAAGATCCGCACCAATGATGTCCGTGCCCGCGATTATTCGACTTTCGATGCCATGTATCGGCATGTATTCAAATTCGCGCCTTCCGAAGGGACCAATCTTTGGCAGAAGGCGCCTTTCCAAAAGCTTTCCTACACCAATTCCATCATGACCCAATCGGAAATGGCCTCCTTCCTGGCCCTGCGATCCGACCCTTCATTGCAGCTGATTATGCCTTTCGGACCGGCAACGGCCAACCGCACGGGCCTGCGTTCCGACCTCACTTTCAATGCCTGGGGTGACCGCATCGAGGTCAAGACCGTCTTCGCCCAGTTGGACGAAGTCAAGGGTAACATGGCGGATACCCTGCGGGCCTTGCCGAAGACGCGCTTTACCCAGGCCGGCGGCGGATTGAAATTGGAAGTGGGCTCCATGATGGGCCTCGCCAACCCCATCACCCTATCCGGCAGCCTGGTCCGTTCCGCGGCCAAAAATGACGGACTGGCCGGAGACAGCGTTTTCGTATCCCATGAATTGACCAGCGACTTCACCAATGTCGGCGCCCGTTGGCAAATCTGGAAACGATTCGCCTTGCTTGGCGCTTACCAGCAAATCAAAAATGCGATGAAGGCCGGAAAAACGGATGGAACCCAGGCTCAGGAGAATATGGGCGGCGGAATGGAATATAAGGTCGCGGCCGGCGCGTTCGTGACCTTCTCCATGGACAAGATTTCGGTAAAGCATACCGGCACCTTGCCTTCGTCCACGGATTTCTCCCAACTCCAGACCGACCTCCTTCTCTCGGTCCACTTCTAACCCTTGGGTGGAAATGCAATGGCAGCCTTGAAACGACTTTCGATTTTGAACCGCCCCCTTAAGCCTGAGTGGGTCCTATTGGCCGCCTCGCCGCTCCTCGCCGCGGCCTTGGCCCTGCTGGCTTCCGGCTGCGCCCTGCAATTCAAGCCCATTCCTCCCAAGACCAGCGGCACGGGGGCTGCTTCGCAGACTACCGTGGACCCGCGGACCGTCTTTCGTTTTTTCGACGATGATTTCGTTTCGGGCGGTTATCAATACACGTATCCCGATGCCTCGAAAATTTTCATCCCGGAAGAATCCGGCCATGCCAGTGAAGTGGCCTTGCAATTCAATCTGGATGCCACCGACTATTCCGGCGGCTCGGTCTGCCTCTACAACCTGATGTATGACATGCGGCCTTACTATTCCAGGGGCGCCTTGCAGTTCTGGGTCAAGGGCTCGCGCGGCGGTGAAATCGCCTGGGTGGCTTTGGTCGATGACGAAAACCGCGACGGAAAGAAAACCGTGGTCCGCCTTCCGCTCAACGATTACGGGGGCATTACCAACGAATGGCGTTTGGTCAGCATTCCCCTGGCCAAGTTCGGCCGCAAGGGCGTAGTCTGGGACGCCAAAAAGCGGGTGGAAGAACCCAATGTCTTTGATTGGAACGCCGTCACCGAATTCCGCATCGAAATCAAAAAGGGGGAGAACTCGGACTTCCGCGTTTGGGCCGATGACATTTTCGTATTGCGCGACGTTTTCGATGCGCAAAAGGAAGTCCCCAAGGAAGATTGGGATGATAAGGTCGAGACCGTGGCCCCGCCTTTGGTCCGTTCGGGAAGCGGCAAACCCTTGCATTATTTGTTCCAGGACGCCTTACCCGAAGGAGGCTTCAAGTACACTTATGGCGGCAAGACGGCCATGAAGGTGCAGGCCGGTTCCAAGGAGGATCCGGGGATACTTGCATGTTACCTGGACAACGATTATTCGGGCGCCACCCTGGCCTTGGGACAAGGGCACAATATCGATCTCCGCGACGGCCGCAAAGGCAAATGGGGCCTTTCCTTCTGGATCAAGGCCGCCCCCGGCGTGCATAGCGCCTATGTTGGGCTTTTGGACAGCCGCGCCGACGGCATCAAGGCGCAATCGAAAATCACGATCGGCGACTTCGGCATGATCGACACGACCTGGCACCTGATCCAGATTCCCATCAAGCGCTTCAGCGGCACCGGCATGTATTGGGATGCCGGCAAGATGGCGGAAATCGCATCCGATGTCCAATGGGACAAAATCAATGAAGTCCGCTTCTCCATTAATAAGGACGAGAATAAGGTGGCCGAAGGAAGTCCGGCTACCCTGTACGTGGACGACATGGCCATCGTGGATGAAATCCCGGGTTATGTCGATCCGGATCTGTATTGGGCCGGCTTCAATTCCACCGCACCCGACATGGTCCTGCATGATTTCGAAAGCCCGGCCGATCGCCAATGGGAAGGCGCGCACGGGGCCAAGTCCACGGTGTCCTTTACCGTGGACGCCAACCCCGGCCGCAAGGGAAAATCGCTGGCCATCACCTACCAATTGGTGGACTGGTGCGACGTCATGATGGATTACGCCAAAAACAGCCGACCCGCCAAGCAACGCGATTGGACCACGCATTACGGCCTCCGCTTTTCCGTGTATACGGATAAAGCCTTCCAAGGCATCACCGTCCAGGTCAATGATGACGGCAATGAAATCTTTGTGGCGAATATCGGCGCGGTCAAGGGATGGAACGACATCCTGGTTCCCTTCAAAGCCTTCAACAAATTCGCCTATTATCAGCCGCCGGACGCCGTGCAGAACGGCGTCTTCGACCTGAAGAGCATCCGCAAACTGGACTTCAAGCCCTCCGGAGACGGAACGCGCGGTTCCTACCGTATCGACGACGTTACCCTGACCAATCTGCGCGACGTACCCAAGGCCGTGGTGGCCGCGCGCAAGGACGTGAAGGTGGAAGGCGATTTGGCCAAAACCGTTACGGCCCATATCAATGACGGCCTCTTCGGCATCAATACGGCATTATGGGACAACGACCTTCTGGATTCGCATACCGCAACCTATATCAAGGGCGTGAACCATCGCGTGCTGCGTTATCCGGGCGGGTTGCGCGCCGATGATGATCATTGGAAGGACGTCCTGTCCAAAAAGGATTTCCTGGTCGATACGGATGAATTCCTGGAACTCTGCAAGGAAACCGGCAACGAGGCCATGTTCACGGTGAACTTCGGCAAGGGAACGCCCCAGGAAGCGGCCGATTGGGTGGCCTATGTGAACAAGAAGAAAGGCGCCAAGGTCCGCCTATGGGAAGTCGGAAACGAAATCTACGGCGATTGGCATCCGCAGCATACCACCGGCGTGGATTACGGCAAGCGCGCGGCGGAATTCATCAAGGCCATGAAAGCCGTGGATCCCACCATTCTGGTGGCCGTGGTTTGGGTTATTGACGGCGAGTGGAACAAGCAGGTCATGGAAGCGACCAAGGATTTGGCCGATGGCGTCATCGTCCATCACTATCCGCAACATTCCGGCGAAGAAAACGACCAGGCGTTGTTGGCTGCCCCGCAAAGCCTGAATGAAATCATTCCCGGAGTGCGGAAACAACTCAAGGAATACGGGACGCCCGGCAAGTCCTACCAGATTTGGCTGACCGAATGGAACTCCGTCGACTTCAAGCCCGGGCCCCAAACCCTTGGCTTGGTCAATGGCTTGTTCGTGGCCGACTACCTGGGCATGCTAGCCAGGTACAATATCGACCAAGCGGATTATTGGGACGTCCACAATAACTTCACCGAGCAGGGCGGCGATTATGGCTACCTGTCCCGTAGC
This sequence comes from Fibrobacterota bacterium, assembly GCA_036732085.1. GTDB lineage: Bacteria > Fibrobacterota > Fibrobacteria > UBA11236 > UBA11236 > Chersky-265. Next base: position 720 of record DAINDC010000117.1, on the reverse strand, counting down.
GGCGCCCAGGACGGCGACAACGTTCCCCGTCCCTCCTATCATGCCTTCAAGCTGGCCAGCGAGAGCCTGCGCGGCCGGCTGGCGGAATGCAAGGTCAAGAGTGCGGCCGGCGAGGAAGAAAGCCAAGTGACCTGCTATCTGAGCGAAAAACCGGATGGCGGCAAGGATCTCCTGCTGGTCAACAAATACCCGGCAACGGAGGCGAATCTGACCTTGGCGATACCGGGCTTCAAGGGCGGCGCGACGATCCGGAAATTGGATGCCTCCAACCAAAAAACTGGCCCCAATCAAGGAGAGCATCTGGAAATCAAGGAAGGCCAAAGGCTTTCCCTGCCCGCCCGCTCCATGCTCACCCTTTCGCTGCCCTAGCCCCTGTTTACCTGCCGGTTACCCTTCGCCCGGCGATGAACTCCATCCCCGGCGCCTTCCAATAAGGTAAGGTGGGGGCAAACGGGGGGTCGTGGTTTCATCTTCAGGGTTGGCCTTCTGGAAATCCGCCTTCGTGGACGCGCCAGCGGCCCCAACCATGACGCACCAAACCGAACGTGCCGTCTTTTTCCAGATTTCGAAATAAATGGTAGAATTGCTACCAATGCGGTTTTGTTTCGGTGAATTTTCCTTCCGGAGCGGTCTGGTCCTCCCCCTTGGCCCAGGTCAAACTGTCCGCTTAACCTCACCTGAAATGGGGCGAAGGAACGGACAGAATGAGACAGAAATATC
>DAINDC010000116.1:11989-13863 GCA_036732085.1 Fibrobacterota bacterium | reverse complement strand
CTGCATGAGAAGTTCGATCATCTGCTCGAGCACCAATGGCAGCATCTGATGGAGATCCAGCAAATCCAGGTGGAGCTGATGGAGGAGTTGGCGGCGCGGCCTAAGCGATAGGCCGGCCGCCGAAGGCGGATTACTTCAGGCTGAACTAGTTCAGCTTCGCATCCAAGGTGATCTCGGTCCCGGCCAGGGCCTGGGATACGGGACAGCCCTTCTTGGTGGCCTGGGCGATTTCCTGGAACTTGGCGGCGTCGATGCCGGGCACCTCGGCGCGGGTATGCAGGTCGATGCGCGTGATCTTGAAACCATCGCCCACCTTTTCGATGGTCACATCGGACTCGGTCTGGATGGACTTGGGCGTGAAGCCCGCCTTGCCCAGGCCGCCGGAGAAGGCCATGGAGAAGCAGCCCGCCAAGGCGCCGCCGATCAGCTCCTCGGGATTGGTCCCATTGGCATTCTCGAAGCGGGTGCCGAAGGAGAAAGGTTGTTCGAACCGGCCCCCAAAGGACATTTTCCCGTTACCTGCTTTCAGATCCCCGTTCCAGCTGGCTTTGGCTTTTCTTGTCGGCATAGTGGCTCCTTGTTGTGGTGAATTGGATCGATGACGAAACGGATCAAGGGAGAGAATCGTTTCCCCAATCTAAATTCCGCCGCCCGGGGAGGAAAGGCGATAAATTGAAACTAGGGAATCAGGAAAGGATCAGCGGATTCCGAGCTTGCGCATTTCGGTGATGGAGGAGATGGAAACCTTCATATCGCGCAGGAGGCCGTCTTCGATGCTGTAGATCCAACCATGCACGGTCAGCTCCTGGCCCTTGGCCCAGGCCTTCTGCACCAAGGTGGTATTGCAGACGTTGTAGACCTGGCTCACCACGTTGATCTCGCAGAGCCGGTCGGTGCGCTTCTGCGGATCCGCGACGGCCTGGAGTTCCGCTTCGTTATGGTAATACAGATCGCGCACGTTCCGGAGCCAGTTGTCGATGAGGCCGTGGGGGGAATCCTCCATGGCGGCCCGGATGCCGCCGCAGCCATAATGGCCGCAGACGATGATATGCTTGACCTTGAGAATGGCGATGGCATACTGCATCACGGAGAGGCAGTTCATATCGGTATGCACCACCAGGTTGGACACGTTGCGATGCACGAAGAGTTCGCCCGGCAACAGGCCGACGATTTCATTGGCTGGCACGCGGCTGTCCGAGCAGCCAATCCACAGGTATTGCGGGGTCTGCTGTTTGGAGAGCTTCTCGAAAAAACGGGGATCGGTCTTGAGAATGCTCTTGGCCCATTCCCGGTTGTTATCGAAGAGAGAGGTCAGCTCGTCCATGGTTTAGAATGATAGTAAAGGCCGGATGCTGGCGGGTTTCACGGCGGGGACGGTCTGGATCGCCACCCAGGAATCCGGTGGCTAACCGTTTCCCGAAAGATACTCCACCCCGAGCACCTTCACCAGGAAGGCCCATCGATCCGCGATCTCCTCGATGACCTTGGCTGTGGGCTTGCCTGCGCCATGGCCGGCCTTGGTCTCGATGCGGATGAGGACCGGCGCGGACCCGCCTTGGGCCTCCTGCAGCGCCGCAGTGAACTTGAAGCTATGGCTCGGGACCACGCGATCATCATGATCGGCCGTGGTGATGAGGGTCGCCGGATAGGCCGCGCCGGGTTTCAGGTTATGCAGGGGCGAGTAGGCCATCAGCACCTTGAAATCCTCGGGATGGTCGGGATTGCCATAGTCCGATTGCCAGGCCCAGCCGATGGTGAAGCGGTGGAAACGGATCAGGTCCATCACGCCCACCGCGGGCAAAGCCGCGCCGAACAGATCCGGCCGCTGGATCATGCAGGCGCCCACCAATAGGCCGCCATTGCTCCCGCCGCCG
>DAINDC010000116.1:0-11979 GCA_036732085.1 Fibrobacterota bacterium | reverse complement strand
CCCGGACCAGCCATTCCGCGGCCGCGATGAAATCGTCGAAGCAGTTCTGCTTGTTCGCCCGCGCGCCCGCCTGGTGCCATTCCTCCCCGTATTCGCCGCCGCCCCGGATATTGGCGACGGCGAGCACGCCGCCGAGTTCCAGCCAGGCCAGGTTCCCGGTGGAGAAGCTCGGGGTCAGGGAAACGCCGAAGCCACCGTAACCGTAAAGGTACGTCGGATTGTCGCCGTCCGGGACCAGGCCGCGGCGGTGGACCAGGAACATGGGGATGCGCGTTCCGTCCTTGCCGGCGTAGAAAATCTGGCGGGTCTCGTAGGCGGAGGCGTCGAAGTCCAGGGCCGGCTTGCGGAACAAGGTCGTCGTTCCCGCGGCGAAGTCGAGGCGGTAGACGGTGGCCGGAAAGGTATGTCCTGTGAAGGTGAAAAAGGTTTCGTGGTCCTTGCGCTCGCCCGAAAACCCGCCGGCCGATCCCAGGCCCGGCAAGGCGATTTCTCCGAGGGGCGCGCCCTCCAGGGAAAAGGTGCGCACCACCGAATGCGCATCATGCAGGTAACCGGCCACCAGGCGCTCGCCCACCACGCTCACGTCCTCTAATGTGTCCTCCGATTGCGGGACGATTTCCTTCCAGGCCTTGGCATCCAGATGTTCCAAGGGCATGCCCACGATGCGGCCGCGCGGCGCGTCCCAATCCGTCAGGAACCAGAAGGTCTTGCCGTCATCGCCGATGGGCGCGAACTTGGCCCGGAACTCCGGCACCAACTCGCGAACCAAAGCCTCCGGGTCCTGGAGGTCCTTCCAGAACACGAGGTTCATGGGATCGGTGCCCTTCCAGACGATGATGAACAGGTAGCGGCCGTCCTCGCTGAGGTCGGCGGAGAATCCCCACTCCTCCTGATCCGGGCGCTCGTACACCAGAGTATCCTGCGCCTGCGCGTCCCCGATGCGATGGAAATAAAGTTTTTGGAACCGGTTGATGTCCTCGAGCTTGGCTCCATCTCCCCCGCGGCCCCCGCCTCCTTCGAGCACGCCGTCGGTTGGGCCTTTGGATTGGCCTTTGGATTGACCGTCGAAGCGGCCATAGTAGATCCCGGAGCCGTCCTTGGCCCATACCGGCGAGGAGAACTTGATCCGCTCCAGCGTATCGGGCAAATCCTCCCCCGTGGCTATCCTACGTATCTTCCAGGTTTCCCAGTCCGATCCGGATGCGGAAATGCCGTAGGCCAGGAATTCCCCATCCTCGCTCACGGCCAAGGTGGACAGGGAGACGGTGCCGTCCGCGGACAGGCCATTGGGATCGATGAGGACGCGGGGTTCGGCATCCAGCGCCGACAAGGTATAGAGCACGCTCTGGTTCTGCAGGCCGTCATTCTTGAAGTAGAAGTAGCGCCCGGCCTTCTTGAACGGGGCGCCATAACGCTCATAGTTCCAGAGCTTGGTGATGCGATCGCGGAGCCGATCCCGTGCGGGAATCGCGGCCAGGAAGTCGAAGGCGACGCGGTTCTGGGCTTCCACCCACGCGCGGGTTTCGGGGGAATCCAAATCCTCGAGCCAACGGTAGGGATCGGCGATCCGCAGGCCATGCAGTTCGTCCGACTGATCGGATTTCCGAGAATGGGGATAGGTCAGTTGGGATGGGCCGACGGGTTTGGAAGCGGAGACATGGTCGGAAGGAGTAAGCATCCGACTAATATAACCGCTTCCTCCCCCTTGGGCCTACGGAATGGCTTATCCGTTCAGAAGTTGAAAGTCGGCATGAAGTAGAGGAAATAGCCGTTCTGGGTCGAGAACGAACTGTTCGTGATCTTGGCCGCGGGCAGCTTGGAAGCGCCGTCGCCGGGGATGAAGAGCGCGGCCCCGAGCACGATATTCGACTTGGGGTACAGGGCGAGGTGCGCCTCCAGATCGAATTCCTGGCCATAGGCGTCGTCCTGGCCGGAGGGAGCGGCTTGCGGCGTGAAGTAGTGGTAGGCGGGCTTGAGGGTAACCCGCGGGTTTCCGTTCTCCGCGGGCAGTAGGCCCACGTCCGCATCGACGCGGATGTCCATCACGCCATACTTGGGGTTGGTCACGAAGTAATCCATCCAGCCATAGAGGGCATGGGCGAAATAGTAGTTGGCTCGGTAGGTGTGGATCTCGTTGTCGCCGGGGGTGTCGTCGCCGCTCATCATATCGAGCCCGAGATTGGCCTTGTAGTTGCCCATCACCACGCCCGCGCGCGTGGCCAGTTGGAAAGCCGCATTGCTCTTGTTCACGCCTTTCACGTTCGCATCGCCCAACTGGTAGATGAACTCCTCCTCGAAGGCGAACAGACTCACCTTGCCCGCGACCCGCTCGCCCAGGTAGGTGAGGTCATAGTTGAGGGTGGTGGTGTCGGAATGAACCGTAGGGAGGCGGCTCTGATCGTAAAAGGTATAGGCTTCCGCCACCAGGTCCGGCGTGATCTGGTGGGAGTAGTACAATCCGCTGAGGAGCAGGCGATCGTCCTTGGCGGCGGTATTCGTGTCCCGGACCAGGAAGGACAAGGCGGTGAGGTTGCCCACGTCCCCGACCTTGTAGTTGGCGGACCAGCCGTCGAAGGAGCGCGAGGTGGGACTCCATTCCAAGGTGCTCAGGAACCGGCCGGCGCCCAAGGTCATTTTCTGGCGGCCCAGGGCGGTCTTGAAATTGCCTTCCTCGACGGCGACATAACCCTGGAGGAGATCGACTCCCTTGGAATTGGCGGTCGTGGCGGTGGCGGCATTGGTGGCGGTGGGCGGGACTTCCGAACCCATGAAGCGCACGTCTTGCACCTCGACCTTGATCTCGACCTTCTGCGAAGGCACGGCGGTGAATCCGAGCCGGCTGCGCAATTGGGTATTGAAGAAAGGGTGGTTGGCCGTGGTATCGCGGACGTCCTTGCTGTCGAATTCGGTGCGGGTACGCACCTGGCCGAAGAACGGGGCCTGGGGGGTGGAATACGGGGACTCCGCGGGCACGGCTCCCAGGGACAGGCCCACGCATAGGCAAGGCAGCAAAGTGATGATCTGGTTCGGGACTCGCATAATTCTCCTCAGTGTTTCTGGTTACAGGGTCGATGGTTTCCCCGTGGCCGGGAGCTCCGGCGGGCGGGGACTATGTTTTGGAATTTTTCCGGACGCCTCCAGGGCGTATCCGCAGGGTTACCCCAGATGAAGTCTTACGCCGCCGCGTGCATGCCCGTCCCGATCAGATAGTGGAGGAGCTCTTTCCGCAGCTCCATGTAATGGGGTTCCTCGAGCAGGGCCTCGCGGGTGCGGGGACGCGGGATGTCCACGGACACCACCTTGGCGATGACGGCCTGCGGCCCGTTGGACATCAGCACGATGCGATCGGAAAGGAAGATGGCCTCGTCGACGTCATGGGTGATCATCATGACCGTCTTCCGGTTCTTCTCCCAGATCGAGGTCAGCTCGTCCTGCATGCTGCCGCGCGTCAGGGCGTCGAGCGCCCCGAAGGGCTCGTCGAGCAGCAGCACCTGCGGATCCGCGGCGAAGGCGCGCGCGATCCCCACGCGCTGCTTCATGCCACCGGACAATTGGCCGGGTTTCTTGTTCGCATGCTGGCCCAGATGGACCATGTCCACGTATTTGCGGGCCAGGTCCCCGCGGAATTTACGATCCTTTTCGGGATACACGCTGTCCACGGCCACCTGTACGTTCTCGAGCACGGTCAGCCAAGGCAGCAGGGAATGGCTCTGGAAGACTACGGCCCGATCGAGCCCGGGCGCGGTCACTTCCTTCCCGTTCACGGTTACGGAACCGGTCGTGGGCAGGTACAGTCCCGCCACCATGTTCAGCAAGGTCGACTTGCCGCATCCGGAATGCCCGATGATGCTGACGAACTCGCCTTTGGCGATGCGCAGGTCCACGCCGGCCAAGGCATGGAAGCGGCACTTGCCCGATCCGAAGACCTTGTGCACGCCGGTGATGTCCACGAACTTGGCCTCGTTGTCGATCTTCTTTTCCATTGTCGTCCTCATTCTCCCTTCGTCCCGAAAGCGGACGCGATTTTGGCCATGATGCGGTCGAGCAGGAGGCCCGTCAAGCCGACATAGACCACGGATACGATGATGTCGCTCATGCGGGAGGAATTCCACGAATCCCAGATGAAGAAGCCGATGCCCACTCCGCCCGTCAGCATTTCCGCGGCGACGATGGCGAGCCAGGCCATGCCGATGGAGATGCGGAGGCCCGTGAATATATAGGGCGCCGCCGACGGCAGCATCACCTTGAAGAAATAGCGCCAGCCCCGCAGTTGGTAGACCTTGGCCACGTTCTCATACTCGGCCGGGATGCGCATCACCCCCACCGAGGTATTGATGAGGATTGGCCAGACTGCCGTCACGAAGATCACGAAAATGGCGGAAGGGTTGGCCTGGTTGAAGGTCGCCAGCGAGATGGGCAGCCACGCCAAGGGTGGAATGGTGCGCAGGACCTGGAAGATGGGATCCAGGGCCTTGAAGGCCATGGCCGATTTTCCGATGAAGATGCCCAGGATGATACCTACCACGGCGGCGAGGGAATAGCCCATGGCCACGCGCTGCAGGGAGGAGAGCAGCTGCCAGCCCAGGCCCTTGTCATTGGGTCCGTTGTCGAACCAGGGGTGGGCGATGAGCTTCCAGGATTCCGTCACCGTCTTGATGGGACCGGGCAGGACCACGCCCGGCCGCTGGGAATAGATCTCCCAGAAAAGGCCGATGAAGAACAGGGCCACCACGGGCAGGATGAAGGTGCGCGCCCGTTCGCGGATGCGCGCGGTCCGCTCGATATCCTCGCTGCCGGCCGGCAGTTCGATGGACGCCTTGGTCGGTGCGGTCATGCGGGAGTCCGCCGGCTTGAGACCGGATACCATGGCTCTCGGCCTCTCGGCGAGGACATGGTGGCCGCTCCCCTGCACACAGCTCCCATTGGTCTTCTTCGGTTTGGCAGGGCCCGACATCGTCTTTTCCTTGAGTTCCATTTCATTTCCTTCCCGTGGCGCCTTTTTTGCCGTCGATATTCTTGATCTTCAGCTTGGCCAGGTAGCCTTCCGGATCGGCGGGGTCGAAGGTCACGCCATCGAAGAAGGTCTCGATGCCGCGGGAATCGCTGGGCGGGATCATGGCCTCCTGCCCGATTTCCTTGGCGCATTCCTTCCAGATATCGGCCCGATTGACCTCGCCCACCACCTTGTCGTAGTCGACGCCGTTCGGGAGGAAGCCCCAGCGGCGCGTCTCGGCCAGGAACCATTTGTCATGGCTCTTATAGGGGAAGGAAGCATGATCGCGCCAGAACTTCATGTATTCTCCCTCCTTGGGTTTGCGCTTGCCATCGCCGTATTCGGTATGGCCCTTGATGCGCGGCAGCAGGTCTTCCACCTGGCAGTTGATCCAGTTTTTCCGGGCCAGGATCTTCGCCAATTCTTCCGCATTCTCGGGCTTGTCGCACCACATCTGCGCTTCCATCACCGCCTTCAATAAGGCCTTGGTCGCAACCGGATGCGCATCCACCCAATCCTTGCGCATGCCGAAGGATTTTTCCGGATGGTCCTTCCAGATTTCCTGGGTCTGCACGGCGGTATATCCGATGTGCTGATTGATGAGCTGTTGGCCCCAGGGTTCGCCCACGCAGAAGGCGTCCATGGTGCCCACGCGCATGTTCGCCACCATCTGCGGCGGCGGTATCACTATGGTCGCCACGTCGAGATCGGGATCGATGCCGCCGGCCGCGAGCCAATAGCGGATCCAGTAATTATGGGTTCCCGTCGGGAAGGTCATGGCGAAGGTCAGCGGCTTGTCGCCCTTCTTCTTGGCCAAGGCTATCCACGGTTTGAAAAGGGACGCGTCCTTGCCGATCCCATCATCCATATATTTCGACGCGACCGAGATCGACTGGTTGTTGTAGCTCAGCCGCGCCAGGATATACATGGGCACGGGCTTGTTTCCCTTGGTCACCAGGCCCAAGGTCATGGCATAGGGCATGGGAGTCAGGATATGCGCCCCGTCTATGCCGCCGTTGCCGGATCCGAGTTCCAGGTTGTCTCGCGTGGCGCCCCAGGAGGCCTGCTTCAACACCTCCACGTCCGGCATCCCGTACTTCGCGAAAAGGCCCTTCTCCTTGGCGATGGCCAGGGGAGCGAAATCATTCAGGGCGATATAACCGAGCTTGGCGCCCCGTACTTCGACACCAGAGGTCGCGGGGTTTTTGGTGGTCTCGGGTTTGGGAGCTTCGGCGGCGCGGAGCGGCGATACCGCGGCCGCGATGGCCAGGCTGGCCGCCGCGAATGCGGCCGTAACACCGGCGAGACGTATGCGCCGGGTGACAGGGTGGGGGCGGGGGTTGGACGAGGCGGAATGGATGGATTCCTCCTTAAGCATGGTGGGGCTCCTTTTAGGGTTTGCAAAGACGGTTCCGGGAATCCGCTGGGGCTCTTTTCCGATCCATTTTTCCGAAAGCATTGGGCATACTCCTCTGGCCGCTCTAAGCAGGGCCGCGGTGCGTATGTCCAAAAGCCCGGACGGACCGGAGTAATCGCTACGCTCATGCGTTCGCGTTTATCGCTTGCGGCGGTTCCGGAGGCATGGGCTTCCGGCTGGATTGTCCGTCCAAGGTGCCGTCGCAAGCAATCAGTTGGCGTTTGACACGGACGACGGATTAAAAAGCAAAGCACGTACCAATGATGGATGAACCGATTGAAGCGCCAATTCGCGCAAGTGGGGAGGGTAATGTCAATGTTTCCCCCTGGATGAGGAGGCGATTGGCAGGATGTGTTAGGTAGTGCCTGACAATCTTGTCAAGCGGCCGAGGCGGATTCGGAGGATCGCTCGGAAGCGGAGGCGGCCGCGAACCCAATAAGGGCGGGCTTCGCAGGGTATGCGATTAATCCGGTCAAGGATTCCTCATAGAATCGCTCCAGACATATGGAGGTTACGTCCAGCCGCGCGGAGCTGAGCAGGTCGACATGTCCATAACGGATCATCTGTTCCAGGTACCATTGCGTATGGGCGCGCGACGGGGTATTCGGTCCGCCTCCCAAGAAGCGCAAGCTCATGGGATCGACGCCGGCAAGCTCCCGGTTTGCCATATCCGCGAGCGCGCCTTCCACCACGGTCTTGGGAGTATTGACATAGCGCTTCGATGCCAGTATCTCCACCGCTACCTCCCGGTTTTCCGGATCGGCCAGCCAAGCCTCGGCCTGGCTGAGGGCGCGGATCAACTGTCCATGTTCCTTCGGGTGATCCCCATGCCAGGCCGCGCGCACGCCCAGCACCTTCTCTCCCAGGCCTGGCAGCAGGCTGCCGCTTTCGGCTACCAGCCGTCCCAGCTTGGAGGCCGTGGCCCTGCGGCTCCAAGGCTCCCCGACGCAGAAGCCGTCGATCTCGCCCTTGCGCAGCCGGCCCACCATTTCCTGCGGGGGAATGATGGTCAAGATGACTCGCTTGTCGATGGCGAGGCCGCCCTTGCCCAGCCAAGATCGCAGGAAATATTCCTGCGTGCCCCGCGGGAAGACCACGCCCAGCCGGATGGGGCGTTCCGGACGCGCCGCCATCCAGGAGGAGAGTCCGGGCGCATCGCGGACGCCGTCGTTCCAAAGCGCATTGGAAAGGATGATGCCGTTGCCGTTCCGGCTGAGGGTGAAGGCGTAGCAGAGCGAATTCGCCTTCGCATCGGGCGCCAAGGCGGATTGCAGGGGCATGGTGAGGAGCAGATGGGCCGCGTCGATGTCTCCGGAGACGAGGTTGTCCCGGATCGCCCCCCAGCTTTGGGCCTTGCGCAACTCCACGCACAGCCCGTTGGCGGCGAAGAAATGCTTCTCCTGGGCGATGGCCAACAGGGCGCAATCGACCAGGGGGATGAAACCGACTCTCAGGATCGTGCTGGGCATATCGTCCTGCCTATGTTGACTCTCCCGCCTAGGGTAACTCTTGCGTTACCCTAGGGAAAGCCTTAGGTCAGACTCGCGCGCGCGCCACCTCGGGAGAACCCCAGGTGGCCCTCCAACGGAACTTCACGCGGAACAGGATCCCAAAGGCGCAAGCCCCGAGAAGGGCGTACATGATGAAGCCCATGCGGTAATCGCCGGTCCACTGCTTGGACAGGCCCAAGGAGGAGGCCAGATAGAATCCCCCGATGCCGCCGGCCATCCCGACCAGGCCGGTCAAGGTTCCGATCTCCTTCTGGAAGCGCTGCGGCAGGAGCTGGAAGACGGCGCCATTGCCCATGCCCATGGACATCATGGCCACCACGAACAAGGCCAAGGTAACCGCCAGGGTCGCCGGGATCACGGCCACGCCCAACATCGCGATGACGACCGCGATATAGAAGAACTGCAGGGCGCGCACGCCTCCGAAGCGATCGGCCAGGTTGCCGCCGATGGGCCGGAACATGGATCCGCAGAAGACGCATCCCGCCGTGAGGTATCCCGCTACGGCCGGAGTCAGCCCAAATTGGCTATTGAAGTAGATGACCAGGCTCGACGCCAAGCCCACGAAGCCGCCGAAGGTCACCAGATAGAAAAGCATGAACCACCACGCGTCACGCTCCTTGAGCACCTGGAAATACCGGGAGAATTTCTGGGGAGCGGGCCGGCCCGGGGCATCCTTGGCCATAAGGGTATAGATGACCATGGTGATGGAGAGCGGGATCAGGACCAATCCCAGGACCGCGTTCCATCCGAAGTGCGAGGCGAGCACCGGTGCGAACAGGGCCGAGAATACGGTTCCGGAGTTGCCGGCGCCGGCGATGCCCAGGGCGAGGCCTTGGGCTTCCGGCGGATACCAGCGGGATGCGAGCGGCAGGGCCACCGCGAAGGAGGCGCCGGCCACGCCCAGGCAGAGGCCCAGGAGATAGACCTGGTTGAGGCTATGCACGCCGAAAACCCAGGCGGCCAGCAAGGCCGTCAGCACCACGGCCTGGCCGATCAAACCGGCCCGCTTGGCGCCGATCCTATCGACCAGCAGCCCCATGAATACGCGGATGATGGCCCCGGAAAGGACGGGCAAGGCCACCATCATTCCCTTCTGGGAAGGGGAAAGCCCCAGGTCCTTGGCGATATGCACGCCGAGCGGGCCGAGCAGCACCCAGACCATGAAGCTCATGTCGAAATAAAGGAAAGCGGCGAAAAGCGTGGCCGGATTGCCGGCCTTGGCAAAATCTTTGAGTTTCATTTTGATCTCCTGGATCTATCTCAAAGCAAACCCCGCGCCATTCTGGATAGGGTGGCCCCCACGTAACCTGCAAGGTACGTATGCTGGCGCACAGCCTATATACCAGGTCCGAATTTCCCCGGGAACCCGCCCCATTCCGGCGGGAATCACTCAAGGTCAAAGAATCATCAAGACCCCAAACCTTGGCGGTATTTGTAAAATCGGGAATGACAGATTGTGACGAATGGAAACAATGATTTTTAATTGGCTCTCCCCCATTCCGCGCATCCGCGTTTTTCATGGGGTTTTTGGAATACTTGTGCCTGTTTTTGGGAATGATTGTTCGGATTCGTCCTTGGTATGGCCTTTGCGTTATTCAATGGTTAACCGCCAACCGTCTCCGGTCCGTCCGAACCTTTGGCCATTGCGAATTCCCCTGGAGACAGGCGGGAGGGGCTATGGCATTGGACCAGCCCGGCGCGAGTAGCGGGCCGGAGGAGACTTACGTGTTACCTAGGGAATTGACTAGCGGGCCCTTTACCGTCGACCAGAAAGAATACCTCGAGGGCTTCCTACGCGCCTTGGCCTCGTCCACGGCGGGAAAGCCCGCGGCTTCCGCACCGGCCGCCGCGCCTGTCGACGAGGCCTCCCTCCCCCCGGGCAAACGCGCCCAGTTGTCCTGGATCGCCGGCGGCAAGCGCCTGTCCAAGGAAGAGAAGATCAAATTCGACGCCGACCCCCTGGACGCCTGGCCCCGGATCGCGGAATTGTCCGCCCAGGACAAGCTCCCGGAAGGGGATGACCTCTACCGGTTCAAGACCCACGGATTGTGGAACGTGTCCCCGGCCCAGGCCGCGATGATGTGCCGCCTGCGCATTCCCGGCGGCGTCCTCAAGGCCTACCAGGCCGAAGCGATCGCGGCGGCCGCGGAGGCGTATGGCGGCGGTTACGTGGACATCACCACGCGCGCCAACCTCCAGATCCGGGAAATCCCCGCCCGGCATATGTTCGCGCTGCTCACCGATCTGCATGAGGCCGGAATCATTCCCCGGGGATCCGGCGCCGACAATATCCGCAATGTCACGGGCAATCCCACCTGCGGCATCGACGCCAATGAGATTTACGATGTGCTCCCGCTCTGCCGCGCCCTGCACCACCTCATCCTCCACGATCGCGCGCTGTTCGGCCTGCCGCGCAAGTTCAACGTCGCCTTCGACGGCGGCAATTCCGTGGCCTCGCTCGAAGACACCAATGATATCGGTCTCAAGGCCGTAAGGGTCGACGGCGCGCATGGCCTCGCTGCCGACATCGAAGCCGGCGTCTATTTCCGCGTCGCCCTGGGAGGCATCACCGGCCATGGCGACCTCGCGCGCGATACCGGCCTTCTCCTGAAGCCGGAGGAATGCCTCCCCGTCATCTCCGCCATGATCCGCGTCTATATCGCCGGCGGCGATCGCGGCAATCGCAAGCGGGCCCGCCTCAAATACGTGCTCGATACCTGGGGCTTCCAGAAGTTCCTGGACGAGACCCAGAAACTCCTGGCCTTCCCCTTGCGTCGCCTGCCGGAAGCCGATTGCCGCTTCGCCCCGCCCGTCGACAAGTCCGGCCATCTCGGCATCCGTCCCCAACGTCAGGACGGCCTCTGCTATATCGGCGTCGATGTGCCCGTGGGCCGCCTCACGGTCCGGCAGCTCCGCGGCCTGACGGCGCTCGCCCAACGTTTCGGTTCCGGCACCCTGCGCCTCACCGTATGGCAGAACCTGCTCCTCTCCGACATCCCCGAAGACCGCCTCGCGGAGGCCTTGCAGGCCCTCGGAGAATTGGGTTTGACCCATGAGCCCGATCCCATCCAAGCCGGCTTGGTGGCCTGTACGGGTTCGGAGGGCTGCAAGTTCGGCATGGCGCCCACCAAGTCCACCGCCCTGGCCATCTCCGCCTATCTGCGTGGCCGCATAGTCCTCGATCAGGCCGTGAACATCCACCTGACCGGCTGCGCGCATTCCTGCGCCCAGCATTTCATCGGCGACATCGGTCTCATCGCCACCAGCGTGGATACGGCAGCTTATAAGGGCCCGGGATTCCACTTCTTCGTGGGCGGCGGCTATGGCCGCGAAGGCCGCATGGCCGTGCCCGCGCGCCGCTTCGTCCCCGTTCCCGAGGTTCCGATGGAAGTCGCGCGCATCCTCTCCCTCTATCTCGAAAACCGCCTGCCGGCGGAAAGCTTCGCGGAGTTCGCCGGACGCCAGGACGGCGCGACGCTGCAAACCCTTTTCCGTTGCGACACCGTTGCCGCCGAGGAGCAGAAAGCATGAACACCCCCGTACTCCCTGACTCCTCCCCTTTCTCCATCGAACAGCGCAACTGGCTGAACGGTTTTATCGCTGGCCTTGGCAATACCATGGGCATGGGATCGCCCGCCGGCAACGTGAACGCCGCCGTGGGCCAGGCCCCGGTGCCTGGCGCCCCCGCCCCCGCAGCCATGGCGCCCGCGGCGACGGTCCTGATCCTGTTCGGATCGCAATCCGGCACCGCCGAAAGCCTGGCACATGCCTTGGCCGAGAAGATGGCCGCCTATGCGGGCGCGCATGGCATGGGCCCGCGCTTCAATCCGCGCGTCATGGGCATGGACAAATTCCGCGATATCGAATGGGCTTCCGCCTCGCGCATCCTCATGCTCTCAAGCACCTGGGGCGATGGCGACATGCCCGACAATGCCGTGGCCTTCTGGGATTGGTTCAAGGGCGTCGAAGCGCCTTCGCTGGCCCATGCCAGCTTTGCCGTGCTCGGCCTGGGAGACCGGAACTATGCGCGTTTCTGCCAGGCCGGACGGAACCTGGAC
>DAINDC010000115.1:5632-13931 GCA_036732085.1 Fibrobacterota bacterium | reverse complement strand
GGCCTTGAGCGCGCCGAACTTGGCTTTCAGAAGCACGGGTATTTCCACATAATCCAATTCGCCGCGCGCCTTGATATTTCCGAAGAGGCCGCCGTTATAATCGAAAAGGGCGCCATCCTGCACGTAGGTGGGTTCAATCAGCAGGCTGTAGGGCGAGGTCACGCCGAATTCCGTCCTGAATCCCATGGCCAGGCCGTTACGGTAGTCGGTTTTGGAATGCCCGCTGATATCGGCATTGCCCAGGTTCATTCCTCCCAACGCTCCAATTCCGAAAGACACCGCATGGGTGGGAACTGACGCGAAGGATAGGCCGAGTATGGAAGTAATAAGTAAAGTTCTGGTAAATTGCATTCGTACTCCTTGGTAGTGCCATGGCAATGGCAAGCGCCATCGGCATGGATCTATGCGGGGAAAATAACTAGTATGCGATCGGAAGCAATGGAGGATTTTTGATCCAGACGAAACCGGGAACCATGGTTTCCACCACACAATTTCCCTTGCCCAAGCGGCAGGAAATGATACTACTGTATTCCCTGGCCGCCATGCAGTTCACGCATATCCTCGACTTCATGATTGTGATGCCCCTGGGCCCGCGGCTCATGGAGATCTTCCGGATCACGCCTTCGCAATTCGGCCTCATCGTATCCACCTATACCTTCAGCGCCGGTGGCTTTGGATTGGTGGCGGCCTGGTTCCTGGATCGTTTCGATCGCAAGCCCGCCCTGATGTTCCTCTATGCCGGTTTCGGCCTGGGCACGGTCGCCTGCGCCCTCGCGCCCTCCTTCCCGTTCCTGGTCGCCGCGCGTTTCATCGCCGGAGGCTTTGGCGGTGTCGCTTCCGCCACCATCCTGGCCGTTATCGGGGACGCGATTCCTTCCGAACGCAGGGGCGAGGCCATGGGGACGATCTTCTCCTCCTTTTCGCTGGCCTCGGTCGCGGGCGTGCCCGTGGGGCTTTTCCTCGCGAACCGGTTGGGATGGCATGCGCCTTTCTTCCTGCTGGGCGGACTCAGCGCGGTCATTCTCATGCTGGCGGGATTCATCCTGCCTTCGATGCGGGACCATCTCGCGCGCGGCCGGACCAAGCCTTGGGAAGAGATGAAGATCATCGTGGGCAAGGCCAACCATTGGCGCGCTTTCGGGCTGACCATATCCATGACCATGGCGGGCTTCATGCTGATCCCGTATATCAGTCCGTCCCTGGTCTCCAATGTCGGCCTGACGAATGAACGGCTGCCGCTCATCTATCTCTGCGGCGGCGGCGCCACCTTCTTCACCATGCGCTGGCTGGGGCGTTTGTCGGATCGCCTGGGCCTGCTCCGGGTCTTCACCGTGGTGAGCATCCTGGCCATCGGCCCCATCCTCGTCTTGAGCAACCTGCCCAAGGTTCCGTTATGGGCGGCCCTCAGCGTCACCACCGCCTTCATGATCCTGACCTCAGGCCGCTTCATTCCGGGCATGGCCATGATCACCAATAGCGTGGAAGGCCGGTACCGTGGCGGTTTCATGAGCGTCAACTCCGCCCTGCAGCAATTCGCCTCCGGCCTCGCGACCATCCTCGCCGCGGCCGTGATCGCGCGCGCCCCGGACGGCAGACTCCTGCATTATGGCGTGGTGGGCCTGCTCGGCGCCGGCTCCATCCTCATCAGCCTGTATCTCGCCAAAAACCTCAAGCGGGAATAGGGAGTATAAGCCGCTGGGCCACGGGAATAAGCCCCAGGCACAGGCTCCAGGTAAAGTTCATCCGTATTTTTTATATATGGGAAGCATATGAGCAGGGTAAGCGTAGCGCCTATGATGGATTGGACCGATCGGCATTGCCGATACTTCCACCGTCTGCTCTCCAAGCATGCGTATCTCTATACGGAAATGGTCACCACCGCGGCCATCCTGCATGGCAAGGCGGAGCGCCTGCTGGCGTATGACGAGGCCGAGCATCCCGTGGCGCTGCAACTGGGCGGGGCCGAGCCCGCGGATCTGGCGGCCTGCGCCAAGGTGGGGGAACGCTTCGGTTACGATGAGATCAACCTCAACGTCGGATGCCCCAGCGATCGCGTCCAGGACGGCCGCTTCGGCGCCTGCCTGATGGCGGATCCGGAATTGGTGGCGCGCGGAGTGGCGGCGATGCGGGAATCGGTTTACCTGCCGGTTACGGTCAAGACCCGCATCGGCATCGACGACAAGGATTCCTATGAGGAGCTGGCGCACTTCATCGGGACGGTCGCGGCGGCGGGCTGCGGCGAATTCATCATCCATGCCCGCAAGGCCTGGCTGCAGGGGCTGAGCCCCAAGGAGAACCGGACCAAGCCGCCCTTGCGTTACGACGTGGTGCGCCGGCTCAAGGCGGACTTTCCGAAATTGCGCCTGGAACTCAACGGCGGCATCCTCAGCCTCGATCAGGCCGAAGCCCATCTCCGTGAATTCGACGGGGTGATGCTGGGCCGGGCCGCCTATGAGAATCCCTATATCCTCGCCGGGGTGGATCACCGGTTCTTCGGGGTAACCGGGGAGATACCCAGCCGCGCCGACATCGTGGAGTCTTTCAAGCCTTACGTGGCGGCCGAGCTGAAGCGGGGCACGCGCCTGCATTCCATGACGCGGCATATCCTGGGCCTGTTCCAGGGCGTGCGCGGCGGCAGGATCTGGCGCCGATACCTCAGCGAAAACGCCTCCCGGCCGGACGCGGGACTCGAGGTTTTGGATGCGGCCCTGGCGGCGGCGCAGGATATCGCCGCGGCGGCCTGACAAGCGCAGGCCAATCCTTCCGCGCCAAGTCGGGCTCCGGGCGGGTGATGAACGGGCTCTGCGATCCGTTCTATGGCCAGGATAAGTACCAGGATTTATGGTGCCGATGGAAGGGCAAACCTCTGTTGCTCGGGGACAAAACCTGACCCACTCCCGCGCGTATCTTTTGACCTCCCCAAGAATGAAACCAGGAGGACGAACATGTGGGTATTTACCAGCAAGTCTTTTGTGTCCATCGTCGAGTATCCGGGAGAGACGGAATTCCTGTGGGTGCGGGCCCGCTTCCCGGGCCATATCGAAGAAGCCTTTCCCGGTTACGAGGTGCAGGAGACGCCGGAATGCGACTATCGCTATCGGACGCGCATCGGGAGGGATGCCGTGGCCTGCTGGCTATCCCGCGAGGCGCAGGAAATCCGCTACGGCAACTTCAAGCAGAGCATCGGCGAAAATTTCTACCACGATGCCTGCCTGTCGGTATGGACGGAGATGTTCATCTGGTCTAAAAAGCTGATGGGGATTCTGCGGCTCATGCGCAAGGCCGCCTGAAGGCGGCCCGGACGCTTAATGCGGCCCGGACGCTTAATGCGGCCCGGACGCTTAATAGCGGCCCCGGTAGGGCTGCCTGGTCGATTGAGAACGGCCCGGAGCCGGATTAGTCGCGCTTGGCGCTGGTGGTGCGGCGTGCGGGAACGTTCCACCAATCACGGTAATCGCGCATGCGGTTGATGATGCCGGGATCGGCTTCCCAATCCCCTTTGACGGGAGCGGGAGCCGATCCCTTGGAGTGGGCAGTCGTGGGACGAGCTAATCCGGCCGGGTTGCGGCCTTCCACGTTGGGATTATTAATTTGTTGATCAATCATGCTTTTATTAAACAATTTCAATTTCCTCCGGGCAAGAATTATTTAGACGTGCCCGGCTATCCCAAATGTGCGGATAGTGAATACTTTTGGAAGCCAATGCCAATTTTTTCCAATGACCAATGCGACATGATTGAGAAATACTCGGAGGCTTTCTCCGAGTGGCTGAAAAAGAACATTATTGTCAAATTGCAGGCCCAGATCGGTTACAAACTGCCCAGCGAAGTGGACAATATCCTGGCCAAGCTCTCCGACATGGCCAAGCTCCTGAAGAAGCGGAATGCCGGCGGCACCGGCCGGCCCGAGGCCATCATCAAGGAGGAGCATAATATTCCCGACGATTTCGCCCCGCTCATCAAACGGATCATCATCCATCAGCGGCGCATCGTGGCATCCAAGCTGGAGGAGCCCCTCAGCAAGACCTTCCATCCCGAATTGATCGGCAATCTGGAACAGGAGCTCGAACCCGTCCGTAAAATCATGGAGGCGCCTTGGTTCCAGGAGGTCCAGGCCTTGCGCGTGCCGCATCTGACCGAATTCCTCGCCATCAAATTCGTCGAGGACATGCACAGTTCCTCGCTCACCCTCGAGAAGCGCGAGTACGATGAGAAGTTCCACATCCTGCAGGCGCCGTCCCTGTTCGTCAAGGACCTCCGCTACTACCGGGAGAAATGCGAACTGCGATCCAATGGGCTCATGGTGGCCTACCTCGACATCGACGACTTCAAATCGTTCAATACCCGTTATGGCGAAACCAAAATCGATCGCGATCTCCTGCCGCGCTTCATGGAGCTGATGGAATCCCACCTTTACACGCACGGCCAGGGTTACCGTTATGGCGGCGATGAATATATCCTGCTGCTCCCGAACTTCAGCCTGGCGATGGGCGTGGGCTTCATCAAGGAGTTCCAGCAGAAGCTTCGCATGATCACCTATCGCGGCGTCGCGGAAAAGACGACGGTCTCCATCGGCACTCTGTTCGTGCCCTCGGATTGCTTCCTCACCGAACGCGAGGTGGAGGACCGGGCCAACCGCGCCAAGAACTTCGCGAAAAAGAACGGCAAGAATTGCATCGCGACTTTTAAGGGGAATTATTACAACGAGTCCGAGCTCGTGGTCGTAAAGTGAACTCCGCTCGCATCATTCATTTTTGAAAGGATCCGAATATGTACTCAGTCGAAAATTTCATCACGGATTACCGCAAAGAGGCTTTGATCTGCATCAACCTTTACGGCAAGATTCCGGAGGGTGGACTGGACTATCGGCCCACGCTCGGCCAGCGCTCGACTTTGGAACTGATGCGTTACCTCGGCTTCGGCCCCATCAACGGCGTCCGCCGCATCGTGGCCGGTGATTGGAGCGTGGGCTTGCCGGCCAGTGAGTCGTCCAAGGATATGCCCGCTTCGGATTTTCCGGCCCGAATGGCCTGGCAGGCCGATGAAGCGGAGCGCCTGGTGAGGTCGATGACGAGCATGGCCCTCGATAAGGAATCGATAACCTTTCCTTGGGGCGAGACGATGACGAAAGGGCCCGCCCTGGTTTCCTATCCGCTCAAATGGATCACCGGCTACCGCATGCAGTTGTTCCTCTACCTGAAGGCTGCCGGAGCGCACCATCTCGGCACCGCGGAAGCCTGGCGGCACCCGGTTTAAGGTTTAATCTGGACGCCATCAGGACGCCATGGAAAAAGAAAAGCCGCAGCCGGGAACGCGACGATACGTGTGCATGCTCTGCATGTATGTCTTTGACGAGGCTTTGGGCGATCCCGACTCCGGGATCGCGCCCGGCACCCTCTGGGAGGACATCCCCGAAGATTGGAGCTGTCCCAAGTGCGGTGCGGCCAAAGGCTATTTCGAGGAGGAATCCCGTTTCAGTTGAAAGACTTCGGTTGAAAGCCGGAGGCCTCAGGTCGGATAGAAGCGCTCCTGGCCCGTGGTCGCTCCCTTCAACCCTTGGGAAGCCTCCTGGGTCCGGTCCTTGACCTTGCTCATGATTTTCCCGGCCTTATCCTTGAGCTCATCCTTGAGATTCGAGTTTTCCCACTTCTCCTTCAGGCTGGCTCCGCAGTTGGAGCAGAAGTCGGCCACTTCATTCCGGTTCTTGAACAAGGTGACGCCAGCCAACGCCAAGCCGGCACCGATGGCGATAAAGAGCAGGGGAGAGCTTTCCCCACCGCGGGTCCAGGGCTTGCGGAAACGCAGTTCCGCCATCTGATCCTTGAGATCCGTCACTTGATCCTTGATTTGATCGATATCCACGTTCTTCAGGAAATTTTTCATCGATGCGCCTCCTATGGCATTACGGCATGATCATGCTGCTGGCATGATTCGAAAATACTTTCCGGGCAGGGGGGGGATCCAGATTTATCGGTGCTGGAAAGAGCCATGCATACATCAAGCCGCGGGCGGACCGGATTATGCCGGGGAAATGGGACCGGGGCGTCAGAATTCGATGCGGACCTGGCCCACCACCTTGCCTCGGCGGGAAAGGATCCGGGGCCATAAGGCTTGCTGCAGGCGACGGAGGTCGGTATCGGAAACTATCCCGGCGCGCGACAGCGCGTGGATGAGAACGGGCCAACGGGGCACGGCGGATCCATCGGCGACCTTCATGGCGAATCCGAGACCCAAAGCCGGCAGGGCCGCGCATAACATTCCGTTCACGCCGCCTTTGGAGACCAGTCTGCCGGTTTCCATATCGGACAGGGATTGCAGGTCGGGTTCTCCAGTAAGGGCAGGATTTTCGAACATGGCTTCGAGCAGCCTGGCCGCATTTCCTGGGGCCCTGGCCGCATTCCCAGGGGATGCCGCAGCCGAGGCTTCGGAGGCCAGCCGCGCGAAGCCGAGGGCGATATTCCGGATCGGCATGGAAAAGGTCGGCGCCGAACATCCGTCTTCGGCCACTCGGATCTCGCCGGTTTGCAAGCCGCAGCATTCGCAGAGCGTGGCGAGGATTTTTCTTTGCCAGGGATGATCCCGATCCAGATAACCGTCGATGGGAAGCCCCAGATGCTTGCAGCCCGCGATCATGCCGGCATGCTTGCCCGAGCATTGATCGGCCAGCCCGTCCCCGCAGCCCAGATCCTCTTCGGTCAATCCGCTCTTGGCCAGGATGCGGCCCACTTGATCCGCTTGCTCGAGGCCTCCGGAATGGGAGCCGCAGATGATGGCGAGATCGCGGTTGTCGAATCCGAAAGCCGCGGCGGCTCCGGAAGCCAATACCGGCAAGGCCTGCAGGGGTTTGGCGGAAGAGCGGAGGAAGGTCCGCGCCTCCACGTCGCCCAGGGACCAGAGGACTTTACCCTGGCTGTCCATCAGGCAGGCCATTCCGGAATGCCGCACATCCGGCTCTTCACCGCGCGTCACGGAAACCAAAGGCACGGCGCCCGCGGCCCAATCCGTTTTATCGATCCCGCCTGACTTTTCGATCCCATCCGAATTTATTACGTCCATCCCTATCCGCTCCCAACCATGGCTACCAATCGCATCCCGCGATTTTTCCATGATACGATCCGACCGGACCCGATCCCAATGGAAAATACAAGGTCACACGCAGGTTGCGTCGGCCCGGAATCGGCGCGCACTGTCCCTTGGATTCGTTGCAAGTCGATCCCCCAACAGTTACCTTACTTTCGGCGCAATCGTTCATGTCGATCGGCCGCGGGAGGTTCAATGTCGATCACATACCGGGCTTTGACATTGGGAGCCGTGGGCGGCGCCCTGGAATTCCGCAAGGTGGATCTGCCCTCGCTCAAGGCGGGCGAGGCGGCGGTCCGCATCAAGGCGGCGGCGCTCAACCATCGCGATCTGTGGATCCACAAAGGTCAATATGCGGGCCTGAAATTCCCCGTCGTATTGGGATCGGATGGCGCCGGCCTGGTGGAGAAAATCGGATCCGGCGTGGACCCGGCCTGGGTGGGCCGCAAGGTGGTGATCAATCCGGGACTGGATTGGGGTCCTTCGCAGGAGGCGCAAGGCAAGGACTTCCGCATCCTGGGGCTGCCGGATTCCGGGACCCTGGCGGAATACGTGGTGGTCCCCGCGGCCAACCTGGCGCCCATGCCCGGGCATCTGACCTTCGAAGAGGCGGCGGCCCTACCGCTGGCCGGACTCACGGCCTACCGGGCCTTGTTCACGCGCGGGCGCATCCGGGCGGGCGAGAAGCTGCTCGTCACCGGCATCGGCGGCGGCGTGGCCCTGTTCCTATTGCGCTTCGGTCTGGCGGCCAAGGCGCGGGTCTTCGTGACTTCCGGATCCGCGGAGAAGCTGGCGCGCGCGCGGGAGCTGGGAGCCGAAGGCGGAGTCAATTATCGCGATGCCGATTGGATCGAGTCGCTTACGGCGAAGGCCGGCCTGTTCGATTGCATCATCGATTCCGCGGGCGGACCGGATTTCCCGAAGCTTTGCGATCTGGCGGTTCCCGGAGGGCGACTGGTTTTCTTCGGCGCCACCGTGGGCAATCCCCAGGAGCTGCCGCTGCGAAAGGTGTTTTGGCGGCAGTTGTCCCTGCTCGGCAGCACCATGGGTTCGCCCGAGGAGTTCGCGGCCATGGTCCGGTTCGTCGACGAAGGAAAGCTCAAGCCCGTGATTGACGGGGTCTATCCCTTCGACCAGGCCGACGAGGCCTTGCGCCGCATGGACGCGGCCGGGCAATTCGGCAAGCTGGTGCTGACTTTCGGATAGGCGGATGGCCGGAT
>DAINDC010000115.1:0-5622 GCA_036732085.1 Fibrobacterota bacterium | reverse complement strand
CCCCGAGCGGGGGATTCATTACGGCGGGGCCTTGCGGCCCTTGGAATCCACGTAGAACCAGGCGTCTCCGATCCGCACGCGGGCCAAACCCTTGAAGTAGTTGTACGCCTCGTCGAATTGGGGAGTAATGGCCATGCTACCTGTACCGTCAATGTAACCCCATTGGGTCCCCACGCGAACCACGGCCAGGTTCTCGGCGAACCAGGACACGTATTCGAACTGGGGCTTGATGACGTACTTCCCGGACTTGTCTATGAAACCCCACTTGCCGCCGTTGACCTCGCCGGCGCGGCCGGGCTTGCCGCCCATATTGACCCGGGCCAGCCCTTCCGCGAAGGGATAGGCGAAGTCGAAGGCGGGCTTGATGACGAAGCTGCCCGTGCGATCGATATAGCCCCACTTGATCGCGAGGCCGAACCAGGCTGGCACCTTGACCGCGGCCAAATCCTCGTTGAAGGATCCTCCCATCAGGAAGCGGGCGGGAATGGCGAACGCTCCCTGCGGATCGATATAGCCCCAGAGGGCCTTCTTGTCGGGGCTTTCCAGCTTGACCGCCGCCATGCCCTGGTAGAAGTGGCCAGCCTCCTCGTACTGGGCGGGGACGCAGAAAAGGTAGGACCGATCGACGAATCCCCATTTGCCGTCGACCAAGGTCCGGGCCCGGCCTTCGGAAAAGTGGAGGCTGTCCCGATGTCCAGGGGGGATGAGCATGCTCCCGGACGCATCCAGGTGCCGCCATTCGCCTCCCATGAATTTGGCGCGCGCGACTCCGTCCTGGAAATCCTCCGCCTCGTGGTAGAGCGGCGTCACCACGAAATGGCCTTCCTTGTCGATGAAGCCGAACTTGCCATGCGGGTAATGGCCCACCACCACGCGTGCGCGGTCCTCCTTGAAGCGGAAGGCCTTGTCGAAGGCGGGGGAGATGCGGATGCGCCCTTCGATGTCCAGGTAGCCCCATTTGCTCTGGTGGGTCGCCTTCACGGCCGCCAGTCCCTCCGAGAAGGAATCGAGATCGTTATGCCCTTTGGGCGCCTTGGCCAGCCCTTGCCGATCCACGTGGGTCCATTGGCCGTCTGGATAGCGCACGCGGGCGAAGCCTTCGCGGAAGGCATCCGCCTGCGAGTATTGGGGATCAATCACCACCTTGCCGGCGCGATCGAGGAAGCCGGCCTTGCCGTCCATCCAGACCACGGCCAGCCCTTCCGAGTATTCGCCCACCTTTTCGAACTGGGGCGGGATGACCATGCCTCCCGTCCGGTCGATGTAACCCCAACGTGACCCCCGTCCGGCCGGTCCCTCGACCTTGACGGCGGCCAGATCCTCGTGGAAATCCATGGCTTCCACGTAACGGGGGGCGATGGCCATTTCCCCTTTCTCGTCCAGGAAGCCCCAGGCCTTGGTTCCCGGCCCTAGTACGGCCACGGCGGCCAGCCCTTGCGAATACCGGGAAGCGAGATCGAAACGGGGGGGAATGATGGGATGGTTATGCTCGTCGCAGAAGCCCCACTTGCCTTCTTTTTTGAATGGTTTCAGCATGGCTTCCCGCGGCAAAATGATGATAGGACATTCGGCCCGGGAGGCGCAATGATTTTCTGTCCGTCCGGGGCCTTGTCAAGGCTGGCCGAAGGCTGAAGCCGGCACGGCCGATTCCAGCACGGTTTGCACCGTCGCCAACAATTGCGTGGGAGTGAAAGGCTTGCGAAGCATGGACGCGGTCCGGCTCTCCACTTCCTTGCGGACGATTTCGCTGGCGGGAAAGGCCGACATGTAGAGGACCTTCATTTCCGGCCGCAGGGGGCGCAAGGCCACGGCCAACTTGCACCCGCTCATATGCGGATCCATGCGGACATCGGTCAGCAGCAGGTGGATGGGCTCCTTATGACCTTTGGCCTTCCGGTAGGCCGCTTCGCTATGCGGCGTCGCCAATACCCGGAATCCCTTCATTTCCAGGATATGGGTGACCAGTTTGAGCAGGGATTCCTCATCTTCTACCACGAGCACGGTGAAATCCGAGGGTTTGAAGGTGCTTTCCATTGCGAGTCCCTTTATTCCCGAATATAAACTCTTCCTTACCCCATAGATACCCCTTCAAAAATCCCCAGTCGAGTCGGGGCGGCGGGCAGTGCGGATGGGCGGCGGCGCGATAGACTTGCATTGCCGAACGGGAAGCGGTAGAATCGAGTCGTGACTAAAACCGTTTTGCTCGTGGAAGATGAAGAACAAGTGCTCCGCCTGATAGTCAAGGTGCTGGAGATGCGGGGCTATACGGTCCTGCATGCCGAAGGCAGCCTGGAGGCGTTGATGTTGAGCGATGCCCATCGGGGAAACATCGATTTGCTGCTCGCCGACGTGGAGATCGATCAGACCATGTCCGGGATCGAACTCGCCAAGGTCTTGCGCCGCTCCCGCCCCAGCATGCGCGTCCTGTACATCTCCGGCTATCCCTTGGACACCTGCTCCGATTACGGCGGCGATCTGGTCCGTAGGGAGATCCAGGAGCTGCTGGCCGCCTTCCTGCCCAAGCCTTTCACGCCCTCGATCCTGGCCGAGAACGTGCGCCGGGCCATCGAAGAGCTCCCGGTCTGATCCAAGTCTGATCCAAGCCTGATCCAAGCCTGATCCCGGTCCGAAGCTTCTTCCAATCCCCTCCCAAAGCCATCCGCATTGCGTCCGGTTGCAGTAATCTTGAATAACTTGTGTGTTACGGTAACGCGAAGGTTACGTTAGGGCGTTCACAGGCCGCGCGCGCCGGGATCCTCGGGGGTAACGAGGCGGATACGGCCGGACGGGGTGCGGATGATCCGGGGCTTGATGAGGTTTTTCGGGGTGCGCGGCTTGGCGGTGGCCACGGAGCGTAGGCATTCGTACTGCAGATGGTAGAGGAAATCGGAAACGAGCTGTCCCTGCTCGAACGCCAGGGTCTCGATCCGTTCGCCGGCCTTGACCGCATCGGGAGGGTCGTCTTCCAGGCTTTTGAACACCCGCGAGAAGCCCTCATGGAGCTCCATCTGCCGCATCCACATCGCCTTGATGGCGGAATTGAACTTCGCGAGCAAGGTATCGTATTCCTCCAGCTTGGAAAGCCAAAGCGCATTGCGCTGATCCACGAACAGCTTGCGCATCCGATTGAGTTCGAATTGATCCTGGGCCGATTCGGCGATATAGGCGGGCAGGAGATCGGTCTTCCAAAGCGCGAATTCGCCGGAGACCACGGTGAGCCATTCCATATAGGCCGATACGGGGACGGTGATGTCCTTGCGGGCTTGATCCAGGACCCGCGACTTGAACAACCGGCGGGCGAAGACATAGGCCACGAGGGCGGAGGCCAGGCCTCCGGCCAAGCTTCCAGCCAGGGCGCCTAAGGCCGCAGAGAAAAGAAAAACTCTTTCGCCGGTTTCACCAAGAAAACCCAGGAGGTGCGGGAAGGCCATGTCCCTCCCATTTTACTTTAATTTACCTGGCTCGATCCAGGAATAATCCGGACTGTTCCGGTTTTTGGGCTGAATTGACGCTTTTAGCCAACCAGAAGATTATAACCTAAAGCGGTTTCCGAAATTTTAGGAAGCCGGATGGTGAAACAAGTGCCCCGGGACTCCTGGCTTTCCACGCCGATGGTCCCCTTATGCTCCTTGATCAAGCCATAGCTGATCGACAGCCCCAGCCCCGTGCCCATGGCCTTGGTGCTGAAGAAGGGTTCGAAGATTCGGTGCAGGTTTTCCCGGGAGATGCCGATGCCCGTATCCCGGACCGAGGCCTGGACCATGCCGTCGCGGAGGCCGGTTTCGATTTGGAGCTCCCGTGATTCCCTATTCTCCATGGCATGGATCGCGTTCATCATCAGGTTGATGAAGACCTGCTTGAGCTGGTTCTTGTTCCCCAGCACGCGCGAGTTTTCCGGTTCCAGCGAGAGCTTGACCTCCACCTGGTTGGAGATGAGCTGATGATGCAGCAGGGCCAGGACCTCTTGGAGGGTATCGTTCACGGAGACGGGCGCGTAGGACGTCTCGCGCTTGCCTTGGCGGGAGAAGTCCAGGAGATTGCGCACGATGTCGCGGATGCGCAGGATCTCCTCGGTTACGAGATTGAGCTCGTCCTTGACCTTGGTCTTGCCTCCGGTTTCCGGTGCAGCGGCGGAACCGGTCGCGCCGATCGGGACGGGTCGGTTCTCGTCCGACATCAGTTGGATCATCTGGATGCGGCCGAGCATGATCTGCAAGGGGTTGTTGATTTCATGGGCGACGCCGCCCGCGAGCTGTCCCAGGGCCGCCATCTTCCCTGAGTTCACCAGTTGCCACTGGAGGGCGGTGAGGTTGCGATTGGCCGTCAACAGGGAATCGTAGAGATCCATGTTCTCGGCCATCACGCGTGCCTGGGAGGCTACCGCCAGCAGCAGGCCCTGGAGCAAGGGCATGCGCTGCATGTCCTCGGAGGAAAGGCAGAGCAGGAGATAGGCCGCGCGGCCTTCCGCCGGCGATAAGGAGAGGAGGGCCAGCCCCTCCGATCCCAAGGTCCGCGATACGCGTGGATAGGCCGATTGGAAGAAGTCGCCCGCTTCGAGCCGGACCTGTTCCTTGTCGGCGAGTCGGATGAGCTTGCGGGTCTCGCCATGCTCCAGGAACGCGCCGCCGTCGAGCTCGGGCAGGGGGGAGCCCGGTTGGGCGATGTCCGCTCCTCCCATGAACAGGTAACCGCGCTCGAGCTTGAGTTCGCGGGCGATGAGGCGCTGGAACTCCCGGAAGAAGGTGGGCAGGCTGCTGGAGGTCTGCGACGATTCGGCCGAGCTCGGTTCGCCCTTGCCGGGGCCATCCTCGCGGGGAACGCCTTGGCGCAGGATCTCGCCCTTGAGCGCGTTGATGGAAGTGAGCAGCCTGAGCTCGTTGATCTTCTCTTCCATGCGCTGCCTATGCAGGCAGTTGATGATGGCGATGGAGGCATGGCTGGAAAGGACCCAGATGAGGTTGGTGGTTTCCGGGGTCACCTCTTCCTGGCGGATGGTGCAGGCGATCCAGATGAAGCCGTAATTGTTGTCATTGTCGTTCAGCGGGATGACCGCGAAGTCCCCGTTGGCGCCTCCGTCGGGAGCCTTATCCTCGAAGCTGGGGATGAGGCAGACGCGGCGCTCGTTGAGGATCCAGCGGATGATGCCTTCCTCGAAATGCTGGGCCAGGACCTGTTGGAGCTGGGGCGTGAAATTGCTGGACAGGATGGGCGTGCCCCCGGAAACCCCGTCCGCGGCGCCCGCCCCGTTGCCGCCCACGAAAACGGCGCAACCCCGCGACGGCAGGATTTCGCTCAACAGGAAAAGCAGGTGATGGAGGATGTCTTTGAGATCCTGCGAGCTGGAGATCACGCGGCAGAGATCCAGGATTTTCTGCAGCTCGTTCAGGGAGGATTTGTATTGCTCCTTCTCCAGTTTGGCCTTGGTCAGCGAGGCGCTGGCGCTGCGGATTTTCCGCGACTGCACCTTGGTCATGGTATCGAGCTTGGAGTAACGTTTGCTGAGATCGATCGCCAGCCCTTTGATCTCCTCGGATGCGAACTCCAGGTCGGTGATAAGCTTGCCCTCGGCCAGGCCCGCTTTGAGGATCTCGATATCCTTGCGCAGGGCCTCACCCTTCGCGG